>DATKZQ010000171.1:0-9234 GCA_035527895.1 Desulfatiglandales bacterium
AGCCCCATGACGACTGTCTTTTGATCGATCATCCGTGGGGTTCCAAACACGGCTGCGTTAACCTTTCCGTCCTTGCTCGCCGTGCTCAGGGTGCCAATCCGGGGACTTTTATTGAAATATTCTACTAATTTTTCAGACATATAAATATACCTCCTTTATTAAGCATATAATTCAAACACATTGCTCCTTTGCTGCTAAGGCAATGTAGTACTGGTGCCGGCATTGTTTAAGAACACCGCATCCGTAATCTCTTGAGAGATCCGAGTTGCAGCCGGAATCCCGGTGCAGTGGGAGAGTCCTAGCTTCTTAATGCCCATGCCCTTCAAGGCCGCAATAGTGTGTTCGATTTGGTATTCGGAAGCACGGAACAGGTGTGCACCACCGATAGCAGCATAGACGGTCTTGTTTCCCGTAAGTTCCTGCGCACGTTGCAGAGTATTGATGATACCCCTGTGGGCACAGCCCAGAATTACGATCATTCCCACCTCGGTTTGGATGATCAATGCCAGGTCATCTGCCAACGGATCCTGCTGCAGGGTCCCATCCTTCATAACGAAGACATCAGGGTCGATTTTTTCAAAGGCGGTGTTCATGGGGACCTCTCCCGTGGTCATGATACTATGCCCCAGCCTTACGGGTTCCCTTGTGAGTTTGAATCGTGCTCCCAGGCTTTCAAGTTCGAGGCGTTGAAAGGGGATGCCCACGTAAAATTCTCGGTCATCCACCCGTGCATACTTGGGCGCCCAGATATCCGGATGGCTAATGACTTCTACCTCACCGGTTCTTCGCAATATCTCGCGCAGCCCCCCTGTGTGATCGAAATGGCCGTGGCTCAGGACAATTGTATCCACCTTTGACAAATCTACACCCAGCATATCCGCATTATGGGTTGCGGTGATGGTGGTGCCAGTATCCAACAAGATGTGAGAATCCTCAGTGCTCACCAGCATGCTCAAGCCCCATTCGGCAAGACAGCCGATAGTGGCTGTGTTTTCGCTCAGTGTAGTGATCTTGATGCTCACCTACTCCACCTTTTGTACCATGTTTAGGATCTTTGCACGCCTATCAGGAATGGAAATGCCCCCCGATCATCCCTAAAATACCTATAAATCCCCTATCATTAGCGTGAGTATCCCGCCAGGTTCGGCATATACAGTGAGAGCCCCGACCAATAGGTGGTAATGATCACCACTGGAAGCATGCCTACCCACATGAGGAACAGAGCCGGCTTCATGTACTCTTCTGCAGAGCTGTTGCCAATGCGGCCCGCGAGATACAGCATAGGCGCAGTGGGCGGTGTTACCGTTCCCAACCCCATGTTCACGCCTACAATGGCCGCGAAATGAAGGGGGTGAACACCTGCGTTTATTGCAATGGGGTAGAGCAATGCCGCGGCCAGCACCGTGCCGCTGAGGTCATTCATTATCATCCCCATGAAAAGCAGCACTATGTTGATCATGGCGAGAGTCACAAGCATATTAGGTGAATGTGCAACGACCCAGTTGCTCAAGGACTCGGTTATCCCCTCTACTATGAGGATTTTGCTGGTTATCTCGGTGAAAAATATCATGACGAGCACCACCCCGCTGATCACCGAGGCCGAGATCATCGCGCTCTTTATCTCCTCGTATCTTACCGTCCGGTAAAATAAACAACCTGCCACAATCACGTACACTACACCGAGGCAGGCAGCTTCCGTGGGTGTGACAACTCCACCATAGACACCTCCTAACACAACCACAGGCAGCACGAGAATCGGAATCGCCCGGTAGGTGCTCACCAGTATCGCCTTTGTCTGCTCTTTCAACGTGGGCAATTTGGGGGGCATCTTGAGGGGAAGGTTTCGCACCATCAGCATATTAAGGAATGAGTACATAATGACGATAATGATGGCGGGGCCCAGTGTCGCAAGCCAACACCCGGGCACCGAGTTGCCTGTCATAATGGCGTAAAATATCATAGGTACGCTGGGTGGTACGAGCTGTCCCAGGATACCGGAGCAGGCGATTAGTGCCGTGGCATGGCCTCGCTGATAGCCCTGGGCTACCAGCCTGGGAATCATGATGGTGCCAATACACGCGATCGCAGCCGAGTCGGTGCCGGAGATCGCGCTGAACATGGCGGTGGCGGCGACGGTGACGGTGCCCAAACCGCTTTTGCCGAGCTTTATGATCTGTCCAATCGAGTTTACGAAGTCGATCATCTTGCCTGCCAGGCCACTGGTATCCAGGATACTGCCGAATAAAATAAAGAGTGGTACCGAGAGCAATACGACAGATCTCATCTTTATGAAGATCGTGGGCAGCAGGTACGATGCATCCTGATTGAACCAGGCCAAAAGGATGAAGGCCAATACGCCAAAGGCCATGGCAATCGGGACCCCCATGACAATTAAGGCAATGACTATGATGAATCCTAGTATAACTCCTTCCATTATATCCTTTTCCGATTAGGATCGGTACGCGTCATGCGCACAATCTATCGTCTCCCATAAGAAATAGGCGACCATCAAGATGCCTCCCACGAAAAGGGAGGACTGGAAATAGACCATGGGCACGTGGTAGGTCCATGTTGTTTCCTTCATCGCAATGCTTTCCATGCAAAACTCGTAACTCCAGATCACAAAGATGCAGGATACCGTGGTAGATATGGCCGCGGATACTGCCCTTATGATGTTGTATGTTCTTTTACTGCGTACGATGGTACGAATAAGCTCTGCCTTCACATGACTTCTCTCATAGCTTCCATAGGCGGAACCTATGAAGTATACCCACATGGCGGCAAACCCAATAAAGTGCTCAAGACCGAAGAACGAGTTGTGGAAGACATACCGGGAGACTATCTCGGTGAACATGGCAATGGTGAGGAGGCCCATGGTGAAAAACAGAAATCCCCTCTGAAGCGCCGCCAGCCCGGAATTGCATTTTTTTATCCACTTTACCAAAAGGCTCATCGTACTCGAAGATTTAATGATGCACCTCCTTACGCATATTGGCCCTCCGAGCCTCTTAGAGAAAAGGCTCGGAGGAATTTTAATGTTTACCATGATTTACCGGTATGGCAAAGCATTACATTACCCCCAGCTCACTTAGCCTCTTCTTGAGCAGGTCCATCCACTTCTTTCCCACGGTAGACTCAAGAACATCCCAGCACTGTCTGCAATTGTCTATCCAGATCTTTAGCTCCTTGGGATGGTCTTTCTTCATATTAACTATGGTCCAGCCCTTATCCTTCAGCTTCTGCTGGTATTCCATTTCCTCTTTTTCAATTATGGTGAGGTGTTTTGCCCGTATCCTATTGGCTTCCTCCTGAAAAATCTTCTGATAGGCCTTGGGCAGGCTGTTCCATCGCTTCAGGTTTGCAGTGATTGCCCACGATTCACACAGTTCATAGGTCACGATCATGGTACGGGCCAGGTCTCGGAAGTCCTTGTAGATGTTGACCGCACCAACACCCACCAGTCCATCCACAACGCCTGTGGACAGTCCCACACCAACCTCTGCATAGGGGAGAGTAACCGTGTCGAAGCCCATTTTCTCGACATAGCACTTGAAGATCTCGAGGGGAGGGCATCTGATCTTCACGCCCTTGGCCTGCACGGCATTGCTTACTGGATCGTGGTTCAATGTGACGCTTCCCAGGGCGTTGAGCCAGGTGCCCAGATATTGCAGCTTTCCGTCCGCGGCCCATTGTGTACCGATCTCATCAAAGGGACCGCCTTCGGAGTAGACCTTTCTCGCCTCATCCCATGAGGCCACGAGGAAGGGCAGGTAGAGGATGTTCCACCTTGCATCCAGTCCTGAGTCAAAGGCATTGAACTGGAGGTCTACCATGCCCTTCATGCACATCCTCTGAAGCTCCGTCCAATCGCCGATCTCAGGCCCATAGAACTTCCAGGTTACCTTACCGCCTGTTCGTTTGGTGATGGCCTCGCACATTTCCATCAACTCCTTGTGGGTGGTGCTGTCCCTTGGCATCATGCTTTGAGCTGCCTTAAGATTCAGTTTCGGAAGTTTTTCCGCGGAGCATACGGCCGGAACAAATCCCACTAGGACCATTGCAATCGCCAGAACAAGCGCGAGCACAATGCCCATTCTTGATTGTCCTTTTTTAGACATTGCTTATTCTCCTTTCTCTAAATGGTTACTAAGCTAACAAAAATCTTATCATTTTTCCTAATAGTTTTTCCTTCACCTCCTTTCTGTGTGGTGCCTATATTAATATTAGGCCAGCTGGTATGGGAAATGACTACCTGTTTCCTGCCGGAAAGATCTCAACCTTGCCCTCATCGGCGTTTACTACAATTCTGTCCCCAGTTGAGATTTTAGCCAGATCCTCTTCCGAGATCTGATCCACTACCGGTATTTCCCCAAGCATGGAACCTATAGTGGTTAATATTTCAGAAAATTGGCAGATCATTGCCTTTGGGCCGGTTTTCTTCTTGCCCATACGAAAGATGGTGTAGGCACCCCCGGTACTTCCCTTTCCGAAGGGAAACACCAGCACTTTGCCAATTACGCTCTGGCCTTGCAATTCATGTCCCTCCTCGGTAATGATCCCAGTTTCTGCATCGATACCGAGGTTAAACACAATAGGATCTTTGGTGACTAGGGCCTCTCCCTCTGCCTTTCCTCCGGATATCAATCTACCCTTTAAAATAAATTTGTCCATGGCTCAGTCTCCAATCCATTTGCCGCAAATCGCCGACTCAACCACGGTTTCTACGCTCCCCAGCCGTGTCTTGAACCCATTAAAAATATGGGAGTAAAAGGCCTGTTTCACGGAATCCGTGGCCACGGACTGGGCACCAAGCTTTTTTACAGGAGCACACACACTGCATATATCCGCGGTAATATGACCTCCGGCGTTTCCGATGCATTCGGTCAGGCCCATCCTATTCGCCATAGTACGAATGGGCGCAGCGGTATGAACCCACATCCTCACGTTCTCGTGGATACGTCTCCCGTCAAGCACCTCAACGATCCTTTGAATCTGTCTGAGGGAGTTGTGCGGACATCCCAGGGCCACGAAATCCATATCATCTCCCGGGGCATCGTTGAATGTCCGGTAGACCGCATCCAGGTCCTTAGCCGTGATAGAGATGGTCTCTTCAGGTCTTTTTCCGTGGAATGCTGCCTCACGAGTCGAGGCCTCGGGTGTTATCCCTGTAATGTGATACATGCCAACGGAGCCTGAGGTGCCCATGCCTGTTCCCAATGAGAGAAGCTCGCGCATCCCCGGCTTGGGATCCAATCCTTCGAACACAGGGACCTTCCCCGCTACCTTTTCCCCGACTGCATAACCCAAGGCGCAGTAGTCGTGAATCCCTTTGAGGGAGGCCTCGACCTGCACAAGGATCTGGCCACGGCGGTTTTCCTGAAGGTGGTAACTGTAGAGAGGAGTTCGTCCTACAATGGCTGCCATCAGGGCACTGAGGCCGGCTTCCCTGCTGCTCCGCGCACCGACTACGGAGTTGACAAAGGGTATGGTGGCGGAATCGGACCAGCACACATGTTCGCCAAATCTGGGAAGGTTTCCCCCGAAGTAGGGGATGCAAGAGTAAAGGCCGATGCACCCGATAGACTCGAACACGTGGTTGAGACGCACCTGATCCTTGAAGTCCTCCATGGAGAACCCCAGTTCCTCGTAACGCTCTCTGTCCAGGCCAACGGAATTTAGGGTGACAAAAGCCTTGATCGAGATCCCCTCTAAGGCCAAATTTTCGAGAAACTCAATACTTGTCTGGTTATGCTCTTTGTCGATGTTTCCGTCGATGTGCCCTGAGGTGAATTCAACCAAACGCTCTGCTCCGTAGATTTCCCCGAGCCGAACGATAATCTCCATAGCCTTTCGTACAGACTCACCTCTCGATCCGTCCAGCATTGCCTTTTCTTCATCGGTCAGAAGCATTATTAACCTCGATAAAACTTGATTGCGTTAGATACTGATAAGACTGGCCTTCTTCAGCATGGCCTAATTAAATACCTTGGAAATGCCTCAATTGCACTCTAGTCAGCGGATAACCTTGATATATATCTAGTGTTTATCCCTGGGTATTTAGCAAATGAAAAAAAACTTAGGATTTGAACTGAGCATGAACATATGACCTATGCTCTGTTTGGCAGCATTATTCTGCCCAGATTCTCCCTATTTCAGAAATGCTCTTAATCCTCTCCTCTGCGATTCGGTCTGATGCCTCGGCCGTGCTGATACCTTCCTCCTCAGCCTTCTTGAATACCTGAAGGGTTTGATCATAAATCCGGGAAACCTTTTCCAAGACCCGCTCCTTTACCACCTCACCCAGAACCTCCTCCTGGCAGTGGATCAGGCCGCCGGAGTTGACAAGATAGTCGGGCCCGTAGAAGATCCCTCGTTTCTGTAATTCCATGCCGTGACGATTTTCTTTAAGGACATTATTGGCGCTACCGGAGATACCTTTGCACTTGAATTTATCAATGGTATCGTCGTTCACTACAGCCCCGAATGCGCAGGGTGAAAATACATCGCACTCGACACCGTAGATGTCATCTATGCCCACGATTTCCGCGGCGAACTCATCGCTGACCCTTTTCAATAACTCCTCGGAGATATCGGCAGCGATGATCTTGGCCCCCTCTTCATGGCAGTATTTTGCCACGAAGTAGCCGACATTGCCCACTCCCTGGATGGCTATACGCCGATCAGTCAACGAATCACTGCCGTAAACGGCTTTCAATATTGCCTGAGTACCCGTCTTAACACCCCATGCGGTGGCAAAGGATGGATCACCGGGGCCCCCTGCCTTCTCGTGGACACAGGAGGCAAACGGCGTTTCCTGTTGGATCACCGCCATATCATGGGAGTTTGTTCCGATATCCTGACCGCAGATGTATTTGCCTCCCAGGGAATGAATAAATCGCCCCATGGCCCTGAGCAGGGCCTCTGTCTTCTGAGTTTTTGGATCTCCAATAATAACCGACTTTCCCCCTCCAAGGTTACATCCGCTCACGGAGGCCTTGTAGGTCATTCCTCGGGACAGCCTCAGCACATCTTCGAGCGCCTCCTCTTCAGAGGCATAAGGCCACATCCTGACCCCTCCCAGCGCCGGTCCGAGGGTGGTGTCGTGTACAGCAATGATTGCCTTTAATCCGGATGAGTTGTCATTGCAAAAAACTACTTGTTGATAGTTATATTTGCGGAGCTGAGATAAGATTTCCATCGTCATCCTCCTTGTCTTACGAATTGAATAAAAATTAGTCTTGCTCGATAGAGTCGTAGCAACGAATTCTTACTGTAAACCGCTTATGCACCTTATCATCTAGCGTATCATCATACACCATCCAGGTGCACTTCTACAGTTTTGGAATTAGGCAAATCAACTCCATTGCATCTATTGCTCGATAATAGTGATTGGCATTAGGAGGTATATAGATTACATCACCAGGATGAACGTTAACTGTTTTCCCATCTACCTCCAAGATGCCCCTGCCGTTGATAATATAGTTCTCATGTTCCCAAGGATGGCTGTGATTTGGGCTTTGCCCACCGGGTTCAAAGCTCACAATCCGCATATAAAAATTGGGAGCACCATCCTTTTCTCCGATGACAGTGCGCATTTTTATTCCCTTAGCCCCCGCTTCACTAATTTCTTCTGCCTTTTCATCAAGATAATGAATATGTTTCATAAAAAAGCCTCCTTATCCTTTTCTTTTGTTAGGAATTGTATATCTCCTTAAAGTGCTGAATCTCAGCCCATGATTGCCTGCAAGTCATATTATTTTTCTATTGTGTGCTCAAGGGCCTTTACAATCATGGTCATTGCCTGATTAAAGGGGGCAGAAATCCCTACTTGCTCTCCCTCTTTGACAATTGCCCCACTGATAAAATCGATCTCCGTCTTTTTGCCTTTTAAAAAATCTTGGGCCATGGAGTTGAAGCTTGTGGCATTTTTTTCTGCCAAATCATAGGCCGCCTGCACCATATCCGGGTATATCAGCTTGATTCCCTTCTTATCAGAAATACGAAGTGCCTCTTCGACGATTTGCCTCATGAGCGCCCTTGAATAGTCATTGTCTATGAGCTTTTCACACCTTGCCCGTAAGATAGTCCCGAGTGGGTTAATGGCAAGGTTCAAGATGAGTTTTGTCCAAATCAGTCCCATGACATTGTCCGAGGGATGCGCATTGAATCCTGCTTCAGAGAATAGAGCGACAATCTCCCTTACACGCCCTGTGATCTCTCCGCTAAGCTCACCTATATACACGTTTCCATAGGCAGTATGTTTCACCCTTCCGGGCTCCACTATCGTTGCGGCGGCATCGGTGGTCCCCGCGATGACCTTCTCACTGCCGAATGCTCTCTCGAGTATTTCCACGTTTCCGAGGCCGTTCTGGAGGGTTAAAACAGTGGTATGTTCACTATTGATTTTTACGGCTTCGGCTGCTGCCTCCTCAGTGTCATAGGATTTAACGAAGATTATAATAAGGTCGGCGATTCCAATGTCTTCTATCCGCGTAGTGGCGTTGACGGGGACATACCTTTCGCCACCGATGCCTTCTATGAGGAGCCCATTTCGCTTAATCGTCTCTATGTGCTCTTTATGGATATCATAGAGAGAGACGTCTTCTCCCTCTATTTCTTTGAGCAATCCTCCTGTCATGGCACCCATTCCGCCGGCACCCACAATGGCTATTTTCATCGTTCCCCTTTTATACCTTCAATGTTTAGATCTCCTAATGTGGAATAAATATTTTATTATGGACTTAAGGTCATTTGAACTTATTATAAAGACTGGAAATTTGAATTCCTGCCAGGGTCTATGCAGGGGCCACTTCCTTCTTTTTTACCTCGAATTTTTTTTCCACCTTGCGGAGGCGGAGAGCTTCTGCGATGACTGAGGGCATGGCGCACAGGTAGCAGTCATTTGGAAGCGCCGCGGACTCGAAGATGCCACATTCGTGCTTGAGGCGGATATCGGCGATCTTCATACCCATCTCCACGAACCACTCCCCATAGGGCGCGCGGAACTTGTTGTACCTCGTTCCCTCAACGGGGCTCCAGATCAGGGGAATGCTGCCGATGCCGTTCTCCGACATCCACTCCACTCCCTCCAGAAGGCTCTCCTCGGGCTCCATGAACCCGGTGACAAAGTGGGTGTTCACCCGTCCGGGACCGTACACGTCCACGGCGTGCTTGAGGGCCTTGAGCCAGTGGTCCCTTCCCTGTATCTTGGATTTGCCGGGGCAGTACTTGGCG
>DATKZQ010000172.1:0-13717 GCA_035527895.1 Desulfatiglandales bacterium
GAAGCCCGAAGGGGGTCGGCTCGATTGAGTTTGATAGGCGGAGCGCGAGCGGAGCCTATGAAACTCAATCGGCACATCTCGCAGCCCGATAGGGCGGGGGGCCGTAGGCCGAGCGAGCAACAGCGAGCGGTCCGCCCTATCGGGCTCTTCAGCCGTAGCGAATAGCTGTCGGCTGCAAGAGCGTGGTTAGGAGAAAACGTCCCATGTCAAGGACTAGCCTCGTTCTCATAGACAAGAGTCAAACGGAGACTTGACCCCTTTATTGGCAATGAGGCTGCAATTACTGGCCGGTTCTTCAAGCTCGTATATCCATTGAGGCCAAAGGGGAAACTCATAATACCCATGCTCAGCGGTAGTTGAGAGTGGGCAATCATCTGAGCGTGTGAGCGAGAGTGGTGATTCGAGCTGTGCGTGAGCAAGAGAGATAGTATCGCGGTTTCGCTGGAGCTGGGCTGCTGAAGATCAGATCAACTCAGAATTAGCTAATCTTTACCACATTCTTTCAATATCCGCAAGAAGGAACAAGCCCGCCACATAGCGGCTGGGAAACTGGAAGCTGTGAATGCCAAATTCGAGATAGAACAGCTCGTTGGTAACACGACTGATCTAGAGATGGCACACATCCTCTCCAACAACCGCCCGGCCAAACCTGACTGCTATCAAAACCCCAAGCGGGTGCAAATACGGCTTTGAGGGAGATAGTACGATTTGAAGAATAGGGGCAGAAGACGCAGATCTATTTCTTGGTTAAGGCTGAAGCTATTTTACGCATCTCGCTATTCGACAGAGCTTCAAGCTTCTTTTTGACAATTCGTGAGTAGTATTCTTGTTCGGTCTTACTGAGGGGCTCTCCGCTCAGCTTTTTTAGGACAAGTTCCTTCTGTTTGGGAGAGAATAGAGTGCTGAGGTGAAGGTTGAGCTTAAATGATCGGAGTTGGCTATTCCGTTCCTTTTCGCCGGCAGATTCGGATTTTTCAAGATCTGCGGCATATCGCCTGAGCGCGTTTCTGAGACGTTCTGTTGATACGGAAAGCCCTTTGTCCAGCGCCAAGTTTTCATCCGCGAGCACGTCACCGTACTTGAGCCTTAGTGATTCTATAAACACGTCGAAACCTCGCGGTTTATCCAATCCCTCTTGGTTTAGCAAATCAATGCTGGCCAAGATCAGTTTTTCAAGCCTTCGTTTTTTTGGGCCCCTTGGGCCGTGTCCGGATAGTACCGTACGCATGTCCAGGTTAATGCCTCGATGAGCGCAATTTGCCAAAACAACCGGGAAGGCTTCGATTAGTCTGGAGTCTGTGGAATGAGCTAGCTCGTTCAGAACAGCGTATATCTTTTTCTTTCCAATCTTCTTTGCTTCAGTAGCAAATAGCTGATATCCGAGCTGTCCGAGAGCTTCTATCAATTCTTCTTTTTCCATTCGTACGACCTTGCCTTTTCCAAAAAGGTATTGGTTACCATGTGCCTTTCGAACAATGCTTCCGCAAGCAAAATGAAATGCTGGATCATTTTGTCTGGATTGAGATCATGGCTCGCAGTCTCAACATATCTTTCCAGCAACTTCTCGGGGTCAATCTTGGATGCCGCATAAGTAGCCACACAGTCGGCGATGTCAGCTTGTGTTCCGCGAAACATCTTGGTAATAATGAGGTCTGACAGGTTCAAGGCGCCCAAATAGATGTGGCGCCATTTCCGTATGGAGATGTTATTTCCCGATTCCAAGGGGGAATCAAGGAGTTCGGTAGTAAAGACACGGTTCCCGACCCAGAATTGATATAAGAAATAAGGGTCGTCCTGATGTGCCAAGCCCCCACCTTTTTCTGCATACCCCAGCGATCGCAGGAATTTCATCAGCCTTTCGTACTCCCTAAGCAACGGCACAATGAAATCGATGTCCTTTGTAGAGTCTTTTATTCCAAGCAGGGTTAGCGCGGTGCCACCGCAGCCAATCAGGTTAAGCTTAAAATTTATGAGGCGCTCCCAATTGTCAATTGTTTGGATTAGCGCATTGCTTGTGATTCTATATGGATTCGTAGTTACCACAGGCTTTTTTACCGTCGTTAAGACATAGAATTATTAAGGGAATCTGTCAAGTAAATTGTATCTATCTATACAAATACATTGTATAAAAAAATACAAGACAGGGCGCGAATTCGGTCAAGCTTAATGGATGTGGACTCAGGGAAGACAAATTGATCTTCCGATTACGGTTTTTTCGTGAATGGCATGGAACACGGGCCTATGGCAGACGACTCATTGTCACTAGGCAACTTCTGACTCTTGCGGTATGAGGAAATGGGTGACTCCAGCTCACGGCAATGGCGAGGCAACGCGCCCTCTTTCAAAAGCAACTTCAAAAGAACGAGACGAAGAAAAGGCGGTGCGGTGTAAATAGGCACAATGTGACAAGGCTCTTGCGTTTGTTTCAGCGGCTTTCATACCTTATGAAGCCGGGCCTACTGCAACTGGATATTCAGTTCCTTACCGATCAGAACAGACAATTTCAGAAATGAGTTTCTTGCGTCGTTGAGCCATTCTGACAACGCCATTGAATGATGAGTCATAGGCTCACTGAGCTCTATGGTATCGTCAGAGGGAATCATGCCAAGTAACCTGGATAAAACTGCAATCTGTTGAGCAATCTTTATTTTCCGGTCTTCAATGTCTTTTTGTTTATTCATCTTTCATAAGCCTCCTGTCTAGCTTTCACAAGACTGAGTTAACTTGATAATTCCCTGCGGCTTGCTGCAGGGTTACAACACAGTGCCTCCCCCTTGATGGGGGAGGCCTGCCCAGTTAAATAGAATAGTAGAAGCTATCATAAGGAAAATAGATACGCATAGAATAGATAGGTTACAAATTCTTCGCCATCTTTATTTAACAGGGTGAAGTGGGGGTGATAAGATGTCTGGTCACCCTCCCCTTTATCCCCTCCCATTAAGGGAGGGGACTTTGACATTGGATACCCTGCAGCTTGCTGCAGGGTGGTTCATTGGTGCGTGTCAGTGCCGAGCGGTTCCCGGAATGCACAGTAGTTGTTGGATTTGCCAGGTTCATGCGGTGTGCTTCCATGGGTGACCATAGTGGTTCAAGTAAATAAATCCCTCAAGGGGCTTCCGGCCCGAGGGGAAGGGCTTTCCCTTGGGCATGCCAAAGGCCATACAGACTACGACCTTCTTATAGCCAGGCACTCCTAAAAGCTCTTTGACCCCGTTTTCATCGAATGCACCGATCCAGCAGGTGCCGTAGCCAAGCTCTGTGGCCTGAAGGGTGAAATTGGTAAGCGCAATAGTGATATCCACCTGATGCCATCTCAGTGCGGGATCGGCAATCCCTGCAATGAAATAGGCGCATTTGGCCACAAAGGATTGGTGAAAGCAGGCGGGAACGAGACGGCGTTTCAGATCGGGGTCACCGACCAGGATAAACTCCCAGTTCTGCGTGTTACTCGCAGAGGGTGCTAACTGCAAGGCCTGAAAGAGGACCTCCATATGCTCAGGGGGAATTGAGGTCGCGGCATAGGTGCGGATGCTCCGGCGGCGAGCAATGGCTTCTTTGACATGCATGTCGATACCCTCCAGACTGACGTGCGATAGGGACTAGTGCTTCGATTCGCAAATATGGTGACGTATTTTTTTCGCTTTTTTCATAAACTTTGCTCACTCAGCACTAAGTCCTGTGTAAATAGGTTCGTCATCGAACTCATAAATCGAAGGACTTAGTTTCCATTCCTTGAGGGCATTTGTAAAGGGCTAAAGTGCGGATCCATTCGTTTCATGCTCCCATGGCACGTATCTGCAGGTAGTCAGGTGACACGCTTAAATTCGAAGAAAGAACGTCGGTTTTCTTAGACAGGATTGCTAGGATTCGTTGGATTGAAAAGGCAAAATTGTATTGAAAAATTCCCGTTTCTCCTTTATCCTCTTGGCGGCGAGAACGCTGAAACTCTCTATCAACTTCTGCTATGGTTCTTCGGTGCGGATTCGGTATCATCGCCTGCAAAGCTCACCCAGAGCCCCAGTTCGTGCCGCGCTGAAACGCAACCTCGTACTCCGCATCGCCGCAAAAATTATGAGCCGTATCATCAAGGGTCAAGAGCAGACCCCTTTTGCTTTTGTAAAACATCTCAAGAACATGGGTGAGGTAACATGGGAAAGGTACACGTTACGATTGACGGTACCAGGGTGAGTGGTCAACAAGGGATGACCATTCTCGAGGCGGCACAAAAGGTCGACATCGAGATCCCCACGCTGTGTCACCAGGAGGGTATAACGCCATCAGGCAATTGCCGCATCTGCGTGGTAGAGGTGGAGGGATCACCGAGACTGGTTGGCTCCTGTCACACACCGATTGCCGAAGGCATGGTCATCCATACACGTTCCGCCAAGGTCATGGAGGCACGGCGGGCAACCGTGGAGCTTTTGCTTTCAGGGCACACAGGCCCCTGTGTGACTGACTCGGAGGTCAAGGAGTGCGGGCTGCACGAGATTGCATCCGATCTGGAGGTGGGTGCTCCGAGATTTCAGGTGAGAAAACCGCGATTCTACCCGGTAGAGGATGTGAGCCCCTATGTGCGTCGGGATATGTCCAAGTGCATTCTGTGCGGAAAATGTATTCGGGCATGCACCGAGATCGCCGCTCAGAATGTTTACAGCATGGCCTATCGCGGCTTTGGTTCCAAGGTTGTCGTAGATTGTGACGTGCCCCTCAACAAAGAGGTATGTAAGGATTGCGGGATCTGCATAGAGTACTGCCCAACCAGTGCCTTAATGTGGCCGGAAGCAGGCAAGAGAAGAGAGGGTGCGAGCAAGGGGAAGGCCAAGGCGAAGCCTGCGCCGGTAAACGGCAAACGAGAGAGGCTGCTCGTCCTGCTTGAGTCCCGACAGAGGGAAGTGGGGCACATCTCGGAAGAAGCAATCGATGATATCGCCGGTACCTTGGGACTTTCGGTCGGCGACGTGTATGGTGTGGCCACCTTTTATGCCTTTCTTTCCGCTAAACCCCAGGGGAGGCACGTAATCAGGATATGCAAGAGTATGCCCTGCTACATGAAGAATGCGCCCTTGATTATTGAGAGCGTGGAAAGGGCGATCGGGATAAGGCCTGGCGAGACCACGCCTGACGGACGGTTTTCCTTTGAGCTGACCAACTGCATCGGAGCGTGTGATCAGGCCCCGGCCATGCTGATAAATGATGAGGTGTACGGGGACCTGACCCCTGGGATGATATCCCAGATCCTGGAGTCCCACAAATAGCTGTTGGTGGAGGATAAGTCGTGGCAGAGACGCGAATTGTTTTAAGAAACTGTGAGGTGATTGATCCCGGTGATATTGCCACCTACCTGAAAAGGGATGGCTTTAAGGCGTTGGCAACGGCCCGCACGATGACCCCTGAGGAAGTCATTTCACAGGTAAAGACCTCAAAACTCATGGGCAGGGGAGGGGCCGGGTTTCCCTGTGGTGTGAAGTGGGAGCTGGCCAGGAAGGCCCCCGGGAATGAGAAGTTTATTATCTGCAATGCGGATGAGGGCGAGGTGGGAACCTTCAAGGATCGCTACATCATCCAGCATGACCCCTTTGGCCTGATTGAGGGCCTCGCCATTGCCGGCTATGCCACAGGGTCAAAGAAGGCCTATATCTACCTGCGGGGCGAGTACCACTTCCTGGTTGACCTCCTCACCGGTGCCTGTGATCAGGTGCGGCAGAAGGGTTATCTCGACGGGCTGGATATAGAGATCCGGGAAGGTGCCGGTTCCTACATCTGCGGCGAGGAATCTGCCCTCATGAACTCCATCGAGGGAAAACGGCCGGAGGCCCGGTACCGACCGCCCTTTCCCCCAAGCAAGGGGCTGTGGGAAAAACCAACCATCATCAACAACGTGGAGACCCTCATGAACATCCCCTCCATCATCTCTCAGGGGGCCTCCTGGTTTGCCGGGATGGGCACCAAAGAGAGCACCGGTACTAAGGTTTTCTCGGTAAGCGGCGATGTGCAAAGGCCGGGTGTGTATGAAGTGGTCATGGGAAGCAGTCTCAGCGAGGTGGTCACCGAGCTTGCCGGCGCCACAGAGGTAAAGATGGTCCAGGTGGGCGGTGCCACCGGCGGCATCGTGCCTACCTCCATGATCGAGACCCCCCTGTCCTATGAAACCGTGTTGGGCTCAGGTGCCATCACGGTATTTGACAATACCAGAGATGTGATTGACTCTGTCTACCGGACCATGGAGTTTCTCAGCGAGGAGTCCTGCGGGAAGTGCACACCCTGCCGCGAAGGGACCGAAGTCATGGTTGAGATCCTGGAGAGGCTGACCAAAGGCGAGGGTGTGCACGAGGATATCGGGGTATTGGAGGAGCTCTCCAGTGTGATGATGCTCTCCTCCCTGTGCGGCCTTGGCCAGTCAGCCCCGATCCCGGTGTTGGACACCCTCAAGTATTTCAGAAACGACTATGAGAACCGGATCAAGCAGTCGGTGTTCTTGAGGGCCCTGAGGGGTATAACATAAGGAGGAGAAAATGTCTGAGGCGCCCATTGACAGATCGAGATACCAATGTCCTTACTGCGCGACCACCTTTGATACTTTTGACGAGCTCAAGTCCCACGTCATTGCCGAGCACAAGACCGAACCGCTCAGACGACCCGAGGGACTGATAACTCTGACCATCAACGGGGAGGCCTATGAGGTCCTGGTTGAGCCGAACTGGACCCTGTACTACCTCATCCACGACAAGCTGGGTCTGACAGGGGCAAAGATGTTTTGTGATCGGGGGGCATGCGGTTCGTGTACGGTCATTATGGAGGGGAGGCCCATTTTATCGTGCATGACCCTGGCCATAGAGTGTGACGGCATGCACATAGAGACGGTAGAGGGTATCGCAAGGGCAGGTCACCCGCTGATTGAGCTGTATGTGAAACACCATTGTATGCAATGTGGTTACTGCACACCGGGGTTTGTGGTAACGGCAAAGGCCTTGCTGGACAGGAACCCCAGCCCGACGGAGGAAGAGGTGAAGAAGGCCCTGGCGGGAAACCTGTGCCGGTGCGGGACCTACCCCCAGCATGTCAAAGCGGTATTGGAAGCAGCCCACGAAATGGCATCTCTTTCGGAGGTCGAAGAAGGATGATCGAAGATATCAAGGAAATGCCGAATAACCCCATGGAGCACGACAAGTTTATCCCTGACACATTCAATATCCTGGGCAAAAGGGGCATACGAAGGATCGACGGATTCCGGAAGGCAAGCGGAACGGCCACGTATACGAGGGACGTGATACTGCCGGGGATGCTCTATGCGAGATGGCTGACATGCCCTTTTGCCAATGCAAGGATTATCAGCATGGATACGAGCAGGGCCGAGGCCTTGCCGGGCGTGAGGGCTGTGCTCAGGTATGATGATCCCGAGATACACGGGAGAAGGATCCCAACGCTGCACGGCGGGGAAGAGGATATCCTGGCCGGGTATGCCTACTTCCAGGGGCAGCAAGTAGGCGCTGTGGTGGCGGCAGATACAGAGGATAGTGCCAACGAGGCATTGAAGCTCATACGGGTCGAGTGGGAGGAGCGGCCGTTCGTCCTGGATGCGCGGGAGGCCCTGGAACCGGGTGCACCCCTGACACGGCCCGAGTGGTGGCCGGAGGGCAATCTGCTACCTTTGTTTTTTCAGCCCTCGAGTTTTTTTCGCTTTGGCGACGTAGCACAGGGTTTCAAAGAGGCCGACAAGATCATCGAGTTCAAGGCCAGGCGACGGTATCACGGGTGTTCGGACGCGGAACCGTTGAGCGGTATCACAAGATGGGAAGGAGAGTGCGCAGAGCTCTGGCTTCATCACCAGCACCCCTACGAGCACAAGTGGATGATGAATATGTGGTTCGGCATGCCCATGAGCAAGGTGAAAATCAACTCCCCTTACAATGGGGCCATGTTCGGGGGGTGGAACTGGATAGACTATGGCATGGTTCCTCAATACGTGAGCGCACTTCTGGCCAAGAGGACCGGACGGCCCGTTAAATGGATCTTTGATAGAAGGGATGATTTTACCTTCGGATCTTTGGACGCCATGGAGAGCGAGTTTAAGGTGGGGGTCAAAAAAAACGGCACGATTAGCGCAGTGAAAATCAAGAGCTTTTTCGCTAACCTCTCTTTTGAGGCAGGTTTGCATTTCCTGGAGAACTCTCGTGTTCCTCATGTCGAATCCGAGACCCTTGTTGCCCAGGTTAACAAAGGGCCCGTTATGGCGATTCGATGTGAACAGCTTCCGCCGTGCTTTGCCTTTACCCATGTGTGTAACCACGTGGCCGCTGAGTTGAGCATGGATCCGATCGAGGTCGCGCTCAAGAACGATGGCGCCGATGGGCAGGATATGACCCAGCTGGAGGAGTTCAAACGTACACACGGGTTCCCGGTGAGAGACAGCCTGAGGGAATGCATTGACGCAGGCAAGAAGGCCATTGGATGGGATGAGAAATGGCACCCGCCCGGCACGAGGAAGCTGCCCAATGGTAGAATGCACGGCCTGGGTTTTATGTGGGATCATGAATGGGATGAAAACCGCGGAGCAGGAGCAGCGGGATTGATGATTCAGCAGGATGGCGCGGTGAGTATCATAGCCCTGCGGTCGGACGTGGGGGTAAACGCCGAGAGCACCTACTGTTCGATTGTGGCCGAGGAACTGGGGATGCGCTATGAGGATGTATTTTTAAGACAACAAGATGATGTTCATCTGCCGCTCATGACCCCCGACGGCTCATGTAATCTGACGACCAATGGCTACGTCATGAAGAAACTGGCAAAAAGGGGAAAACAGAAGCTTTTCGAATTGGCTACGACTACGGTCCATCTCATAGAGCGGGACATTCCCCCCGCATTCCCCAACATGAGGCCTGAGGATTTGGACATAAAGGACAGCGTCATCTATGCCAAGGAAGATCCCTCCATCAGAAAAACGGTTGCCGAAGTCGTCAAGGACGTAACGGGTAGTTTTGTGCAGAAGCATGAGTACGGCGCGATACAGAACACCACCCACGAACCCGTTTATGTGTGGGCATATCATCGCCAAGGCAGGCTCGGGAAAGAGCCGGGACGCCAGCGGTTATGTCGTCAGGCGCATTTCTGTGAAGTAGAAGTCGATATTGAGACGGGAGAGGTGGAGGTAACCAAGGTGGTAAACGTGAACGACGTTGGCAAGGCAATGTCTCCCGAGACCGTGGAGGGCCAGCAGTACGGGGGTACATACATGGGCGTGGGCAGGAACCGGAGCGAAGAGTACGTTTGGGACCCCCAAACCGGCGTGTTATTGAACGGCAATCTCATAGATTACAAAATGAATACGATGCTCGACGTTGGGCCTATCGAGACCATTATCGTCGAGACTGGATTGGGGTTAGGACCGTATGGATCTGTCGGCATTGGTGAAGACGTGGGCAACGATACCACCTATCTCCTCCATGGGGCGGTGTATAATGCCATAGGCACATGGGTGGATGATGGGCCGATAACCCCTGAAAAAGTCCTCAAGGCACTGGGCAAGGCAGAGGAGTGAGTGATATGAGAAAATTCACACATGTAAATACACGGTCCATAGATGAGGCGGTCTCCTTTTTGAGACGGTACGGGGACAGGGCGGATGTTATTGCCGGGGGGACGGATCTGCTCGGCAAGATGAAGGATGAGATTCTGCCACGATACCCTGAGGCCGTGATTAACATCAAGACAATTCCCGGCCTGGAGTTTATCAAAGAGCAAGGAGGGGTGCTGAGGCTTGGCCCTTTGACCAGACTTGAGGACATCGCAACGGATTCAACCATCAGTGAGAAGTATACGGCCCTGGGAGAGGCGGCGGAGAGGACAGCGTCTCCGCACATCAGGGAGATGGGCACCATTGGGGGCAATATATGTCAGGACATCAGGTGCTGGTATTACCGGAACCCCTACAACCGGTTCCCCTGCCTCAGAAAGGGGGGTGGAAGGTGCTATGCCATTGAAGGGGACAACAGATACCATTCGATATTTGGCGGCAGCGTAGAGGGAGGGTGTTATGCGGTGCACCCGAGTGACATGGCGCCCGCGTTGATAGCCCTGGATGGGAGGGTGAAGACATCGAAGAGGACTGTTAACGCTGAAGATTTTTTTGAAGTGGGGGTCAAGAAAACGACGGTTCTGGATAAGGATGAGATCGTGACCGAAATTGAGATCCCCTTCCCGAAGGATAATGCGAAGAGCGCCTTCATGAAATTCGCCATCAGGAAGTCGATAGATTTTCCCATTGTCAACTGTGCCGCGATGATAGCAAAGGATGGGCGCAAAGTAAGGGCTGCCAGGATTTGCCTCAATGCGGTCTATGTTAAGCCCTATCGGGCTATAAAGGCCGAAGAGGCTATTGTGGGCAAGGCCATCAATGAAGAGAGTGCCGAAAGAGCCGGGAATTCTGTAATATCCGATGCGGAGCCCCTGAGTGATAACCGGTATATGGTTCAGATTGCCAAGACCCTCGTGAAGAGGACTATCCTGGCTTGTAAGTAGCACCCTATGTGCATGAGGCTCGTTGGCATGTCTTGATAAGCATGATCTCCTTGGTTCCGAGTCATCGGGATGAGGTGTTTATGGCTTCTCATCCTGCTGAAAATGTGTGAACGAGGGATGTTGTATGAGGCTGTAGGAAGAATGGAAGATGTCTTTATTCGATACCGAGACAAAAAAATCCCCTTTGAGGTTCCGCGCACGTGGAAACTCCTGACGTTCGCTGCCTTTGAGGATCGCGCCGAGGAAAGGGACGTGGAAGCCCTGACAAGGCGCGTTTTAAAGGCGCCGGTCCGATCGGCACCCCTCAGGGACCGGATATCCCCATCTGACAAGGTTGCCGTCCTCATTGAGGACCAGACCCGATCCTCCCCCAAAAAGTCTATTTTGAAGGCCCTCCTGGAAGAGCTGGATGAGGCCCGAATTCCCATGGAAAACATCTCCGTCATTGTGGCCCTCGGCACCCACAGGGAACTCACCCCCGGTGAACTGGAAGCCGTTTACGGTGAGGACGCGGTAAGAGGCTATTCTTTCTTCAATCACAGCTGTTACGCGCCTGATCTTGTGCCGGTAGCAAAACTGAAGACAGGCACACCTGTGAAGATAAACCGAAGGGTGCACGAAGCAACGTTCAAGATCGGTATCGGGTCCATATTTCCCCATCCCATGAACGGGTTTGGCGGCGGTGGTAAGATCCTTTTCCCCGGGGTTGCCGATTTTGATTCCGTCCTTGAACATCATCTGAAACACAGTTTCCGGGGCGGATCAAAACTTGGGAAACTTCAGGGGAATCCTTTTTACGAAGAGGTGTGCGCGGTGGCCGGAGCGGCCGGTCTCGATTTCATCATCAACAGCGTCCTGGATCACAATGACCGTCTCTATGACCTGGTGTGCGGTGATCCTGTTGAGGCTCACCTGGCCGGTATTACTATATGCAAGGGTATTATCTCACGGAAATTTCAAAAGAGGGCGGATCTGACCGTAATCAGCTCATTTCCCTATACAGAGGGCCCCCAGATCATGAAACCCCTTGCACCGGCCTCTATGATAACCAAAGAGGGTGGCGCCGTCATTCTCGTCGCCGATTGCACCGTGCCCCTGCCCGATGCATACCTGGAGGCCTGTGAAAGGTTTCGCAGGAAATACGCCCGCAACCTGCGGGAAGGCGTCCTCGGCCTTTTTGCCAACAACCGTCGCATTATCGAAGAAGGCTCACCTGAACTCAATATGTCCCTGGCCCAGGCACTGCTGGCGCAACATAAATTCAAGGTCATTCTCGTATCGGAAGATATTCCCCGCGATACTGCCGAACGGCTGGGCTTTCTGTTCGCGGAAGATCTGAACCAGGCCTTTGCCATGAGTGCAGCCTTCTTCCCCAATCCGGAAGTGCATATTGTCCCTTCAGGGGGAGTTATCCTGCCGGTGCTATAACACAAACAATCCCCTAGATATGGGAGGAACTCGATAATGGCCGCATCAAAGTCAGTGACGATCCGACTCGACCAGAGCGACAACGTGGTGGTTGCCCCAGCAGGTCTGGCACCGGGAAAAAAGATACCGGAAGAAGATCTCATCTGCCAGGAGGGGATTCCCGATGGCCATAAGGTGGCGACCGAGCCCATAGCGAAAGGGGAAACGATCCGCAAATACGGGCAGATCATAGGGGTTGCTTCACGGGACATCAAGGCCGGTGAGCATGTGCACACCCACAATATGGAGGTGCTCTATTACGACAGGGATTACACCTTCGGAACGAAAGCTCGGCCGACCGTTCCGGTCCCCAAAAAAGAGCAGGTCACTTTCCAGGGAATCGTTCGAGCCGATGGGGGCGTGGCAACCCGGAATTATATCGGCGTGATCGCGTCGGCCAAATGCTCGTCCAGCGTCGCCCGGTTCATTGCCGAAGGCTTTGACGCCGAGGCCCTTGCCGCCTTTCCCAACGTGGACGGAGTGGTATCCATCGTTCACGGCTCGGGCTGCGGCCTTGCCGATCACGGTGAAGGGATCGAATTACTTCAGAGGACACTGGGAGGCTGGGCACACCATCCCAATTTTGCAGGAGTAGTCATCGTTGGCCTGGGGTGCGAGATCAATCAGATCGACGATCTCATGGGCAAGATGCACCTGGAGACGGGCCCTGCATTTCGCGCATTGAATATTCAGGACACAGGTGGCACAAAGAAGACACTGCAACTGGGCGTTGAAGCGATACGGGAAATGCTTCCGGAGGCCAATCGCGTGGTGCGGCGTTCGGTGCCGGCCTCCCATCTGGTGGTCGGGCTGGAGTGCGGCGGCTCCGACGCCCTCTCGGGGATTACCGCCAATTCGGCACTGGGGGCGGCCAGCGACCTTGTCGTCAGGCATGGAGGCACGGTAATACTCAGTGAGACCACGGAAATATACGGTGCAGAGCAACTCCTCCTTCAGCGGGCCGAGAGAGAAGAGGTGGGCCAAAAGTTGGTCGAGCGCATCCGCTGGTGGGAGGAATATACCAAGCGCAATGGCATTGAACTGAACAACAACCCGTCCCCCGGTAACAAGGCGGGAGGGCTGACCACCATCCTGGAGAAATCCCTGGGTGCAGTGGCCAAGTCGGGGTCCACCAACCTGGTTGAGGTCTACCGTTTTGCTGAACCGGTCATCGCCAAGGGCCTGGTTTTTATGGATACACCCGGATATGATATGGTCTCGGTAACAGGTAAGGTGGCAGGCGGGGCCACCATTATCTGCTTCACCACCGGAAGGGGCTCTGTCTTTGGCAGCAAGCCGGTGCCCACGATCAAGCTCGCCAGTAATTCCAAGATGTACCGCGCCATGGAGGAGGACATGGATATCAATTGCGGTGTGATCATTGATGGCGAGGCCAGTATCGAGGAAACCGGCCGGGTCATTTTCCAAAGGATTCTGGACACGGCCTCCGGCAAGAAAACCAAGAGCGAGTTGCTTGGGTTTGGGGATAACGAATTTGAGCCCTGGCACATGGGGGCGGTTCTCTAGGCCGGTTCTCCTAAGAAACTCACTACAGAAAAGAACATGGAGATATCTTTTTTTGCTCTGCCCTCTTAACAAGGCCCCGTACAGGGCCGTTTCAAACCGACGCACCGCCCCATAAGCCTTAGCACTAAGGTACCAGCCTGCGTGCGCCGTTTTGAAACGCCCACTCCTTTGAACCATGGGAGGCCTGCCCTGGCGCTCAGCTTCCGGA
>DATKZQ010000173.1:0-9987 GCA_035527895.1 Desulfatiglandales bacterium
GCAGTGAGCATTAACACCCTTGGGCATTTAACAGATAACATGTTTGGGAGACCGGTGAACCACGTGTTGGGCCTTGAGGTTGTCCTGCCAACGGGGGAAATAATAGAAACGGGCTCCAAGTGTCTCCGGCGTGCTGCCGGATGGGATCTCGCCCGTATTTTCGTGGGCGCCGAGGGAATACTCGGAATTATCACAAAGGTCAGAATGGTCCTCATTCCTATGCCGGAGACCACTGATGCGGTTGGGTTTTTCAAGACGGTTGAAGAGATAGGCCACGCGGTGGGAATGATGTACAGGGAGAAATTTCCCCTCCCCATGGATGGAGAATTCGTGGGTGAGAAGGCTTGCAAGGTCGGCTATGAGGCCTTAGGATTGGATTTCCCAGAGGGCGCCCTGGCGATCACCCGATCGATGGGCAGGACCAAGGAAGATGCCTCCAAAAATGCACAAGAAATGGTGAGATTATTTAAGAAAACAGGGGCCACTGAGGCCTTTGTCTTGGATGATCCCGAGGTCGCGGAGAAGGTCTGGAGGGTTCGGGAGAATGCCATGCGCTGGGGGCAAGAGAAGGGACTGAAAGGCTATCTTGCTATAGAGGTCAACCCAACCTTGCCTCGACTTGCGGAGGCAATGACGGAGTTAACCCATATTACCGAGGGCAGGAACGATTTAATCAATCAGACGGAGGCCTATCTCTATGGCCACGTAGGCTCGGATTCCCTTCACTGTCTCTTTGCCTTTCCCTATAGCTGGCCCACTGAAAAGATGAAGCAGGTCGTCGATGAGATCTGGAACCTGGAAAAAGAACTACAATTAAAATATGACGGCGTGGGCGGTGATTGGGGATGGCTTCCCCATCGTGTTCCCTTGTTTCGGGAAAAATACGGAGAAACCAGTTACGAACTCATCAAAAAAATGAAACAACTCTTTGATCCCAACAACATCCTGAACCGTGGCAACGTTGAAGGAGAGGTATGATGAACGAAGAACAATTCGAAGAAGACCTGGAGAAAGCCCTTAACGAAGCGCTCATTTCATGTGAGAAGTGCCATTTCTGTAACACGGTGTGCCCGGTTGTTGATACGCGAGTCACCCAAGGGCCCTTTGGCATCAGCCGAGCAATTTACTATGGATTACAATGGGATGAATGCAACGAAAGCCTGCGGGATTTGGTTTATTCATGCACCACATGTGGAAAATGCGTAGATATGTGCAAGAAGGTATCACGGGCCTTGCCACTTATCGAAATCTTTGAGAAGGCGAGGGAGTACCTGTTGGTGGAAAAGATGGCAGGCCCGATGCCCGACCAGGTCGGTGTCCTAAAGAATATGCATGTCCGCGGTAATCCCTGGGGCAATCCTTCCCATGAGAGAACACAGTGGGCTGAAGGTCTTGATATCCCATTTGCGTCAAAAGACAATCAAGTAGATGTACTGTACTTTGTGGGCTGTGCTTCTTCCTATGATGCCCAGGGCCAGAAGATCGCAAAAAATCTCAGTACGATCCTCAAAAAGGCAGGCGTTAATTTTGGCATCCTGGAGAACGAGACCTGTAGTGGACATGAGGCCCGGAGAATGGGTGAGACAGGCCTCTTTGCGTATCTCTCCGAAGCCAATATGAAGATGTTTGAGGAAGCGGGAATTAACCATATCGTCACCGGCGACCCCCATAGCTTTTACAGTTTTACGCAGGAGTATCCTGACAGAGGCAACGGTTTAAGAGTTCAGCACTACAGCCAGTTTCTCAATGAACTGATAGACAAAGGAAAACTGAAGTTATCGAAAAGAGTGAGCAAAACGGTGACCTATCATGATCCATGCTATCTGGGCAGACATAGCAAGATTTTCGAGGAACCCAGGGATCTTATACAAAAGGTACCCGGGATTACCCTTGTGGAGATGGAAAACGCGCGGGCAGACAGCGACTGCTGCGGTATGGGTGGAGGCCGCATGTGGATGGAGCCGCCCCAAGGGCTGCTCTCCTCACAGGCAATCGGGGAGAGACGGGTTCACCAGGCACTCGACACCGGAGCTGAGGTACTGCTTACGGCGTGCCCCTTCTGCAACATCACGCTCAATGACGCGGTGAAATCGCTAGAAAAAGAGGAAACCATCAAGGTCATGGACATCACCGAGCTGATTGCCATGTCTCTTTGATATACACATAAGATAGATTATTAGAAGCAACGAAAGGAGAGCAACGCGAAATGAATGACACGGCACTATCAAAAACCGATCACCCCTGGAAAACAGCTCACTGGCACGTGAGCCCCTGGAATTACCTTGATGAAGTGACCAAGGATTTTGAGCTTCCCAGGCAGGTGAAAATTCACGACATTACTTTGAGAGACGGGGAGCAACAGGCAGGGATCATCTTCACCAAAGACGATAAGATCAGGATTGCCGAAAAGCTCTCTGAAATAGGGATCCACCGTATTGAAACCGGCATGCCCGCGGTCTCACCCAATGACGAGGCCGCCATCCGTGAGATCGTCAGGCGAAACCTCCCCTCCGAGATCTTCTGCTTCTCCCGCTGTATGGTCCCGGACGTTAAACTGGCAGCCGACTGCGGGGTACAGGGAATTGTTATCGAAATCCCCTCCAGCAAGCACCTCATCGAGCAAGGCTATAAGTGGCCCCTGGACAAGGCCATTGACCTCTCTATCAAGGCCACTGCAGCGGCAAAAGAAGAGGGACTCTATACGGTCTTTTTCACCATCGATGCCACCAGATCCGATCTCACCTGGCTTCTGGATCTGGTGGATCGGGTTGCCACCGAGGGCCACATGGATGCCTTTACTCTGGTAGATACCTTCGGAGTCCTCTCACCCCAGGCAGCCACCTTTTTTACGAAAAAGGTAAAAGAGCGGATACACAAACCCATAGAGATCCACTTTCACCCCGACTTCGGCCTGGGCGTTGCCAACACCATCAATGCCGTTTTAGCCGGTGGTGAGGTCATCCACACCACCATAACCGGTATCGGTGAGCGGGCCGGCAATACCCCCATGGAGGAGACGGTCCTGGCCCTTTTAACCATGTACGGGATCGATGTGGGTATCGACTATAGCAAACTCAATGAGACCGCAAAACTGGTCCAGGAGCTCTCAGGGGTGAAGGTTGCTGGCAACCGGCCCTTTATCGGCGATGACGCCTATACCATCGAGTCCGGCATCGTCACCGGCTGGTTCAGGAATGTCTTTGAGAAAAACCCCACCACCGTGTTCCCGGTACACCCCGCGTTCGTGGGTCATACACCCCCTCAGATCGTGATGGGCAAGAAGAGCGGTCTGGATAATGTGAATCTCTGGGCGGAAAAGCTCAATATCGAGCTGACCGACGATGAGGCCATGGCCGTGCTCAAACAGGTCAAGCTCAGATCCCATGATCTCAAACGGGTGCTCACGGAGGAGGAGTTTAGGGAGATAGTTGAGGGCCTGAGGGCTAAAACATAAAAACGGCCACAAGCGGATCGAATCGCCGCAGTGGGATAACTCTGTGGAGTACTAATTGTTTATTCAGCTTTTTTAAGCGGAGTATCTGGGGAGTTCAAGGAAGATTCTATAGACATGATGAATAGGGATATGTTAACGGATTTGATAGAAATTGCCATCTTTTCGACCGTTGAGTGGGCATTGTTGTTCGGTGGCAAAGGTACATTTTTTGGTTTGGAGTAATTTTTATTCCAATAGGTACAGGAACGGATGTGTTGCATTAAGTTCTAATTCGTGTGAAAAACGAGTAATCAATCTGTCGACAATGCGGAAACAGAATACCGTTCCCTTTATGCAACATTTCCGTTTTCTGAAAACAGAACACCATATCAATGTCAGCAATGAAAGTAGTAATTATCGGTAACGGTATCGCGGGATTCAGTGCAGCTTCAACAATACGACTGCTGAATAACCAGTGTGAGGTTACCATAATTGCGAAAGAGCTGACCCCCCTCTATTCTGCCTGTGTATTGCCGGACTACATTTCAGGGAAGATCCCTCGCAAGCATACCTTTGTAAAAACAGACCGGGATTACCAACAGCTCGGCATCCATACCCTGTTTGGGCATGAGGTCAAGGAGGTTGATCCCCACAGGAAAACTGTTACACTCGGTGATGGAAGGGCCCTTTCCTTTGAAAGGCTGATCCTCGCAACGGGAAGCGGTGCCATCGTTTTTGGGGAACGTAAGAAGGGCGTCTTCAAATTGAAGACTTTAGATGACGCCGATGATATCCTTGAGCACAAGGGAAGCAGTGCGGTGGTGATCGGGGCAGGGGCGATCGGCATTGAGATCGCAATAGCCTTGCACTCCCAGGGCTATAAGGTCACCATGGTTGAGATGATGGACCAGGTCCTGCCGCTTGGTTTGGATCAACGTGGTGCTGATAAGGTAAGGGGGATTCTGGAGGAGAGGGGCATAGCGGTCTTCAATGGCGAGCGTGCTATCAGGACGTTAGGTGGTGAACGGGTAGAAGGGTTGGCGACTGATAAGCGCGAACTTGGATGCGATACGCTTATATGGGCAGTGGGAATGCGCCCGCGGGTGGAGTTGGCCAGAGAGGCGGGCATCGCCATAGGAGAGACAGGCGGGATCAGGGTGGATGCGCACATGGAAACCAGTGCCCCGGGGATCTACGCGTGCGGTGATTGCGTGGAGTCTTCCGATATCCTCACCGGTGAGTCGTATCTCAATTTGTTCTGGCACAATGCGAATCGCCAGGGATCAGTGGCAGCACACAACTGCATAGGGCAAGCCACCACGTATCCCGGCTCCCAGAATATCGTAAACGTCGACGTCTTTGTGAACCAGGTTGCCGGATTTGGCTTTACCGAGGAGGCCCTGCATCGATTTCAGGATATCCCGGCCCTGCGTGGAAAGCTGGCCGATCTATCCATCATCGAGCATGAGCAGGATGGGAGCTACTATCGGTTGGTGATCCTGGGAGATCGGTGCATGGGTGGCCAGTTTATTAACGTAACAAGGGACATTGGCATGTTGTGGAGCATCATGGTTAAGGGCACGAGCATTGCCGGATTGCTTGAGATGTTTGGAAATGAGGCGCTCATGGACCGCAGGCCGTGGTTGCACCGGGTCAGGCCGTTTTTTAAAACAAATTACTGAATAAGAAGCAGTGAGGGAAGCAATGGAAGAAAAAGCACTCGTTCTTCATCCGGAAAGGTGTACCGGATGCCATGCGTGTGAAATGATCTGTTCCTTAGTCCATGATGGTGAATGTAACCTAACCCTATCTCGCATTGGGATCATGAAGACCAATGGTGGCGGATCGAATGAGAACATCCCAATTGTCTGTCAGCAGTGCCATGATCCCATATGCGCAGATGTCTGCGTGATGGGGGCTATTTCCCGCAACGAGGACACAGGAGCGCTTGTGGTCAAGGAAGATCTGTGTGTGGGCTGCAAGACTTGCGTAATCGCCTGCCCCCTCGGTGGGGTGCTGTATCATTACATAAAGGGGTGTGCCATGAAGTGTGATCTCTGTGGCGGTGACCCGGAGTGCGTGAAATCTTGCCTCTATGACGCCATCGAGTTTCTGCCCATGGATGAGTGGGGAAGAAAAACACGGCTGAAGGGGGCAGAGAACTTAGGCAGAATATTCGAAATCGTCTATAAATGATCCAATTAGAGCAATCTAGAGAAGGAGTTGCGTGATGAAAGTAGGAGGCTATGCAGGGCAAATCCTGACCATTGACTTGACTAGGGAAGAGATTAAAAAAGAACCCCTGGACCTGAATATGGCCAGGAAATTCTTGGGTGGCTTTGGTCTCAACTGTAAACTTGCATGGGAACGTTTGGATCCAAAGGTGGACCCCTATTCTCCTGATAATATGATCTTTATGGGTATGGGTCCCATGCTTGGTACGGCGGCACCTGCTTCTAACAAACATTCGGTGATGAGCAAGTGGCCCTCGACTGGGGCAATATCTCCCGGGACGGCCGGCGGTGATTTCGGTATCAACGTGAAGCTCTCCGGCTACGATGAGGTTATTATAAAGGGAAAAGCCAAAAAACCAGTGTACATTAGGATCAATGGCGACAACGTTCAAATCTGTGATGCCAGCGATCTCTGGGGGAAAGACACTTACGAGACCACCGATATGTTGTGGGAAAAACACGGGCGCTACTACGCCGTCATTGCCATGGGAACGGCTGGCGAGCGCCTGGTCAACACCACCATCTGCCTCATTGATAAGTGCACCTCTTGGGGAAAGGGTGGCTTGCCGGCTATCATGGGCTCAAAGAACCTCAAGGCCTTCGTTGCCTGTGGCAGCAAGGGAGTTGCGGTGGCTGATCCCACCAGGTTGATAGAGCGAATGCGCAGGATCCAGGAGCGGTTTGAGGGCTACCCGGATCGGCAAAAGCTTATTGATCTGGGAACCATGGATGGATTTGCCTCCTGGGCCGATATCCACGGGATGTCCATGAACAACTGGACGAACAGGCTTCCCACGGAAGAGGCCTACCGTCTCTACAACACCGACTACTACCTGAAAAATATCAGTGCGGGCAGGATCTCGGATCCAACCTGTCCGATGGGATGCAAAGATCATGTAAGAGTCCAGAAGGGTGAGTATGCTGGCACCGAGGCCTGGGTCTCGTCCTTTTACGGGCGGGTGGTGCATATGGCCGCGCGATGTCAGGTGGGCAGCTATGAGAAAAACGTCAAGGCGCAGGAGTTCTTCCAGCGCACGGGCCTGTGTATCCACTCGTATACGGCGCTCATTGACTGGGCGGTTGAGCTCTATGAGCGGGGGATCTTGACCAAGAAGGACACCGGTGGGGTGGAGCTTAAGCATGATTTTGAAACCACCATGTATCTGTCCGAGCAGGCAAACAGGAACGTGGGGCTCGGCGGGATCCTTTCCCAGGGATTCAAGAAGGCTATCCAGGAGATAGGCCGCGGTTGTGAGAAATATGCGGTTCACGTCAAGGGAATGGAGCCCCTGTATGACCCTCGGATCAATCGGCTCAGTAGCGCCGAATTCAACCAGGTGGTGAATCCCCGGGGCGCTCATGCACCTCAAGGAGCGAGCACCCTGTATATGTCAAAGGATGCTGATCCTAAAGGATATAGGGACTGGCTTGAGGACAGGGGTGTCTCCAAGGAGGCCTTGAAGCGGATATTTCCTCGATCTGGCTATTTTAACATAGCCCGGCTATGTTCCTATGCCGAAGACTGGGTTGCCTTCATGAACTCAGTGGGAATGGGGTGCCTGAGAGGCAGAGTTGATAACTTCTTCAAGGGCGAGGACTGGTCTGAGGCCTACTCGGCGGTCACTGGATTCGAGACCTCCCTCGCGGGGTTAAAAACAGCCATAAGACGCTGCTACAATTTGTATAAGGCATTAAATGTAAGAGCGGGCTTCTCGCGGAAGGACGATGTGTTTCCCGATCGGTGGTTTGAGCCCCTCGAGACCACGGACCGGGGCACCAAGGTGCTCTGTGACTACTTTGGAACCCCACTGTCACGGGAGGACTGCAAGAAGCTGCTCGACGACTACTATGACGAGCGAGGCTGGGATACTGAGACGGGGATTCCCACTGAGAAGACCCTGATCGACTGTGGCCTGGAAGATGTTGCAGAGGATCTCAAAAGGAGAGGGTATATCAAATAAGCATGTGTCGCAATTCATGGAATCATCTCTTTTAAGGACATACCGGGTGTATAACCATAAGGCATAGAGGAGTCTGATTATGAAACTATTTGAGAAGGGGAAGATAGGCACGCTTACCGTGAAGAATCGTATAGTAATGGATGCCATAAACATACAGCTCGGATCACCGGGCGACGAAGCGGCATTGGGACAGCGTGCGGTTGACCTCTATGCTGCTCGAGCAAAGGGTGGGGTAGGGCTGATAAAAACTACCTTCATGCGCACGAATCGAAAGCTCGAGCTATCAATAGGAGGACCAACAGTTCACAGCACAAGGTCGGGCCAGTGGCTCAATGAGATTGCGCAGGCGGTGCATGACTACGGCGCCAAGCTATGCGTACAGTTGACCATAGGGGTAGGGCGTATACCGGTTCCGAACCCAAATCTTCCCCACGGTGGTCTCGTGGCACCATCTCCTCTGCCCAGTTTCCGGGGCCCTGGAGGTGAGCTGCCACGTATCGGGCCTGGCAGGTACCCGGCGCAAGGCGAGAAACACGTAATAACCCGGGAGCTGACCGTAGAGGAAATCAAGGAATTAGTGAGGGACTATGAGTTTAGCGCGCGGATCATTGCGCTCGCTGGCGTAGATGCAATCGAAATACATGCACACCAGGGATATCTTGTAGACGAGTTCATGACAGCCCTCTGGAACAAACGCACTGATCAGTACGGCGGGGATCTGGAAGGGAGGATGAGGCTTCCGTTGGAGCTCGTGGCAGCCATAAGGAGAGCAGCGGGTCCAGACTATCCGATACTCTACAAGTATCCGCTTACGCACTACCTGGAAGGGGGACGGGAGATCGAGGAAGGCCTTGAGATAGCTCGTATGCTGGAGGCAGCAGGGGTGAATGGACTCACCATTAACGCTGGCTGCTACGAGACTTACAATTTAACTCAGCCGCCGACGACCCAACCTCGGGGCAATACCGTGCACCTGGCGCAAGCTACCAAGAAGGCGGTGAACATCCCGGTTATCTGCTCGGGAAAACTCGGATATCCGGATTTGGCCGAGCAGGTTTTGCAGGAGGGAAAGGCGGACTTCATAGGCTTGGCCAGGTACCTGCTTGCCGATCCGGAGTGGCCGAATAAGGTGAGGGAAGGAAGGGTGGAGGACATCAAGCCTTGTGTCGGGTGTCACGAGGGGTGCATAGCGAGAGTCAGAAAGAATCATTATTGCAGCTGTGCGGTGAACCCAGCTACGGGAATTGAAAGGGAGTTGGCAATAACCCCGGCGGAGAGGAAGAGATCGGTATTGGTGATCGGTGGAGGCCCTGCTGGCATGGAGGCGGCCAGGATTTCCGCTTTGAGAGGTCACGAGGTTACCATATGGGAAAAGGGAAGTGCTCTCGGAGGTAACTTGATACCGGCTGCGGTACCTGATTTTAAGGACGACTATCGGCGTCTACTGGAGTATCTCCGGACCCAGATCAAGAAACTCGGAGTGACGGTGGAGCTCGATAAGGAGGCCACGTTGGACGCTATCAAGGAATATAATCCTGAGTTAGTTTTTGTTGCAACCGGTGCCTCGCACATTCTCCCCGAAATTGAGGGCGTAGAGAAAGGAATGAAGGCAGGGAGGGTGATAACGGCCGTCGATGCCCTGTTGGGCAAGAAGGACGTGGGGGAGTCAGTAGTGGTAATTGGCGGTGGCTTGATTGGCTGTGAGACCGCCCTATACCTTGCAAAACAGGGCAAAACGGTAACCGTGCTCGAGATATTGGATACTGTGGCATCGGATATGGTGTGGGGCAATGCCCTCGACCTAGTGAAATTGCTCGATGATCACGAAGTCGCCATCCTGACTGAAGCAGATACCCAGAGGATCACGGAGAGGGGAGTTGATTTCACCGAGCAGAATGGCGATGAGAAAACTCTGGAGGCCGATACCGTAGTGATAGCCGTTGGCCTTAAGGTTGCCGACAAGGCATTTGTGGAGACACTAGAGGATAACCTGCCGGAGGTCCATGTCATTGGTGATTGCGTGAAGCCTCGTAAGATACTGAGCGCTATCTGGGAAGGGTACCGAAGAGCACGGGTGATTTGAGGAAAAAACGAACATAGTCCTTTCTGGGCACTGATTCAGTAATAACGCAGCCGGCCATGAGACCGGCTGCGTTTTGATAATAATAGGATTGTCCTTCGCGGTGAAATCGCCTCGCCTCTTGGGGGTGACACCCTCGTCATCCCCAAGAGGCGAGAAACCAAGGACGCCATTCCAGGAACTTCCTCGGGTAAAAAAGGATCACTGCTACAGCTGATAGGAACAGTGCAATATCAAGACACAGGGATTGCAGCGGTGACAGCACCTCGAATATCTCCA
>DATKZQ010000174.1:0-6389 GCA_035527895.1 Desulfatiglandales bacterium
AGTTCACTGGAAGGTTCTGGAAAAAGTATTTCTTGCAGCAGGCTTTCGGTTTGCTAGGCAGGAAGGGAGCCATCGCGCTTATGTTAAGCCAGACATCGCAAGGCCTCTTATCATACCAACGTACACTGAAGTTTCCGTCGCTATCCCCTTTGCCCTCCATTCCTTTCCCCCTCAAGTCCCGCGCGGCGGGACGCTCCTCAAGCCTGCCCCGTGGAATCAACTTCTCCGTCTCAGCCGGCTGTCACCTGCGCTTCCCGTTACTCAATTACTCCAAACCTGCAACTACCAGAGCGCTGCTATTCCACCGGGGTGTAACGATCCTCAAATCCTGCCGTAGGCAGGATGCTCACGAAGACCCATGCTCCTTACATACAGCGCTCTTTCTGCTTCGTAAGTATTTCTACTTAATTTGCCGTAGTGGTTTCTACGGATCAACTATGTTGTTGACTTTCCAGAATTTATTCAATACATTACACACAGTTGAAACAATGCTACATGATTCCTGTACACTGAATCGGCTTGCACCTCAAATCCTGCCGCAGGCAGGATCATCCTCAAGCGAAGCGGTCCTGAAATCCTGCCATAAGCAGGATGCTCCTCAAACGAACTGGTCCTCGAGTGATCAGAACACTTTGCACTTTGACCGGATGTGACAAAACGGTGTGATATCTGAGTATAAATTGGCGGGAATGACTCCGATCCAAGTGATCAGAATGCAGCATTGGCGCCTAAGTAAGGGAGAAGGTTTGACTCAGTTAAGTAAGAGCTTAGGTGAGCAAGAGTCAAAAGCGGACTTGACCCTTTTATGCTTGGAAACGAGCTCGGAAGATATCGACTTCCGAGCAGCTTCCGAGTTCTTTTCATCAGTATCCTGTCAGCTGACCTCTCGACGGAGGAAATCCCTCGGCCTTCTTGTCAATCATGGCGGACGTGATGTGCCTACCTATGGGGGGCATGAGCCATGATGACCTTACGCCTCTTTTTCCGGATGTTTGAATCTGTTCCAGCATCCACTTCCTGGTATCTCGCAGACCTTGGAGAGGCGCGAGGTAAACAGGAATTGTTTACCCGGCAATCCCCGCAACGCCTCAAGGCGCTCCGGGAACACGCCCTCATTGAAAGCGCCATTTCGTCCAACAGGATTGAAGGCGTAGAGATCGACAAATCCCGCATCGCCACCATCATCTTTGGAAGGCCGCTCTTGCGCGATCGTGATGAAGAGGAAGTACGGGGGTACAGGCAGGCCCTCGCATTGCTCCATGAGCAGGGTGCGGAAATCCCGGTTTCAGAAGAGACCATTCTCAGACTTCATCGCCTGACGCGCGGGGAGATTTGGGATGCAGGCAAATACAAGGAGAAGAACGGCGACATCATCGAGAAATTTCCCGACGGCCCCTCGCGGGTCCGCTTCAAGACAGTTCCTGCCGGTGACACACCGGCCTCTATGAAGGAATTGACGGAAGTCTATGACGACGGCGTCAAGGAGCGGAAGATCCCTCCCCTCGTGCTCTTGGCGGCCTTCAATCTGGATTTCCTGTGCATTCATCCATTCCGTGACGGAAACGGGCGCGTCTCGCGGCTCCTTCTGCTTCTGCAGTGCTACCACCTGGGGTTCGAGGTCGGGCGCTATATCAGCCTGGAACGCCTCATCGAGCAGAACAAGGAACGGTACTACGAAACCCTGGAGCAAAGCTCCCACGGGTGGCACGAGGGCAAACACGACCCCTGGCCCTACATCAATTTCATCCTCTTCATTATTAAGACGGCATACAGAGAATTCGAGGACCGCCTCGGGCGGCTCGGTACTCCTAAAGGGGAAAAGACGGCCCTCGTACTTCGCGCCGTTGACAGGGCGCGGGGTGCTTTTCGCATAGCCGAACTTCAGAATGAATGCCCGAATGTAAGTGTGGACATGATCCGACGGGTGTTGAAGGGTTTACGGGCAAAAAACCGGGTGGAGTGCCTGGGCCGCGGCCAAAATGCCCAATGGCGCAAGACGAGTGAGTGGCAATTGGGTAATACCCAATGAAATAGGTAATGAATTGGGTAATATAAGCCTTATTCAGAAGATGGAAAACACAAGGCTTATTGAGTATGATTTTATCGGAGGCTTTACTACCCAAGCTATTTTTTGTGAACCCGAACCCTGGTGAAGCAAAGAATTTACTGAAAAGTGCCCGTCAAAAAATGGCGGATAGACCCTCCAGACTGCCGGCGGGTGAACCTTGCGCAAAAATCGGCAAAAACCCGCAGCGAGCGGTGGGATGGTTAATTGAGCAAGAGTCAAGAGCAGATTTGACTTTATTTCGCTTTTTCACAAAATAGGCCACTCTCAGGAAGGCCCCATCAGCACCTGTAGACCCCCTACCGCAACTCCGTTCCCAAATCTTCTGACCGCTGCCATTGATCACTACCTCAGCAAGTATTTTTCTCACTTTTCTGGGGAGATGAGGGTATAATCATGAGTCGTTGCCTGCTGAGATCTTATGTGTCGTTGCAAAGGGGTTTACTATGGTCTTCCGAGCCCACTGTGGTCGCATCGCCATCAGGGCCTGCGTTTGCTTTTTGGTCCTCCTGCTCATCCCCCTTGCCACCTTCCCGCAGGAGCGTGAGATCCTCTTTCGCGAGGATTTCAAGGGCCTGGAAAACTGGAGGCCTTTCTATTTTCCCAAGATAGAAAAACACACCGCATACACCACCGAGTCTCATCAAGGAATTACTTTCCTGAGGGCACAGAGCCAGGCGTCGGCCTCCGCATTAGTGTTTAAGCAGTCCTTCAACGTCTATGACTACTCGAGAGTCACGTGGCGGTGGAAGGCAGAAACCGTCTACAAGAAGGGTAATGCAAAAAGCAAATCAGGCGATGATTATCCGATCCGCGTATACATTGTGTTTGCCTTTGATCCCCAAGCCGTTGGTTTCCTCGAACGGATGAAGTACAAAGCAGCAAAATTACTGTATGGCGAGTATCCTCCCCACAGCAGCCTGAATTACATATGGGCAAACAGGAAACATCCAGAGCGCGTCATCACAAGCACCTATTCGGAAAGAGCAAAGATGATACCCCTACAAATGGGCGGGACACGCCTTGGAACATGGCAGACAGAGGACGTGCATATCGTAGACGATTACCGAAAAGCATTTAGGGCCGACCCACCTCCCATCGCGAGCATCGCCGTCATGAACGATTCAGACAATACCGGCGAGCACTCAGTTTCCTATATGGACTATATTGAGGTCTACCGACTTCACAGCACTGAGTGAGCTTGACTCCTTTAGCCTAAAGCCTGCGGGATGCTCCTCAAGCGCAGTAGCCCGCTAGCTTCAGTGCTCTCGGAATCACCGAAGGTAATGAATGCAGATGCTTTACCTCCGCGCAAGCGGATTGTCTTCAGCGCTTTCATCCCCGCCCGCCTCGCCTGAGCGGCTCGCGCTGGCGGGCAGGCGGAAAGTGCTGAGTCAAAAAATCTTTACCCCGTTAAATCCAATCGGTAACTTTCAACACAGCTTAGCAAACGAATTTGGTATCGGCTGTATAAAGTCAAGCTATCTGTTAGGCTGCTATTTAACCGGGGCAGTCTATCCCTGGCCCAGACCTGGCCTAAAAGAACTAGGGGTATATTTCCACAAGCCGGAAGCATGCGGAACCGGCATTATGCTCACATGACGTCGCGCCAGGGCAGGCCTGTCAATCCTGTCTCCCTAGGGTTTACCTCAAGCGCAACGCTGGTTCTGCTATCTAGGTATTTCTACTTAATTTGCCGTAGTGTTTTCTACGCACGAAATTCAGTATTGACTTTCCTGCGTTTTTTCAATATATTACACACAGTTGAAACAATGCTACATGATTCCTGTACACTGAATCGGCTTGCACCTCAAATCCTGCCGCAGGCAGGATCAGCCTCAAGCGAAGCGGTCCTCAAGGCCCCCTCTGCGGGACGCTCCTCGAACGAAGTGGTCACGAAGTCTCATGCTCCTTAAGCACGCTCGCCTTGTTCTGCTTGACTTTCGCTGTGCTGCGGCATAGGCTGACGGTCTGGGCATCTGGGTTCACCCTGAGAGAGGGTGCTATGCCTCATACACTGGCAAATACTTTGTGCAAAAAGCTCCATCAACTCGGTGAGTGGGTGGGGCTTTCTTGTTTAGCGGCGCCGGCAGTCGGGAGGTTAGTCGAGCAAGAGTCAAACGGAGATTTGACCCGTTCACATTGTTTCAGCAGGAGGATCGCAGCAAATGTCTTTTTTTCGTCGCATATCGGGCAAGGAGAGAAGGTCTGGCAAAGACCGACGAGTTATCAGTGACCCTTCCTATTCTGGGCCTCTGAGGCGGAGTGGGATCGATCGGAGGGGAGATCAAGCTCAAAAAGGGGATGTGAGTCGGCTGAAGAGCCAATATAACGAGCTATCTGGAAATCGGAAAAAAGTTGTAAATCGGATTATTAACTCCCTTGAGAAACAAGGTAAGCGAAAGAAATAGTGTTGACCCAGCGCAAGCTTTGAGATTGTTGACCTTCTTCTACCCTGCCCATTAATTCCATAACCCACAGCCCAAATCGTCTTGCTCCTCCCGCCTTAGGCCTTGTGCCTCATGCCTTGGACCTTGCGCCTTCAGCCTCAAGTCCCGCCCTGCGGGACGCTCCTCGAACGAAGTACTCCTCAAGCCTGCCGCGTGGAATCAAAATACCTGTTCAAAACCCCCATCTCTTGAGTTTCAGGTTACGCAAGCAAACCATACCCTCTGTGACCGATTTAACCTTATTCCACTGGGGCGCAGCGCTCCTTCTTCACGCTCGGTAATCTCCGATTACCTTCCCCTGAAAAACTTTACTATTGCCTTTTCTGCCGTTTTTCCTTAAACTTCTGCACATATAAGCAGATTTATCCTGCGCTTGCGATCTCTGATTCGCATTGCTCTGTGACGTGTCGGCAATGAGCTGAGAACATTGAGCACCGTTATTCACCCGTTGAAGAGGATGGGATGATTAACAAGCTTTTGAGAGCCGTGCACATAAAGCTCCATCAACTTGATGAGTAGGTGGAGCTTTTTTGTTTACCGTGGCGAAAACTCAAGGACTGAACCTTGGTGAAATAGAGAATTTACCGAAAACTGCCTTGAGCAAAAATCGGTAAGATATCGCGTCGAGCAGTGGGAAGGTTATTGGGCAAGAGTCAAACGGAGATTTACCCCGCCCGCCCCGTAGCTCGGGGAGATGGTACTGGGGTGGAATTTAAAAACTATTCCACTGGGACTTGACCCGATCACAAAGACCCCGTTCCTCTTTTTTATAATTCTTTCACCTTGAGCGCCTGCCTAAGAGGCCAAGATTGCCAAACGTTGATCCGTGTCCCCTGTTTCTGCAAGATTTCGTATCTGGCAGTCGGGAGGTCACCTGAGCAAGAGACAAACGGAGACTTGTCCCGTTTGCACTGCTAACTGCGAGGTAGAGAAATATGTTTAAATCGTTTTGGAACCAAGGTCCGACCCTTTCACTCGTCCCTAATACTAATACACCGCGATTGATTTGATTTTGGACCCAAATTAAGATATTTTAGAGTGATATTCGAAAAATGGTTTACTCAGCCGAACTCAAATTGGAGGAGATAAGAAATTGTTGGAATCGTCGACGCTTAGCGGCTCCAAAAAGTCAAATAGAATCACACCGAATGGGAGATAAACAATGAAGACTTTTACCGCGTATGTTGAGTGGGATCCCGAAACAAAAATGTATGTCGGCATGGTTCCTGGAATTCGAGGAGCCCATACACAGGCAAAAAGCTTGGATGAGCTCAATGAGAACCTTAAGGAAGTTCTCGAATTATGTTTAGAAGAGTACGGTGGAACGCCTGAAGATATTCCTCAATTTGTAGGTATCCAACAAATTGAGGTATCTTAATGACCCGCTTACCAGTCCTGGACGCAAAAACCCTGGAGAACGTATAGAGAAATACTCAGGGAAATCGACCTAACCCCTGAACAGCTTCTGGACGAACTCAAGAATATCTAAGGTCTTACTCTAATACGAAATTCCGGCTTCCCCGCCTCAAGCCCGGTGGAATAAAGAAACCATATCTATTCCACCGGGGCGAAGCGATCCTCAAATCCTGCTGTGAGCAGGATGCTCCTCAAACGAAGTGCTCCTTAAGAATAGCGCTCGTTTTTCTTCATAGGTATTTCTACTTGATTTGCCGTAGTGGTTTCTACGGATCAACTATGTTGTTGACTTTTCCGAATTTTTTCAATATATTACGCACGGCTGAAACAATCTCACGCACCAGGCTCGTGCCGGCGTTCTGAATTGCGTTTTTTCGGGGGTTTTGCTAAAGTTGAGCTCCCATTGCACCGATAGCACAAGTGGCGCTGATTTGAAACATGATCCAATCTGATCTCTG
>DATKZQ010000175.1:0-28571 GCA_035527895.1 Desulfatiglandales bacterium
TTACCAGCGCACAGAATCCGCTGGTGAAGAGCCTGGTGAGCCTGCGGAAGAAGAAGAGGCTGCGGTTCCAGAAGGGGGTTTTTCTGATTGAGGGGGAGAGGGAATTGCTGCATGCGCTAGCAGGCGGGATTGAGTTTGAGACGATGGTTTTTTGCCGGGAATTGCTAGTGGGCAATGCGGAGTTGAACAGTATGGAATCGTTGGCGGGGAGATTCAGCATCGGCAGCACCGGGGCGGTGGAACTGGTAGAGGTTTCTCCGCGGGCATACGGGAAAATCGCCTTGCGGGAAAATACCGAGGGGATAGTGGGTGTGGCTAAAATACCGAGGCGGGATATTCATAAATTACAGTTATCAAAGAATCCCTTGGTGCTGGTGGTAGCTGGAGTAGAGAAGCCGGGGAATCTGGGGGCGCTGCTGCGGACGGCGGATGGGGCGGGAGTGGAGGTGTTGATCGTTTGCGGGGGGGAGGTGGATCTGTATAATCCTAACGTAGTACGTTCCAGTTTAGGGGCTTTGTTTACGGTACCGACTTTTCCATTATCCTGGGAGGAAACCGGGCAATGGTTGCAGGAAAACAGGATTCGGATGATTTTTACGAGTCCGGCAGTGGAAAAGGATTATACCAAGGAGGATTATACGGGGGCGGTAGCGATTTTTCTTGGCAGCGAAAAGGAAGGGTTGCCGTCAGAATGGTTGCGGAAAAAGAACAGCAAGGTTAAGATTCCCATGCGGGGGCAGATGGATTCGCTGAATACTTCATGCAGCGGGGCGATAGTCTTATATGAAGCTGTGCGGCAGAGGGAACGGAAACGGGGGCAGGCATAAGTAAATAGGTATTGTGAGAAAATGGATGGGGCTTCTCCCACTCTCTGATCCCTACCCCAGAAAGGCGGCTTTATTATTGACCCCATCACCTCCCCTGCCGTGGGAGGCTGGGATAGCTCCAGAAGGAGAGGGCAGAGGTAAATCCCGTGTTGAGCCATCATGCCGCTTTTAAGAGAGTGGCCGCCTTTGGGGCTTTCCCAGTTTTGGCACTTTATCCCCTGGTGACTTTCCTCCTCAAGGTCCAAATGCCGAGAGAGGTAGCAGCCTTTTTGGGGCGATCAGAACTGTATAGATGTTTGAACGGGAAAAATATCTAAGTCCCTGGGATAACAATATTTCGCCACTACTATGAGAGACAGAAATAGACTGTCCCGAGAGAATATGGTATTCCAAATCATCAGGAGATTTCCAAGGTGTTTAGGAAGGAGTGGGTATGAAGAAACGAAACGTATCGAATCGGGTGAAGGCAGCTCTAAAAAGAAAAAACGTCAAAAGATGCTTGAGCAAATCAAAGGGGCAAAGGAAATATCCTTCTTAATAAAGGCAAGCGGTAGCCCAGTGCGTGTTACCGAAACGGCACCACGGGCGGGGGGTCAAATCTTTACTTTTGCCATGTTTCAGGCTCAAACCCGGCTTCTACCCCAATCACCTCCCTGCTGAGCGCTCATGGATTGTGGGAACAGCAGTCAGGTTTTTTTCGTAACAGGTGACGTGCAGCAAGATTCAGAAACCCCAGTTCTTCAATCTTGCCAACATCCTTTCACGGTGGGTTCCCGGCCAGTAATATCGCTTACAAGAAGGGCAAAAACGGACTTGTTTGGGGTAATTAAAGAAAACAAAATCCGGAACATGTTCCCGGGCTACCTCTCGGTCCACCTCTGAAAGAACCGAGTCGCACACGATACATCTCGTAAACCATTTCCCCTGATCCCGGTTGAGTCCGATCCTGCCGTCAACTGCCTTAAGTTGATCCCTGACCAGATCTCGGTCTATAAAGATGGAATCGGGATATTCTGAGAATCTTGCGTTACCCCTTGTCAGCAGAAGCCTGCCCTCCCCTACCAGTTCTGATAGCCTTCGATCGGAATAGCTTTTTTGGTAAACGGTATCGTAGCCCATTATCCTTAAATACCGGGCTAACTTGCCAAGCATGCTATCAGCCACGAAACGCATGACCCCATTTCCTCATACATCAACAGCCTCAGGAGCAGACATCACGCACCCACGTTCCTTGCTATGGGGCACGGAGAGGATTGCAGTTCACAGACCTGATTGAGACGAGAGCTTGTGTGATCGGCCTTTACATCTCCTGGGAGTTCAGCTCCACAATTTCAAAACCCGGGGGCGGAGCCAAGCGGAAGATCTCCTCAGGCACTGATCTGTTTATGAGCAACCGTTTATACCGTATTTCTGCTGACTGATTATGCACTTCACTTATTATCACTATTCTCGAGGGCTTCAGTCCCCAATCGCTGCGCTCATAATCCGACAATACTACGGTAATGCCCTTATCCGGAAAGGATACGGAGCGAGGCAATCTGGAGCCAGGAGAAAAGGTGATGATCTCCCGAACCTCTTCCTCCGTATCGAACAGCCTGATCTCGTGTTGCTTCACGCTGGCCGCCCTCCCATGAGGCAGAATTGGAACACTCCCGGAAAGCACCTTCCATATGGAGTCCAGATCAAGCATCAGCACGGAAAACGGTCGTACCGGTAAATGGCTCAAATCGCCTCTAAAGACCTTTCTCTCGACGAAAGATACCGCCTGAGTATGCTTCTCGTCTACCACGACAAAAAACAGGGGCCTCCCCCAGGGATGGGAGATCTCGAGTCTCACCCTTAGGGGCCTGCTGCCTACGGCAAGCAGGTTTGATTCCGATTCCTCTTCCCCGTCTTTGAACCGTAGCTTACCGAACCCCTGAAAGCTGGCTACTTCGTCCCCTTGTGTCCTGAGGCTGGCAATAAGCTGGGCAGTCTCCTTCTGGGAGAAGGGGGGGGCTGGCGGATACGGCACCAGCGGTGCACATCCGAACAAGGCAGTGAAAACAAAGAGAATGAGGCACGCTGCGCAGCTGTTTATTTTTTTATAGTCGAGTGGCCTGACCCCATGAAAGTTCTTGCCGGGAAAAGGGAATTGAGAAATACAGGTGTTGATGATTCTCAGAGTTGATTTCATATGGCATGTACCGTATCTCCTGGTTGCGCAACTCAGGATATCACGTTTACCCTATCCACTATTGCCTTAACTCCGCAAAACAGTGTTGCGCATTTATTCTGCTTGACTTTGAAGTTCCCAGGGATATCTATCTCACGGGGCACCACCCTTCAGTTGTTCGCTCGCATCCTTTATCTTTCCCTGCAATCTCTCAGTCTCCGCGTTCTCAAGAGAAATCGCCTTTTCATAAGCCTTCAAGGCATTTCCATATTCTTGTTTCTTGTAATATACGTCCCCCAAATGCTCAGCAATTGCGGGATCGTGGGGAGCTAACTCGACTGCCTTCTTCAGCTCTGTTAAGGCCTTATCATAGAGCCCTTTCCGAAAGTATACCCATCCCAAACTGTCGATGATATAGCCGCTGTTAGGTTTATACTTTATGGCCTTCTCAATGAACTCCAAAGCTCGATCAAGGTGAACATTCTCGTCAGCATAGGTATACCCTATGTAGTTAAGGGCATCGGCATGCCGGGGATCTATCTTTATGACGATCTCCATCTGTTTGATAGATTCTTCCACTCTCTTCAACTTCCCCAAGAGTATCCCCAACCGGTAGTAAAGGTCGGTATTCTCATTATTGTCCTGTAGCCCCTCTCTCAGAACATCGATTGCGCTCTCGTGCTCTTCCCTAATCTCGTAGAGCGAAGCGAGAACCAGATAGAGCTGAGGGGGATGTTCGTTTGTCTGAGTGATTGTCTGCCTGAGAAGCTCTATTGCCTCACCGGTCTTTTCCTGCTTCTCAAGTATATAGGCCATGTGAACTCGAGCATTGGCGAAATATTCGCTCTCCTGAGTAACGAGGTCAAAGTTCCTGTATGCTTCATCCAGATCTTCGCTCTCTTCTAATGCGGCTGCCAAATAATATCTGGCTTCTTGATCATCGGGCCATGCGGATACTATGGCGGTAAGTTCGTCGATGGACTCCTTCAGCTTTCCATATCTGAGATACAGCAAACCGAGCCTTTTTCTTTTTTCATTCCCTGGACCAATGAGCTCTTTCATCTCAATCAGATGTTTTTCTGCCAAATCCTTTTGGCCCATCTTGTAGTAAAGGGCTATCAGCCTCTCTCTCGCGGTCGTCTCGGTAGGATCCGATGACAGTATTTTCTGATAGGTTTCTACTGCCATATCGAGTTTACCACTGGTTGCGTACAAGGCTGCCAAATCGAAAAGTGCCGGAAAGAAGCTCTCGTTAAGCTTCAAGACCCACAGAAAGGCCTTCTCTGCCTTATCATATTCCTTAAGCTCCAGGTTTATCTTTCCTTCATAGTAATGGGCTATTATCAATCCGGGTTCTTTGTGGGTAAGGATCGACAGCTCATTCAAAGCAGCCTCGTAGTCTTTTGATCTGATCAAGAGCGTTACCAGTTGAAGCCTCACGTCTTTGTTGTCCGGGTCACGGGCGAGGATTTCTCGATACTGAGAGATGGCGAGCTCGAATTTTTGAAGCTGTGAGTAGAGTTGTGCCAGAAATCCCCGCGCCATAAGATCACTGGGATCCAGACTAACTGCCCTCTGAGCCGCCGCCAAGGCATCTTGCATACTGCCTCTTTTAGCGAGAATCTCAGACAGTTTCAGGACCAAGTAAGGAGAGTCTTTATCCCGTTGGAGCGCCTCTCTCAAAAGGCTCTCAGCTTCAGGGTACCTGCCATCTATTTCAGCTAGACAGGCAAGCGCATAACTCGTATAGGCCTTCTGTAGGTCATCTTGCTCACTGTCTGGCTCTGCTAAGAGAGGCGCTTCTTGTTGCACGGGCAATAATCTCTCAATGCGCACACAGGAGAGGGCAAGCACCATGGGAATGAGCATGAGCCAGAGACAAAGTGTTCTTATTTTTTCATTCATGCAGAAGATCGGAAAAATTTTCTTCGAAATCTGGTATCTTTTCCGTCAGCCACTCTTTGGCCTTCATCAGGATCTTCTCCTGGATCTGCCGAACCCTTTCTCGGGATATGCTGTATTTGTCTCCGAGCTCCTGGAGGGTTAACGGATCTTCCGCCAGTATTCTATTATCAAATATATCTCTTTGCTTTCCGAAGAGGGTACCCCGGTACTCCTTGAGTTTCTCCCGAAGCAGCTCTCCTCTTTCCTTGAGCGATATCTGTTCATCTATTGCTCTATCCGAAGAAGGCAGAAATGAGCTATAATCCTGTTTTGCATCCTCCTTGACAGGCGCATCAAGGGAAACCTCCCATCCTCCCAGCCGCTGCGCCATTTCTATGATCTCATCTTTCTTTACATCCAGGCGCTCTGCAAGGAGTTTGGGCTCAGGATCGTAACCAAGGGAGAGCAACCTCTCCTTTTCTTTTGTAAGGTTAAAAAAGAGTTTCCTTTGGGCTTGAGTAGTCCCGATCTTCACCAGCTTCCAATTCTCCATGATGAACTTCAGGATATAGGCCTTTATCCAAAATGACGCATAATAGGAAAACTTGATTCCCTTGTGCGGGTCAAATTTCCGAACGGCCTGCATTAAACCCACATTGCCTTCTTGGATCAGATCCATGAGGTTTTGCATCCAATACCTATGAAAATCCATGGCGATTTTCACCACGAGCCGGAGATTTGCCAATACGAGTTTATGGGCGGCCTCGAGATCATTCTTTTCTCTGTATCTAAATGCCAGCTCGATTTCCTCCTCCTTGGTAAGGAGCGTGTACCTTCTTATTTCCCACAAATACGCTTGCAGGGGATCATAGGCAACTAAGGAGCCATCTTTCACTTTCGGAACGGGCCGGAGATCATACTTTTCACCTGCAGTGGGCTCTTTTCCCCCTTTTTGATAATCTCGCTCCCTTTTCTTTGTCTGTTTCACCTCTCTCCTGCCTCGAAACTCTGTGAGCATTCTAAACGCTCAAACGAACTTTCGTGCTCTGTACGCCCAAGGTGGAAAGCAAGCACGATTGAGTGGTGAATAATTGACCTCATCCGCACAAAACGCCTGGAATCCCTCTCTTGATGAAGGGCATACCTGAACGGCCCACAGCCGGTGACAAAAGAATATATGCCTCGTTCCGCTCCCATAAAAGTCGTCATTCACATTCCCCGGCGTCCTGTTCTTTCGGCCCGAAGCGCGGATGAGCGAAGCGAATCCTTTCAGGTAATGGTGATAGGGAATAGCCTAGCCAGCCTCCGAGTCATGAATTGTAATTATGCGGAAGCTCTTTTTTCCCGCCCTCAGTGAGATGGTCTTATTCTCAAGGTAACTGGTATCTACTATGGTCTCATGCGATGAAATTCTATTCCCGTTTATATAGGCGCCTCCCTGGGATATGAGTCTTCTTGCTTCGCTCTTCGTCTTACAAAGACCCGTGGAACAAAAGAGAATGTACGCCTCAACGCCCTTCTCCAGATCAGCGCTTGTCATAGGATACGTGGGAATCGTACTGATGTCATCGATAACCTTTCGGCCGAAAAGCTGCCGGGCACCGCTTCTTGCCTTTTGCGCCTCTTCTTGGCCGTGACATATCTCTGTGGCCTCATAGGCCAGAACCTCTTTGGCCTTTCGCAGGCCCTCCCCCTGTTGCCGAGTAAGCTCCTCTATCTCCTCAATCGGGAGAAACGTAAAATGGGCGAGAAACCTCTTCACATCTCGATCATCAACGTTGACCCAGTACTGGTAGTATTCGTACGGTGATGTCATTTCTCCGTCAAGCCATACAGCCCCTCTATTGGTCTTGCCCATCTTGGATCCCTCAGCGGTCGTTATGAGGGGAAACGTTAAACCGTGAATATCCCTTCCGTCAAGCCTTCTCGTCAGGTCAGCACCGGCGAGAATATTCCCCCACTGATCATTCCCCCCCATCTGCAGGACACAATCATAGTGTTCTGAAAGATACCAGAAATCGTATGCCTGGAGGAGCATATAGTTGAATTCCAGAAAGCTGAGACCGGTCTCCAACCTCTGGCGATAGCTTTCCGCCGCCAACATACGGTTAACGCTGAAGTGTTTGCCTATCTCTCTCAAGAAATCTATGTAATTCAACGGGGCCAACCAGTCAGCATTATTAAGCATGAGGGCCTTACCATCGCTGAATTCGATAAACTGGGACAGCTGTTTCTTGATCCCTTCGGCATTGCTCTCGATCTCCTGCCGGGTCATAACAGGCCTCGCCTCATCCTTACCGCTGGGATCGCCCACCAAGGCTGTGCCACCGCCTACAACGACCAGGGGTCTGTGTCCTTGCCGTTGCATGTGAGCCAAGGACATTATGGGGAGCAAACTCCCGACATGGAGGCTTTTCGCAGTAGGGTCGAATCCGATATAACACGTGATGGGTTTGAACAGAGCCTCTCTGACCAGCTTCTCATCCGTAACCTGTTCTACAAAACCCCTCTCTTTAAAAATATCATACACATTTCTCACGTACGAACCTCCAAAGGCATTCCTCACTGTTCTGCTTGACTGGGTACAAGGCTAGGATTCCGGAAGCTTGAGGCGAACCACCTTTCCTTCAGGACCGAGGTCACCGATCGGGCTCCCATTCAGGGAAAACTCGATTCCGCCTGCGTTCCCAACGAGCATGTCAAAACCCTCCTCCGCCGTCCATCGAAATGTTTCACCCGGCTGAAATAGGTATTCTTTCACCGGCTCGTGATCAACAGCTATGGAAAGCCAGGTCCTGGCAATGACAGAGGCTGTAAGAACGAACCGCGGTGATGGCGGTTGTTCATCGTCTGCTTCCTTTGCAGCGGCCGCTTCCTCCGGAGCCACAACAGTATCCTGACCAGATTCTCCCTTTGTCCCTGTGGTAATCTCTTCTACTTGTTCACTCTCGATTTCCGCTTCCCCTGAGAAAACCTCCTCTGTCACCTCTTCATCGGGGATTTTGCCATCTTCACGCTCTATTTTGACTTCCCTCTTTTCCGTAACGCTCTGGGTATCAAGATAGCGGAGCAACTTCCCGATGATTGAAATCTCATTTCCTCTCACATAGATAATAACACCAATCAGAACCATAACCAAAAGAGAAATGGTGATGATCCGACGCCACACAGAGGATTGCGTACTTATGCTTTGCAATACGTGAGGCTGATATCTCTCACGAGGGACCGCCTTCTGGTAATAGTCGAGTACCGTCTCTTTATCCAGTCCCAAGAATTCAGCATATGATCGTAGAAATCCCTTAACGAAGACCTGGGACGGCAGCTTTTCCCATTCTTCATTTTCCAGGGCCTCCAGATAATGCCGCCTCACCTTGGTCGCCTTGACCACTGCATCCAGGTCAATATGGCGCTCTTCCCTGGATGTTCTCAGAAGGCTGCCGAGGGTAATCTCCTGCGAGGCCTCATGTGGCTCTTGGCTGTTATGAGTGTTGTCCACCTTAGAATATCACCTTGATATAAGATTTCTCCCTTAGCTCTTTAATCCATGCAGCATATTTTTCTTCGACCTTCTTCTTTAATAATTTGGAATAGATGTCATCCCTCACCTCTTCTAATGGGCTTACGCCTCCCTTTTTTTCCTCAACAACTTTTATTATCTGAAATCCAGAGGACGCAGGATGAAGATCGGTATATTCACCCGGTGAAAGCTTTGCGATTGCCTCTCTCAGCTTGGTTTCCACCTGATCCAGTGCTATCCAGCCCAAATCTCCTCCCTCCGGAGCACCAGGGCCCTGGGAGTATTTTCGAGCCATCTCGAAAAAATCACTCCCGCTGCTCAGTTCCTGCAGTATCTTTCTGCTCGCGGTTCGCACCCGAGCGATCTCCTCCGCATTATCCGGATCTCTAACCCGCAGGAAAATCCTGGCCAGTCGAAGCTCATGAACCTGCCGATATTCCTCGGCATTGTTCTCGTGGTATCGCCTTATATCCTCATCGGTTACCACTATCTTAGATCTCACCTCGCGGTTTACCAGCCGAATATGCTCAATATCCTTTTTTATCCGCTCCTTGTACTCCTCAAAGGAGGTACCCTCTGCCTTGAGGCTTGCTATGAGCTGCTCCTGCGTGAGATTATTATCCTCCTTTACCCGCTCGATCGAAGCCTGCACATCCTTGTCGGTGACCGTAAGTTGGAGTTTGGCTATCTCTTGTTGCGCTATCTTTTCGTTTATCATCTCATTTAACACAGTCCGCCGCAGTTCATGGAATTTCTCTTCATTCCTTTGCTGCAAATCCTTCGGGGTCAAACCGGTCAGTCTTTTGATAGAGGTATTGAGTTCCCAGAGGGTGATAATATCGTTGTTGACGCTGGCCACGATCCTGTTGGTAATCTCGGCGCAAACGTGACCTGGGGGCAGCGCAAACACTATGAGCCATAAAGCCAGAGAAACAATTGATTTAGTCGTTCGCATAAGCATTCTTCTTTTGTTCCAGGAGAGCGTGGTTAACCTTTATGGGATACCTCTTACTCAGTTCTTCAAGCCATACGCCATAATGTCTTTCGATTGCCTCTCTCAGAAGCCTATTCTCTATTTCCATTATTACCTCAAGAAGTCCTTTTCTTCCTGCGGGCTCCCTTTTCAGTGCCTTGATAATATGAAATCCGTATTGGGTTTCAATAACGCCACTTATTGTATCAATCTCTATGGAAAACGCCACTTCCGAGAGCTCAGGCGGCAACATATCACCGGTGCGCCACTGTGCGCCCTGGTCTCCTCCTAATGCCAAATCCCCTGCTTGCTCCTGGAGGAGCCTCGTCATATCCTCTTCCTGTTTAATACGGGCAAGCAGGGCCTCGGCCTCCTCCTTTTCTTTGGTTACAAAATGAATTAACTTAACCCGTGGCGGATGCTGGAATTCCTCCTTTCTCTCGTCATAATAAGCCTTGATGGCATGATGAGAGATGGGAGGAAGAGAGCTCGCCTGCTCGTTTATGATCTTTTCGATTGTGAGTTGTTCTCCGAGTCTTTGCTTCCATTCGGCGTAATCTATACACCTGGCTAAGAGGGTTTCCTTGAAGCTGTTGTCTGGATAGTCCTTTACGATATCCTGTATGGCCCTTTCAAGCTCAATATCGGGAAGGGTGATCCCCTTTTCCTCTCCGTACTCAAGAATAAGGAAATCATCCACAATTCTGTCTGTGAGGCTATCGATGGACGACCAAACCACCTTTTTCGAAACCCCATTTTCAAGTGATGTGATAGTTACTATTCGCTCCAAATCCCTCAGTGTGACAACCCGATCTCCGACCTTAATGACGACACTTTGGCTCGACCCGCTTTTCGGGGAGCAGTTCGGCCAGGCCACAAGAAAGGACAGGCATAGCAACGGCAAACCCATATCTCTTATAAAAGACCTATATGTCACGGGAAACCCTTACATGCATTACTATTTCTGCCTGTATTGTGCGGTTCAGCCGTAATAGCTCTCGAGAACGCATGCATCGCGAAGAGTATTGTTTCTTTTTCACCTCTCCCATCTTCACGAGGCGGGTATTGAATAATTTCCTCTGGCCCGCCACAGGCCAGCCCTCAATACGGTGCGGAGTGCAACAGGCTTTCCAGGCCAGATTCACAAGAAACGACCTAACTGTCTTAAATAACAATATTATCGGGAGAATTGCAAGGAGAATCTAATTCAACTCCGGCCCTGGTGCTCTCTCAATTATTTGACATGCAATTGCCCAATTGACCTATGACCGTCTTCGCTTCGTCCAGTGTGGCAAGATGCCCCCTGGTTGGGCTCACAAACTGGAGTTTCCGATCGGATAGGAATTTGTAATTCTTTGGATAGCGACCGACCAACTCGGCTAATAGAGGGGGAGACAGCGGGGTAGCCTTGTAAAATGAAAAGATCATGAAGCCCTTGTTCAGGTCCAACTTCACCGCACCTATTCTCTTGAGGCCTACCTTGATCCGGATGACTGAGATCAGGTTCAGAACCTCCTGGGGCATCGGACCAAAACGATCCTGGATCTCCTTCACCATCTCGTCCAGTTCCGATTCCTGCTTGATAACAGCCAAGCGCCTGTAAACCTCCAGTCTGACATCGCTCTCCTCGATGTAATCGTGAGGAATAAAAACCGGCAAGTCGGTATTTATTTCCGGGAATATCTCTTCCTGCCATACCTCTCCTTTGAGCTCCGCGATCGACTGTTCTATGAGTTTCAGATAGAGCTCGTACCCGATAGCCTTTATGTGGCCCGACTGTGCAAAACCAAGGATGTTTCCCCCGCCTCGTATCCTCAAATCATGTAGTGCAATATTGACCCCCGAGCCCAGCTGAGAGAAGTCCATGAGGACCTTGAGCCTCTTCTGCGCATCATTCGTGAGGGTGGAGGCCCCCGAGATCAAGAGATGTGCGTAGGCCTTGACATCAGCCCTGCCGACTCTGCCCCTGAGCTGGTAGATCTCCGCGAGGCCGAAGCGGTCAACGTCGTTAATAATAATGGTATTGGCCGACGGTATATCCAGGCCCGAATCTATTATGGTTGTACTGACCAGAACATCTGTCTCCCGGTTCAGGAACCTCATCATCGCCTTTTCCAGATCCCTCTCTCTCATCTGACCGTGGGCAATGTCGATCCTGGCGCCGGGAACAAGCCTTTTCAATCTGTCTGCCATTCCATCAATGGTTTGCACCCTGTTATGAACGAAAAAGACTTGCCCCTTCCTGTCTAACTCTCTTTCTACGGCATGTGAAATGACGCCTTCATCAAATCTGCTCACGTAGGTCTGGATGGATAACCTGTCGGCAGGTGAGGTTTGAATTATGCTAAGATCCCTCACACCAATGAGGGACATATGGAATGTCCTCGGGATCGGCGTAGCTGTCATGGCCAGAACATCAACGAAGTGTCGATACCTCTTTAATTTCTCCTTGTGTCTGACTCCAAAGCGCTGCTCCTCGTCAATTATCAGCAGACCTACGTCCTTGAAGATCACACTGTCGGAAAGGATCTTATGCGTCCCGATAACAATATCGATCTTTCCCACGGCCAGATCACGAGTGATCCTCTTCTGCTCCGAACTCGGAACAAAGCGGCTTAAAACAGCGATCTTTACAGGATAAGACCTGAACCGTCTCGTGAAGGTTTGATAATGCTGCTCAGCCAAAACCGTAGTTGGGACGAGGAGAGCCACCTGTTTTCCGTCCATAACCGCCTTGAAAGAAGCCCTTATTGCAACCTCTGTCTTGCCAAACCCCACATCACCGCAGATAAGCCGGTCCATTGGCCTTTCTGACTCCATGTCGGAGCATACGTCTTCAATGGCCTTGACCTGATCGGGAGTTTCTTCATATTCAAAGGTTGCTTCAAATTCCCTGTGATAATTGTCCGGCTTGGAAAAGGCAAAACCTTTGAGGGCCTTTCTCATGCTATAGATCTTGACGAGATCCTTGGCTATCTCATCTATTGCTTTTTTGGCCTTCTGTTTCGCCATAACCCAAGATCGCCCACCAAGCCTATCGAGGAGAGGGTTCTCGTCATCTACTCCGATATATTTTTGGATACGGTCAATCCTGTCTGCCGGTATGTAGAGTCGATCATGATCGGCATACTCAATGGTAACGAAATCCCGCTCCCTCCTGTTGACCTTCATCTTGGAAAGACCGCCATATCGCCCTATGCCGTGATCCTGATGGACAACCAAATCCCCGACTTTCAGCTGGCTCAGCCCCGTCCAGGGAATTGCCTGCACCTTGTCTCTCCTGGTCCTCCTTTCTCTGAGCTTCTTTTCACCGAAGATCTCGTCTTCGGTAATGATGGTCAGGGCCGAATCCAGAAATCGAAACCCTTGAGAAAGATGGCCTAAACAGATGTATAACCCCTTTTCCCGCGGTATCTGCGGCCAGTCTGAAAATATGTCTCGGACAACAAGGTGATAATTGAGCAAAATCTCCTTGAGGCGCTGCGCCTGCTGCTCCGTGCGGCAGATGAGGACAACCCGATTTCCTTGTTCAACCCATTCCCTGACCCTTGCCGACAAGGGTGCCAGCGAGACCTTTTTGAGACCACCACCCTGAAACTCCAAGGGAATTCCCGGCTCCAACGATCCTCTGAAATCCACAACCAACCCTGTCCCTCTGAGGCTGGTGCTGACAGGGAGACCGAAAAAATCGATCCTCGGATATCCGGCAAGGAAATCTTCCAGCTCTTCTTTTTTTAGAAAAACCCCATCGGTCTGAGGAAACGGTCTCCCCTCTTCTTCGGCCTCATCCTGAAATCTTTGGGTCTCTCTTGCAAACCGTTCCGACACGGATTGGGCGTTTTCACCCAGTTTCTCCGATGTAACGAGGCATATATGACTCTCCTCCGGTACGTAGTCAAATACGGTGTCGAGATGGGAGTAAAAATGTCGGACCCATCCCTCCTGACCCGGAAAACCGCCACCCGTCTCAGAGCCTACAGGGAGCCTCCCCATTGATCGTGCCCTCTTGACGTTGGCACGAGTCTGGATGATTTCATTTGCCGGGAGAATAGTCAGTTCGTTGATTTGACTCATCGATCTCTGGCTGGCTGGATCAAAGAACCGTATGGACTCTACCGTGTCTCCCCAGAACTCAACCCTCACAGCCGAGTCATACAGGGGGGAGTACAGATCGATGACCCCACCCCTTACGGAAAAATCGCTCCGTTCTTCAACCAATGAGGTCCGGAAATACCCAAAGGCTACCAACCTCCTGATCAGATCATCCCGATCTACCTCCTCGCCAACCGCCAGATACTCAACTGAGGAAAGGAGAGCGTCCTTAGGCACCAACCGGGTCATGATTGCCTCTAAAGAGGTAACGACAACCGGGTTTTCTGCTGTTGCCAGTGAATACAACGCCTCTATCCTCTGGCTGATCAACTCCTTGGGAGGACTCAGTCCCGTTAAGGGCGAGATATTATAGGAGGGAAAAAGGAGTAATCTCCTCTCATTCCGGTCAGGGAGAAAAAAATCCAGGTCTTTGTAGAATGCCCATGCCTCCTCCGAGCTCGGGAGAATGACAAGACACGGGTGACCGATCTCGCCCAGCAGGCTCGACAGAAGGTAGGCCAGAGCGGATTCGCTCACACCGGTTACCTCTGTCAGAGACTCCTTTTCTCGTATTGCCCTCTTTAGGAGAGCTATCTTGTCCGTACTCAGCCCCATATATTCTAATCTTTCAGCTTTCCGTTGTTCTCCAAAACAGAAAACACCTTCATCCTACAAATGAGGGGTGGATCTGGCGAACGCAGATAATACAATGAGTGGCCCGTTCCTCGGCCCTCTTGCACCATCCCCATCAGCTTTCACAAGGAAAAAGAATATTCGATTATTGCCTTAGCTCCGCAGCATAGTAATGAGGATTCATTGAATCTGACGTGGCAATCGTGAGGGACATGGATATCTTTTTTTGCACCGAACTGGGCAGGTGCTTTAAGCCTGCTCTTTCCCGATGATCCAGGCGGGCGCCTGCTCCCACCTAAGCCTTCTAGATCTAAAGAAGTGGGACTCACCTTTAAAGCAGCACGCCCCTGGCCCAGACCTGGCTCGATAGGACTTTGTTTAGAGCCACGTATACCCATGAAGTTGCGAAACAGGATCATATTCCCGTGTCGTCGCGCCATGGCAGGCCGCCTTCATCTGCAGCATATGCGAGCATAACAGCATGGGCTTCTTCGGTGTCAAAAAAAGATATCCGTGTCCCTGGCAACAACGTATTTCGGAGCTAGGGCAATAATCGAAAAGAATATAGATGACCAAAAGGTACCGGTCAAGCGATTAAAACAGAAAGGCCACAGACCTCCTCCCCATCCCAGTTCCTGAGATTTGTGGCAAGCCTAAGGCCTTCCGATTACCGGTAACACCTCTTGTCGGGCAAGTAATTTCCGGTTCGGTAAGCCAAACAAGAATTGTTGACAATTCCGTTACAAATCCTTAACTTTTAAAACAAAAAGCCATTTCAGTTCAAAGGTTTAGATCTTTTCCTAGAGCCAACGTGTGTTTATAAACCAAGAAATGGCTTTCATGGAGTTGCCTTTGAACTTTTAACATAGAATACCGGGACGGGAGGAAGAATCATGATGCGTTTTGATAAGTTCACGCTCAAGGCTCAAGAGGTTATCCAGAATTCTCAGGAGATTGCATCACAGAGAGGTCATCAACAGATTGAGCCTGAACATCTGCTCTATGCCCTTCTTGAGCAGAGGGAGGGCATTATCCCGCCGCTTCTGGGAAAGATAGGCGTGAAAGAAGATGCTATCGTTCAGGAACTGGGAAAAGCACTGGATCAGTTACCTTCGATAAGCGGCGCCGAACTTGGTAGTGCCTATATTTCACCTCGATCAAAAGCCGTATTTGATCAGGCACTCAAAGAGGCCAAACAGATGCGAGATGAATACGTGAGCATAGAGCATCTTGTATTGGCCATAACCGATGATACGGAAGGAAAGACTTCCAAGATCCTGTCTGCCCATGGATTAACCAGGGATACCATACTAAAGGCCCTGATTGATATACGAGGTTCGCAGAGAGTAACCGATGCAAATCCGGAGGATAAATATCAGGCTATTGAACGGTTTAGCCTCGATCTCACTCAAATGGCCGAGGAAGATAAGCTCGACCCGGTTATCGGCAGAGATGATGAAATCAGGCGGGTAACCCAGGTTCTCTCCAGGAGGACAAAGAATAACCCCGTGTTGATAGGAGAACCCGGGGTGGGCAAGACAGCCATTGTCGAAGGCCTCGCCCAGAGAATTGTTCATGGAGATATCCCTGAAACCTTGAAAGACAAAAGGGTGGTGGCACTGGATATGGGCGCACTGATCGCAGGAGCGAAGTATAGGGGCGAGTTTGAGGACAGATTGAAGGCCTTCCTCAAGGAAGTTACCGAAGCAGCAGGCGCTATTATCCTGTTCATCGATGAGCTCCACACCCTCGTAGGCGCTGGGGCTGCCGAGGGCGCAGTGGATGCGTCTAACATGCTCAAACCGGCTCTGGCCCGCGGCGAGCTCAGGTGCGTCGGCGCCACAACAATCAAAGAATACCGCAAGTATATAGAAAAGGACGCTGCACTTGAAAGACGTTTCCAGCCAATCATGGTAGATGAGCCAAACGTTGAAGACACCATCTCCATTCTCCGTGGCCTGAAAGAGAAATATGAAGTCCATCACGGTGTGAGGATTAAGGATTCCGCCCTTGTCGCAGCAGCCGTATTTTCAAACAGATATATCACCGACCGTTTTCTCCCCGACAAAGCAATAGACCTGGTTGATGAGGCCACGAGCAGACTGCGGATAGAGATTGACAGTCTGCCATCTGAAATAGACGACCTCCGGAGAAAAATGACCCAGTTAGAGATCGAAAAAGAGGCGCTTAAGAAGGAGTCGGACAATCCCTCAAAGCAACGGTTAAAGAAGATCGACGGGGAATTGGATGATCTAAAGGCACAGACCGACGAGTTGACCGGCCACTGGAAAAGGGAAAAAGAGATCATCGGGCGAATCCGGGAAGTAAAAGAGAAGATCGATACCGCCAAATCGGAGGCCCAGGTTGCCGAAAGACAGGGAGACTTGGCAAAGGCCGCCGAGCTCAGATACAGCACCATTTTAGAATTGGAAAAAAGCCTCACCGAGGCCAATACCCAGCTGAGCGAGCTCCAGGCAAACAAAAAGATGCTCAAAGAGGAAGTAGACAGCGATGACATAGCCCAGGTTGTATCCAAGTGGACCGGCATACCCGTCGATAGGATGATGGAGGGTGAACGGGAAAAGTTGCTCAAGATGGAAGAGCGGATTGGTAAGCGGGTTATCGGGCAAGAAGATGCTATAGAGGCTGTGGCCAATGCTGTTCGCCGGGCACGTTCAGGGCTTCAGGATCCAAAAAGGCCAATCGGCTCATTTATATTCCTTGGCCCTACCGGTGTCGGCAAGACCGAGCTAGCCAAAGCACTGGCAGAATTCCTCTTCGATGACGAGCAATACATGATTAGGATTGATATGTCCGAGTACATGGAAAAACACTCGGTAGCGAGGATGATAGGGGCACCACCGGGCTATGTTGGCTATGAGGAAGGGGGATATCTTACCGAATCGGTCAGAACCCATCCCTATTCTGTGATCCTCTTGGATGAAATAGAGAAGGCCCATCCGGATGTCTTCAATGTCCTTCTTCAGATCTTAGATGATGGCAGGATGACCGACGGCAAGGGAAGGACCGTCGATTTCACGAATACGGTCCTGATCATGACATCCAATATCGGCAGCCACACCATCAGAGAACTGGCCGGTAAGGAAAAAGAAAAGATGGTTAGCGGTGTTATGGAGATGCTGCGCTCCACCTTTCGGCCGGAATTCCTGAATAGGATCGACGAGACCATAATCTTCAACTCCTTGGGTAAGGAAGAGATAAAGAAGATCGTCGACATACAGATCGACCTGCTGAGCAAGAGGCTGCAGGACCGCAAGATAACCCTTCACTTGACTGATGCGGTCAGGGATTTCCTGGCTGAAGCGGGATTCGATCCCGTGTACGGGGCAAGACCGCTCAAAAGGGCTATTCAACGGTACATTGAAGATGAGCTGGCCTTAAAGATACTGGGTGGAGATGTTGAAGACGGAAGCGATGTTGCGGTTGACGTGGAGAGTGGTAAGGTTGTATTTAAATGAGCATTTGATGCGCTGCAGGTAAATGTAACATCTTGAAATGCGTTTCACCTGCAGCGATCAAACCTAGCAATCGAGCGCTTCACACCTGGAGATACTATGCTTCAAAAAGGACCAGTATTCCGTGGCAACGGAATCGTTTTCCCCCTTTTCCTCTTGGCTTTTTGTGTGCTTCTCCAATTGCCATTTCCACCAACAGGTCGAGCTGAACAGCCCTTCCCCAGGGAGAACGCCGTTGTAAGGGCCGTCCGGAAGGTAAGCCCTGCTGTAGTCAACATTAGCACCAGCAAGCTGATTGAGAGAGGTGTAAGTCCCTTTTTTCCCTTTGAAAACGACGATTTCTTCAACAGATTTTTCAGGGATTTTTCTGAGCCGCGCAAAAGGCACTATGTTCAGAACAGCCTTGGTTCAGGTGTCATCATTGACAGTACCCAGAAGTATATCCTCACCAATCACCATGTTATCGTCAGGGCATCAAAGATAACAATAACTCTGGCCGACCAGCAGGAGTTCGAGGCCCGGGTTGTCGGCACTGATCCTGAATCTGATCTGGCCGTCCTCAAGATCGAATCAGATACAAGCCTCCCGGCTATCCATATGGGCAGGTCAGATGACCTCATGATAGGGGAGACCGTTATTGCTATTGGCAATCCGTTCGGTCTCTCTCATACGGTTACAACTGGGGTAATCAGTGCCCTCAATAGATCCGTAAGAACACAGAGTGGCGTCTACCATAATTTTATCCAGATAGATGCATCGATTAATCCCGGAAACAGCGGCGGTCCTTTGCTGAACATCAACGGTGAACTCGTGGGCATCAATACTGCCATCTATTCCGGGGCTGAGGGAATCGGCTTTGCCATTCCAATCGACAGGGCAAGGCGTATTGTCAGCGACCTGATACATTACGGCAGGGTTCATACCGCCTGGTTGGGTATCACGGTTCAGGATCTGACTAAGAACCTAATTGACTACTTTCGCTTGCCCGTTGGCCGAGGCGTCTTGATTACCCAGGTCGTGCCCGGGTCACCGGCCAAGGACAAGGGCCTTAAGCGAGGGGATGTCATTACCGAGCTCAACAAGAACAAGATTGGGTCCAGTCGAGATTACTACGACCAATTATCACAGCATACGTCGGATGAAGTGATTCACCTTACCCTCATCAGGGACGGAAAGAGCGAAGAGATGAGCATAAAGGCTGCCTCATTCCCGCCTGATCTGGCCTTGGATCTGGCATTTGACCGGCTCGGTTTCAAGATAGAAGATCTGGACAGCCGCCTTGCCGCTCAGTATAGGTTGGAGGACAAAGAAAGCCTGGTTATTGTGGCCGTCAAAAAAGGCTCGCAAGCAGACAAGATCGGTATCGAGCCCGGCGATCTGGTGAGGGGAATAAACGACCTGTCAATTAACAACAAGCAAGACTTCACCCGGGCAGTCATCAGGTACCGGCTTAAGGAACAGATAACCGTGCTCATTCAGAGGGGCTGGAGAGTTTATTCCGTTTCCTTTAAGATGTAGTTTATGGGCGTAATCCTTTCTTCCTGGAGTTGCGGTAACCTCACAACTCGAATGATTTCGCCTTTCGTTAGATCCTGCCAGGGTACCGTCAAAGTCAACTATAATTTGGCTAAATAGAAGGATTATTGCGACTTTCAAATCCGAAATCCGAATACCGAAATCCCTGGCCCAGACCTGGATTCCAGACCAGACGGATATAGAAAACAGTTGCGAAATGCCATAAAGAGCGTGCTCTATTTGGGAAATGTCGCGCCAGGGCAGGCCGAAACAATATCTAAATTCGAATATAGAATGATCTAACCATTACAAGTAGTTGCGTCATACCAAGGTGGAAGTTAGAGGATATGCTTTGTTTTGCGTTTTGGATTTTAGACATTCGTATTTGTTTCGAGTTTCGTGCTTCGAGTTTCGAATTTTCAAAAGAATGCGCTATACAACATATCATGCTGATTCAATTGCTTACTTCTTAAAATAACAGGGTCTTGCAAGTCAGGCGGGGTAACTGCATCGGCATGTTCTGTCCCCCGAGTTGACGCGGAAATAACCATGTTTCTAGTCCAGCTCCTCTTGGCTCTCCCTCAATTCCTGAATATTCTTGAGGATCGTTTTGGCCTTGGTGATTAAATAGTCCACCCTCTTATAATTCGGATCCACACTCCAAACCAAGTTCCATTCTCGAATCGCCTCGGTTAGTTGTTCCTGGTCGAAGAATTGGATCCCCTGCGTATAGTGCACGTCCTTGTAAAGGGTTTCGCTCTTTCCAAGGTAGTCGACACATTCCCGGCAGTCACCCTTATAGCGCAGACATGCCTCGAATTGATCTCGGGCTGCACGATAAGCCTTGCTCTCAAAAAGGAGTATGCCCTGTTGCATATGAGACTTGTAGGCGTACTCAAGGGCGACACCGTCCCGAGGGGACGCGTTAAGGACTTTGTTAAAGCTGTCAATTGCTTCCTGATAATTCCCGAGCATAAACAGCTCAACCCCATCGTCACGATAGCTCGCAACTTGATCAAGCAGTTCCTCCTGCTTTTCTGTAACGGTAGCCTTTTCCACGGGCTCCTGGTCTTCCAAAGCATGTCGCTCCCACTCCCCGAGCCCTAATTCACCGATCTCCACCTCATCTGTCTTTATGAATTCCTTGTGATCCTTGAATGCCACGCCCTCAACCTCAGGAACCTTAATCTTTTGACCGATACGGACCCGGGTGGCGTCCATTATATTATTGTATTCTGCGATAAGCGGAAATTTGCGGTGATCTCCATAGTAAATCGCAGCAAGCTCTGAAAGATTTTGCCCCGGTTGAATGATATGTACGATATAGCGTTTTATCTGGATCCGTTTCCGCGTGGTGAGCATCTTTGCCGCGTCCGCATGATCGGGCCATAGCCTCAAAGCAATGAGGAATTGGTGCCGGGCATGGGCATATTTCCCCTCTCTATGAAGCTTAAGACCGGCCTCATAGTGCTGCTCGGCTGAATTCCGTAATTTCCTTTCCACTCGCCTGCGGCCCTCATCGGCCTCCTGGTCAAGGGGACTAACCGTCAGTGCAAGCTTATAGTTCTTAAGGGCCGAAACGAGTTCACCCGTCTGTTCATATTCCCGGCCGGTTCGCACATATGTTTGAGAGAGGTCTTTCTTGAGCTCCTCAGGGGGAACTTCAAGGATTTTTTCCGGAGGCGGCTTCATCAGGGGTGCGCAACCCAATAACAACGCGAGGGTGAGGCCTAGGATAGGGGTTTTAAGGCAATGTCTTTTCATACGGTTTCACTCGAGGGCGAATTCATGAAAGGATTTCAGCCTCCGGAGAAAGATCTCCATATCTTTTTTTATGACGGGATCCCGTTTCAGGGTAAGGGGATCTGCAAAAAACGGGTTGCCTCCCCTTTCTACAGTCAACCCAAGCTTGTAGCCCGCCTCTTCCGCAATGTGCAATACCCTCTGATTGTACTTGCTGTAAGGATAGGCCAGGTAAACGGTATCCTGTTTCAGCTCTTCATCGATGATTTGCTTGGAGACCATGAGCTCTCTTCTGATCCGCTCCAAATAGGCCTGATCATCCTCACCCTCTTCTGCCTTCGTGAGGTCGCAATGGGTAACGGTGTGAGCGCCAACCTCGAATCCACGGGCTTTTATCTCTCTCAGCTGATCCCAGGTGATTGCCGCCTTCGAGATACCAACATAATCTGTGTATATGAAAAGAGTCGCCTTAAAACCGAATTCGTTGAGGATAGGATAGGCGATATCGTAAACCGATCGGTAGCCGTCATCCATGGTGATAACGACTGACCTTTCAGGCAGCGAGTGGCGGTATTGCAGAAAATCGCAGAGCTCCCCCAGGGTTATGACCCGGCAGTTGTTTTCCTTCAAATATCTCATTTGCCCCTCGAAAACATGAGCGGGCATACAGTTCGAAGACTTGCAGTTCTCGGCAAACCGGTGGTAACAGAGTATCGGTACCACCTGGTAGCCCTCAGGGGCGAGACCCCCCTTGTTCATCTCCTTCAGAGGGATCACAACGAGTTGCCCGGGTCGAAAATTCACGCCTTTATTGGCATCCTCGATTACCCACGACCTTTTGGAATCACCGAGAAACCGCTCGGCCAAGAAATGGGGCGTTTCCCCGCCTACCAGTTGATAGATCACGTAATCATCTGAACGATAAACTGCGGGCTCGGAGATGTCAGCCTTCACACCGTCTCCCCTCTCAGTTTTGAGGGCAAAATCCTGCATAGCGCATGACCACATCACTGCCGGAAACACTCCGGCCAGCGCCATGAGCAGTGAAAACAACCAATTCGTGCTTCGCTTCCTCTGACTACTCAACTGCGCCTCGATTCTGTAAACAATTAACGGGAAATTGCCGGGAACCCATCTTATTTCATTCACCACTGAAGATATATCTTCTACCTGATTTTTCGGCCATTTTCTACCATTACTTAATCAACAAGATTCACGTCTCATCAAGAACTGCCGTTTCATTGCCGTGGGGGATTGTCTAACAGTGACTACAGTAAAGGCATCACGTCACGATAACGTCCTTGAGAGCATCGTGAATGACTCCGGCAATACCGTTTTAGGTGGTGATGAGTATTCAAGATATCAGGCAACAACCCGATAAACGACAATGGACTTGGAATGACCTCTCACCATCTGGGGCAATTCTTTTCTCAGATCAAAGCTTCCGTGAAGCCTCTTAGCGGTCTCCTCGCTTACCAGGATATCGTAGCTGAATTCCTTAGTAAGGTTCTGAATTCTCGATGCCAGGATGACAGTATCACCGATAAGGGAATATGAAAGCTGATCTTCGCTTCCGGTGTTTCCGGCCAAGACCACGCCGGTGTGGATGCCAATACCGTGCCTGAACGGCATCAATCCCCTGTTCACCCTATCATTATTGAGCGATTCCAAGAGCCTTCTCATCTCAAGGGCGGCTGTTACCGCCTTTTCCGCATGGTCCTCATCCCTGAGAGGTACGCCGAATACAACCTCCATTTCGTCACCCACGTATTGCAGCACAAGGCCATCACACCGGCGTATTGCCTTTTGCATGGCAGTAAAATAGGCCTTCATGCTCTTGATTACCTCCTCCGGAGGGTTCTCTTCTACATATGATGAAAACCCGCGAAGATCGGCAAAGAGAACGGTGGCCTCCCTTCTTTCTCCGTCAAGGGGGATGCGCCCGGACAGGATCTCGTCCCGTATCTCAGGTGTCACATATTTGCCAAAGGTCTCCCGGATCATTTTACTTTCTGCCAGACCTTCAGCCATTCTGTTGAAGGCTGAGCCGAGATCGCCCAGCTCATCATTTCGCTCGATGGTGACACGATGGTTAAAATCCCCCTGGCCTATGGTCACCGTACTCTCCCTCAGCTTATTGATGGGCCGTGAAAAATACGTGCTGAGCGCGAGGCTGAGCAATATCCCCACTATGGTTGTTATAACCGTTAGTACCAGGATAGATATCTTAGCAGCCCGGATTTTCCGTAAGATCGCTTCTTGCGAGATTGCTAAATGAACCCTTCCAACAGTCAAGCTCTGGTAGGTGATGGGCTTTTCAAGGAGCAGGATATCTTTTTCTTTATGAACAAAGGAGCTTATTTTGACTTCATCATCCTGTCTGAGCAGCGTCAGGTTCTTTGGCGCCGTATAGACCTTGTTTACCTCTTCGATACTGCTATGGGCCCTTATGACGTTCTTCTTATCGGTGATCAGAGCATATGCGACCTGTTCGTTTTCAGCAATATCCTTGACCAGTTGAAACAAGGCAACCTCTTCTTCTCCGAGCAACTTGTCAGGGGCGTTATTCGCTGCGATCCGGAGCATGCTCTCTCCAAGATCAATTAACTGGCCGGTAAATTGCCTCCTTTGCTCCCTCAATATGGAAAAACTGATGGCGGATATCACCAGGAGAATAAGGACAATTGATAGCGCAGCGAGCTTGATAAAGATCGGGACGCGCAGGCCTTGGATCCCGCCCCAAAAGCGATACAAGAAACCCTTGAAACGAGCGAATGCGGAAGCAAAAGGGTTTGAAGACCCAAGCCACGACAAAGACCGCTTAAGAGATCCTCGCCTCAACACACCCTCAGACCCTTCGTGAGGTGGGGCTTTATCGTTATTTTTTGTTGCGCCCATTTGATCAGCCCTTCAGGCCTACGAGCCGGCTTATGAGCCCTTCGAGCTCACATCATACCTTCACGTACTCATTTAGTTAAAAATAGCCAAACTGTCAAGCTGCGCGCTCGTGATTCAACCTTGACACGGCACGACCTTTTCCTTTACTCTCTCACCCAAAAACTCGCTCACTCCGGTTTCCTGTTAAGACATCTGAAAGGCGGCCCATTCTAGCGAGATATGTGTCTCTTTTCAAGAGTACACACGCCCCTTCCAGGATGATCTCTTGGCGCCTGGATAATAGGCAATAATTGTGCACTAACCATGCCAAGATGTGAAAACGGTCTGACCAATAAGTGGAGGTTCCTGTGAAACTCGATCTTTTTGAAGAAATGGATGCCCCTGAGCTTCGCGAATATATTGAATTCCTTCTCTGGCACTATCGGGTCATGGACTCATTCTGGTTTATCTATCTCGCCGAGGACTTTAATCAATCTACTGCAGAGCGGATGAACGAGAAGGTGTGGGGTCGAGTAGCCGGAATGGCGGCGAAGGATCTGGTGAAACGTTTTCAGATTCGGGAAAAGGGTCTCAGAGGCTTTGTGAAGGCTCTCAGGTATTTCCCCTGGCACATCCTTGTGGGCTACCAGATCCAGGAAGAAGCCGATCAGGTAATTATCTCGGTCCCCTCGTGCATTACTCAAGAGGCACGGATCAAACGGGGCTTAGGTGAGTATTCCTGCAAGGAGATGCACCGCAGGGAGTTTGAGGGCTTTGCCCGAGAAGTCGATGAACGAATTCAGGTCGAGTGCCTTTTCGCCCCTCCCGACCCCCATCCCGAGGATATGTTCTGTAAGTGGCGCTTTTACCTTGGAAGCTAAAGGCTCTCGGCAAATAAAGGGCGACTCATGAGGCTCTTCCTTCTTCCTAATCGCGAATAACTAGATGTCTTCATAGCTCAAGGACTTAACATTTATCCGCCAGACTTCGGGCGGATTAATATCAAGTTTCTGTAATATTACTAAGGTGCAAAGGATAATTGGGATCATAGAACGGTTCCGGTTGCGCAGCCCTGGCCCAGTCCTGGCTTATAGGTTTAGTAGTCTTGTTCAAGATCATAGCGCCAGGGCGGGCTAGAAACGGTTAACGGTCAACGTCATACGAAACCAGCCCGCCATAAGTCTGGCGGACCAGCAGCGCAACCGAATAACCTTAGACGAAACCAGCAGCGCTTCGCTGTGCAGGGTAGTACTTTCCAAGAGAGGTAATGGGGACCGTTATCGGTGCCTGGACGTCCTTCTACGGACTCGGCGCTATTATGGTTCACTGGGTTACGGGAATCTTACGCGATTCCACCGGTGTCTATAACCATGCCTTCGCCATCGGTGCTGCCATGGCTGCAGCAGCACTCATTTTAATCTGCCCAGTTAAGAAACAGGGGAGTGGCGAACCAGATGATTCGACAGTCCGCTAGCTTAAGTCACCCAAGGCAGGCATTGCCGGGATCCTCTGAGAACCTTTCAGGCCACATTGAGAGCAAATACCGCTTTGAAAACACAAAACATCAGAACAGACTGGAAAAGAGATAGCCTGAAATGCGAGTTGCCTTTAACAGACTTTGCAGTTATTTCAGCTCGTCAGCGGACCTTTACAACATCAGCCTCCGTGGCAAGAAGATACTCTGTGACGCCCTGAGAAGGATCAGAGTCGACCAACCAGTAAAAACGCTACCCCAGCAGCATCCCATTGACACGCAGTGATCTTTTCCCTATACTCCTGGCCTCAAGAAGCACTCCCAAGAATAAAGCTTGAGACTTGTGAAGGCTTGACTCATGAGCGAAACACAACCATTTCTGCTTTTCCTTAGTTTAGTATGTATTGTGAGGTTGATGCTCTTAGCCAGCCAATAAGGAAACTCTGCAGTTATATATATTGACTATCGACATATATCAAATATAGGAGAGTCGTTTGATGCCTGGAGGTAAATCTTACTTGATGGAAAACCTGGAAGAAATCATTCGCCTGGAGATCAAAATTGACCCTAAAGTGATTCTAAAACAGGCACGCTGGTGTGGACTGAAACCTGGTCTCAGGGTGCTCGATGCTGGGTGCGGGCCGGGCAAGGTAACCTCGATCCTGTATGAAATGATTCAGCCGGGAGGAACCATACTTGGGATTGACTATTCAGAAGAAAGAATCAAACATGCTGAAAAGCACTATGGAAAAAGATCAGATATTGCATTTCAAATCCATGACTTGAGAGATCCCTTGGATGGCAAGGGTTTGTTTGATCTCATTTGGGTCCGTCTCGTATTAGAGTACAACCGCATGGAAGGCTCTGATATTGTTAGAAATCTAACAGCCGTATTGAAACCAGGAGGATATTTATGTTTACTTGACCTAGACCATAATTCCTTGAATCATTATGAGTTGCCTCCTAGGATGGAAGAAATCCTCTTTCAGGCTATTGATAGGGTACAGGAGGAATATAATTTCGACCCCTATGCAGGCCGAAAATTGTATTCTTACTTATATGATAGAGGTTATCAAGATATTCAGCTGGATCTTAGGGCCCATAATCTGATTTACGGAAAGATAAGATATGAAGATACCTTCAACTGGATGAAAAAGGGAGAGATTGCCGCCATCAAAGCCAGGAAACTATTTGAAAGCTACCCTGGTGGCCGTGATGCCTTTTTTTTGGACTTTAAGAAGTTTTTGACGGACCCTAGACGGTTTATCTATACCCCTTTAATCCTCTGCAAGGGCATCAAGCCTCTTTCACCCTGAGGCATTAAAAAGAGGGATTGGGAAAAAATCCAAGCCTTTTATTTGCTTAATTCATTCTTAACAGCCGTGCCAAGTTTATCTAGGGTATATGGTTTCTTAACATAGGATCCAGCGCCCAACTTTTGAGCTTCCTTGACCCGTTTTGTTTCAGAAAATCCACTTACAATTATTGCTTTCTGGTGGGGATGGAGCTTGAGAATTCTTTTATAGGTCTCTAGTCCATCGATTCCGGGATCCATTATCATATCCAACACCAGGAGATCTGCTGAGGTGCTTTTCATGTACTCAATCGCTTGTTTACCACTTGAGACCGTTGTTGTTGAATAGCCCAGCCTACTTAATAACTCATACGCAATTTCTCTCTGTTCTCCCACATCATCTACAACCAAAACTGACTCCCCATTGACCCTATACTCTTCTATGGACAATTGAGATGTATCTCTGTCTAGCTTTTTCCTGGTAATAGAGAAATAGAGGGTGAAAGTAGTGCCCTTTCCCTCACTGCTCTTAACATCAATATATCCTTTGTGGTCCTTCACGGTTCCCCACACGACAGCCATGCCCAACCCTGTTCCACTGCGTCCCATCACCTTTTTCGTATAGAAAGGCTCAAATATCTTTTCTATATCCTTTTGAGGAATACCCACACCCGTATCAGAAACAGTGAGGGTAAGATAATCCCCCTCCTCTACCTGATCATAGCCTTTAATCGGTCGGTCAATGTATTTGTTCTCCGTTGAAATGGAAATCGTTCCGCCATCGATCATGGCCTCAGCTGCATTGGAGACCAAATTCATGACAGTTTTGGAGAGGTGAACAGGAGAACCCAGAGTAGGCAAGAGATTTGGTTCGAGATTTGTCTTTAATCGAGCCTTAGGGTGGTATTGTATCAACTTCTCATATTCCGGACTATCTAGGTAGTCAGAAATTACATGATTGAGACTCACCACTTCTGTCGCAGCAACCCCCCTTCGTGCAAGGGTCAACAAATCCTGCACAATAGCAGCAGCCTTTTCTCCCGAATTTTGTATCGTTAATATAGGCCTTCTCAGGCGGCTGTCTTGCGGAACTTCCATCAACAACAACTCGGGATAGCTCACAAGCCCGGACAGAATGTTATTGAGGTTTTTAATACTCCGTCCGCTTGCGGCGGGGTTGCCGATTTCGATTTATTTAATAGGGATATCCCTTTCGCTGGACTACCCACTAGATCTTGTGTTCTGGGGTTTTCGTCCCCGAACCCCCCTTGCTATGTCTTGGTATGGAACTGCATCAAGGGCAACTGCATGTTGGAGAAGGCGGTAAAAGAGCTTTCCCCTATAGCGTGATGTGCGACGGTTAAAGCGAAAGGTATACTCGTCGAGGTAATAGCCAAGATGTTCGTGACTGACAGCTCCCTGATGGGTACCGGTAAGCCACCGCTTAATGCGGGATGCCTCTGTGTGGCACAGTGGCAACAAGGTATCTCCTATGGTTGCTGTCTTACGGACGATCAGATAGCCCTCCACATTTTCCAATACTACATATTGTGGCTAGTCCAGTCAAGGGGATACCCCTATTATTTTATTTGTGGATTCACTGTGAAGAGAAGACATGACCTATTAGTTTACAGAAGTGCTTGAAATAATTTTCCGATATCAGGATATATATATTTATTTGAACGAGACATGATAACATCACATTTCATTTTTGTATATTTACCGTTTTTTATAAGTTCTAAAGTATTGATAAAGTTTTCTTTGCTGCTGATATACTCAATACCGTTAAAATTCTTGTAACCATCCCCGCAGAATTCCCCGTCTATATCTATTGACAATATTGGAGTCTGCTGGCTCTGTATTAAAGCCGTATACACGGTTGTACTGGCCGATCGAGGCAAATCAATTATCAAATCCGCCACCTCAATATATACATCCGTTGGCTCTTCCGGCTCAGTAATAACAATCTGCTCAGAGATTGAAGTGAATAGTGATCTTACCTCTGTACTTATTTTTAATAATGGGTGGGGTTTAATAAATATCTTCCATTCTTTCAATATGTCAGCGACTATCCTTACTATTTCTATTCGCAATTTTCTTCTCTCTTCCTT
>DATKZQ010000176.1:0-8054 GCA_035527895.1 Desulfatiglandales bacterium
AACATCCGGCTCTTTGACAACCTGACTGTGCTCGATAACGTCAAAATCGGCCGTCACTGCCGAACCAAATCAACCTTTTTCGGTGCCGTAGTCAGGAACAAGTTCCAGCGGTCAGAAGAAAAGGCGATTACAGAAACTGCCAACCAGTTCCTTGAGTTCGTCGGACTCAAGGGCCGCGGCCAAGAGATCGCCGCCTCAATGCCTTATGGCAATCAACGTCGCCTGGAAATAGCCAGGGCACTGGCCACCGAACCCCATCTGCTTATGCTTGATGAACCGGCAGCCGGAATGAACACCCAGGAATCCCGAGATCTCATGGCCCTGATTCGTCGCATCAGGGACAAAGGCATCACGATTTTGTTGATCGAACATGATATGAAAGTGGTTATGGGTGTCTGCGAACGTGTAGTGGTAATCAATCACGGCGAATGGCTGACGGAAGGAGAACCTCAAGACGTTCAGAACGATCCGAAGGTGATTGAGGCATATTTGGGCACAGGAGCTGCCGATGCTGCTTAAACTGGATAACGTCAAGACCTACTACGGAAATATTCGTGCCCTTAAAGGCATTTCCATGGAGGTGGATGAGGGTGAAATCGTCTGTCTTATCGGTGCCAACGGGGCCGGAAAATCGACCACCCTGATGACTATCAGTGGCGTCCTTACACCGGTGGATGGCGACGTGATCTACCAGGGGCAGTCAATCGCAGGGGTCCGACCGGATACTATCGTCAAGATGGGAATATGCCAGGTCCCTGAGGGACGGATGATCTTCCCCATCCTTACGGTCGGGGAAAACCTCGACCTTGGCGCCTATCTCAGAACCGATCCGAATGGGATTAAAGAGGATCTTGACCGGGTCTTCAGCCTCTTTCCTGTCCTCCGCGACCGTCGAAAACAGCACGGCGGCACCCTCTCCGGAGGTGAGCAGCAGATGCTGGCCATTGCCAGGGCCCTCATGGGGCAGCCGAAGCTCATGTTGCTAGACGAACCCTCACTCGGCCTTGCACCTATCCTTGTTGATATTATCTTCAATACCATCCGGCGTATCAGCGAGCAGGGAACGACCATCCTTCTGGTAGAGCAGAACGCCCAGCTTGCCTTGCAATTATCCAACCGTGGTTACGTTCTCGAGACCGGGGAAATCACGCTGGCCGATACATCTGAAGAACTGCTCAACAATGAAGAGGTAAGAAAAGCCTATCTCGGAGATTAATATACGACTCTCTACCCAGCCCCAACTTCACAGAAACCCAGCCCTGTATTGAGTTACGTCTCGGTTTTTGCCGGCTTGCCTGTCCCGGCCCGGTACGGACCAGGAAGGAATGGCCTCGCCAGAATAGATCAGCTTGCCATCAGGTCTAAGCGAAGGCCTTGATCATTAAAGGTATTGCCACAAAGGTACCGAAGGTGCTGCCCAGATTCGTAAACACAACAACCAGCAGGATTCGCGTTATCTTGTTTTTCCAAAATCCTTTCAGAGAGGAGAGATCTTCAGAGAGATTCTCGAAATCCCGAACCTTTGGTTTTGCGATGAGGGCCTCCACGAGGCCCGAAACCCAACCGGCAGCGATCATGGGGTTAAGAGATGTTAAAGGAGCCGACAGCACGGCCGAAAGAATCGTCAATGGATGCCCCAGCGCAATCGCGGCACCGAGACCGGCCAAAACGGCGTTTGCCAAGACCCACCATTTGATCATATGAGTCCCTGCAGCGGTACCGGCAAGGTAGAAACCCAGAATAATCAATGCAATAATGAGGGAGGGAATGCCCCACTTAAGATAGCTCAAGACTTTTCCTTTTGGAGGCATTTGGTCCAGAACGCCAATATCGACGGGGCTATTCCAATACCTCTGGATGCCTGGCACGTGCCCGGCTCCCACTGCTGCAACAATTTTCGTGCCCGGTGCATTTCTGATCTGGTAAGCAAGGTATTGGTCCCTTTCGTCGATCAAGATACGCTTTATTTCCGGAAGAGACTCGCCCATTTCCAGGAGGAGCATCTCGAGGACGTCCTTCTGCTTCATCTTCTCCACATCCTCTTCGCTGATGTCATCCAATTGACCGGCTGAAATGACAAACTGGACCAACAGTTTTATCTTTGTCCAAAACCCCATGAGGCGCCACGTTCTCGACAGGGTGATGCGTATATCCCTATCGGCCAGATGGATCTGTGCACCTGCCGCTTCAGCAGCTTTAATGGCTCGGATAATCTCCTCCCCCGGTTTTATGCCCAACTTCTGCCCGATCTTCTTCTGGAAGTGTGCGAGCATGAGATTCGATAGTAATAGAAAGGCCTTCTTCTCCCTAATAACCTTAATGAGATTAGTGTCCTGCCATTGGCTTTTCCGGGTAATGGCCTGATATCTGGACTCGCAGAGCTCGATACACACCGTATCAGGCTTCTCCTCACCGATAACCCGCTCTACCAGCTCGGCGCTCTCCTGAGACACGTGAGCAGTCCCAAGGAGAACAACCTCTTTTCCTTCAAAACTCAGGCGGTATATATCGTTGTTGTCGATCATGGAAATCCCATATGCTCTCTTCTCAGTATGAGTGGTGCGTCAGTTCGGTCTAATACGGCCTTTCCGCGGTGAAGCGGTTTCTTGGAATGACCGGATTCAACTGTTGCCTCTTATCACACTTCATAGTGCATTCCAAGGGCAAAGGAAAGTAAACTACTTTTCTGTGCGCTTTCAAAATGCTACGATTGTTTAGAAGGCTTCCTTCCTGTATTCAAATCATATCGCGAGAGAAAGGGCTATCAATGAGCAAATTTCTCATTCTGGATATTGGTGCCGGCACCATGGATCTGCTTTACTATGACACGGAATCCGGCCTGCATTACAAGGCAGTCGCCAAATCCCCGATACTACACCTGGCAGAACGGGCGAAAGAAGTTCCAGGAGATCTCCTGATCATGGGAAGCGAGATGGGCGGAGGTGCCCTGTCGCAGGTTTTGATACGGCGCGCCCAAGACTCCGAAGTCCTTATGACAACATCTTCGGCAGCTACCATCCATCATGATATGGGCAAAGTGCAATCCTGGGGCATTGCAATAATTGAGGACGCAGAGGCGGAACGATTGTCACGTGATCCGAAATACAGTGTCATTACCGTTGGCGATGTAGATCCTGAACGCTTGAGGCACATTGTGAAAGGGCTGGGGGTTCCCTTTTCATTTGACGTGATCGGTATCTGTGCCCAAGACCACGGTATACCACCGGAGGGCATGTCTCATCTCGATCATCGCCATACGGTCTTTAAGGCCAGTTTGGATAGGAACCCTTTTCCCCACGCCTTGCTCTATGAACGGAATGAGGTGCCGGTCACCTTCAACCGGCTCACCTCCATAGCGGAGAGTGCCGCGCTGTTGCCGACAGAAGAGGTTTATGTCATGGATAGCGGCATGGCAGCCATCCTGGGGGCAACTATGGATCACAGAGCGAGCCTGAAACAAAAGGTGCTGATTTTAGATGTGGCAACATCTCATACTGTCGGCGCTGCCCTCGTGGGCGGAGAAATTGCCGGATTTTTTGAATACCACACCAAGGACATAAGCCTTCAGAGATTGGAATCGCTCTTGGTAAGCCTTGCTGATGGGGCGTTGGAGCATACTCAGATATTAAAAGAAGGCGGGCACGGCGCATACATCCGTGAAGCCTTCGGGTTTCAGGCAACAGAAATCATTGTGGCGACCGGCCCGAAGCGCAGGTTGATTGAGAACTCGCGTTTGCCGATTCATTTTGGGGCACCTCTCGGTGATAATATGATGACCGGAACGGTTGGCGTTTTAGAGGCAATACGAAGACATAAGGGACTGGAGCCAATTAGCTACCTGTGATCCACCTGAGGTATTCTTCGCGGCTGCATTCTAACCGATTAAGGCTCTTGGATAACCCCTATCAAACTGCCGGTCTCACCTCCATCTTAGTGGAGGCAGGAAACCCTCTTCTTTCGCCTATGCCCTTAAGATTGGGAGGAGGTATTCTTCAGGCTATTTCCCCGCATATTCGCCCTATATTGGCGAATATTTCATGACTGTCGAGAGTTGTAAATTGCCTATCCCTGTAAACAACTCGGCCGTTGATGATGGCATCTCTTACATCTGCGCCAGTGGCGGCATATACGAGTTGCGAATAGGGATTATAGGTGGGTGTCATATGAGGGGTATCTGTAGAAATGATGACGATATCGGCCTTTTTTCCCTCTTCAATAGTCCCTATCATGTTTTCCAGACCGATGAGCTGAGCTCCCCCGATTGTGGCCATCTTCACCACGCTTTCGGCATCAAGGAGTGTGGGATCAAGGTAAGCAACCTTGGCCAGCTTGGCAGCGGTATCCATCTCTCTCAGCAGATCAAGATTATTGTTTGAGGCGCAGCCATCCGTCCCCAGACCTACAGTCACACCTTTGCCCAGCATCTTAGCCACCGGGGCTATGCCTGAGCCGAGTTTCATATTGCTTTCAGGGCAATGGGCAACTTTTACCTCGCGCCGTGACAAGAGGTCTATTTCCTCATCGCTCAAGTGAACGGCATGGGCGGCAATCAGATTGCCGTCAAGGACTCCCAGGGCATCCAAATAAAAGACAGGGTCTACCTGGGCTTTCTTCCTTATCTCTTCAGTTTCCTCCTGAGTTTCAGACAGATGGGTTTGCATAGGTAAGCCAAATCTATGGGAGATGTCACAAGCCTGACGCAAGGTGTTTTCCGAGCAGGTCACTGGGCTGTGGCAGAACAACCCAGGCGTAATGAGATCGGAAAAACCGATCCAGCGTTCCAAAAATGCCGCACCGACATCCAGGTTCCTCTTGGGATCGGGGACACCGGGGGCCGGAAAATCGATGACGCCTTGAGCCACAAGCGCCCGCATTCCTGCCTTATCCGCTGCCCTGACGATCTCGTCGGCAAAGAAATAGCTGTCAACGGCGGTAGTTGTGCCTGACGCAATCATCTCCAGGCATGCGAGCAGACATCCCCAGTACACGCTGTCTGGGTTCAAGTATTTTGCTTCCGCCGGAAAAATATAGTCGAAGAGCCAGGTCTTTAAAGGAAGATCGTCAGCCAGGCCTCTGAAGAGAGTCATCGGTGAATGACTATGGGCGTTTACAAGGCCTGGTAGGACAATGGCACCCTCTGCATGTATGACCTCATTCGTTTCAGGCACCGGGCCATTTTGACGGACGGAGACATCCTCGATCCTGTCACCGCAGATGCATACCCTGCCATTAGGTAAAGGATCCTTGCCTCCTACCATAGTCAGGAGGGTGCCTCCCTCTATGACGATGTCGAAAATTCTTTTGCTTCCCGTCATTCTTTTCTGCTAGTCAACAATCACCCCTAAAAAGGGTGGCTTGACCTTGACCCTGAAAGGGTCTTTAATCTCTCACGGAGCACTCAGAGCACTCAGAGAATCAAAATTTTCTCATAATACACAAGAGATTGCTTACCTTGCCCCTCTGGGGCGTGCAATCACGCTACGCGGGATTGCGTATGGGAAAGGTTTTAAAAGGAAAAAAGAATGCATTCTTTTTTCCTTAAAGACCTTCTCCCATAAAACGGTAAGCAATCAGTCCGCAGTTACTTTACTCAGAGGCCTCTGCGGGCTCGAGCACTCCTGACTGCAGGAGTGCGGGCGAGAGATAAAAGGTTAAAACTTACCCATCTGCATAGCATAGCTTGGAACACCCCGCTGCGGAGCAGGATGGTTTATGGTATTAATTAATTTTACTACCTCGGGTTTTATCTATAGAATAAACCGGAAAAAAATGAAAGCCTAATCAGGGTCACGTTAATCACCACCCTGTGAACAGGCGGCTTGAATGCCGGCCCTCAAAGGGTCTCCGTATATCTCTCACCCCGTTCAGCATGCTTCCCATGTAACGAGACGGACACGCGAGAGTATATTAATACAATCCTTTCACGAGCAAAGCTGAACGATACCATCCCGCAAAGCGGGAGAGCTTTGAACACTACTAGAAGGAATACGGTATGGCTGTTGTGGCTCCCTTTAAAGGGATGACCTATAACGTTAGCAAGATAACTCACTTTGAAAGAGTTGTTACCCCCCCTTATGATGTCATTTCTGAGAGGGAACAGGACGAGTACTATGAAATTGATCCTTACAATGTCATACGGCTAATCCTGGGGAAAAGGAAGATCGGTGACTCTGATTGGGATAACAGATATACCAGGGCAGCAGATATCTTTTCAAGATGGGAGTCCGGAGGAATCCTGGTCAGACCCCAACTTCCCTGCATCTATCTGGTATCTACTGAATATGAACTCCCGGACCAAAGCGAGAGAAGAACCCGATGGGGGTTTATTGCACTGGTCCGAATAGAGGAACATGATTCATCGGTAATCCTTCCTCACGAAAAAACCTTTACTGTTCACCGCGAAGACAGATTGAAACTGATGAGGGCCTGTAGTGCTCAATTTAGCCCGGTTTTCGGGCTCTATGAGGATAAGCCCAATACTGTCTTGAGCACGCTTGAGGAGATAAAGGATTCTCCGCCAAAGATATCCTTCCGGGAAAAGGGTGGCTATTATTACAGGATGTGGGAGGTCAATAGGGCCCCAATTATCAGTGCCATTGTTCATGAGATGTCGCCGAAGCCAATTATCATTGCCGACGGACATCATCGCTACGAATCAGCTCGAAATTTCAGAAACCTCATGCGATCTCGTTACGGAGTCCACGAGCTTGAGAGGCCCTATGATTACGTCATGATGTATCTGACTAACATGGCCGATAAGGGATTGGCCATATTGCCCTACCATCGGCTATTCAAGTCATATCCCGATTTCAGGGCCGAACAATTCCTCTCGGCTGCTCGAAAATGGTTTGATATCCTCTCCTTCCCTTTTTCAGAAAACGATCAGAAAGAGGCGACGAAGGGTTTTCTTAGCCAACTCAGTGCTCACGGTCGCGATACCACCGCTATCGGTTTTTACTACAAGGGATCCAGGGATTTCTACCTGCTCTGTCTCAAGCCTGGCGCGCGGGAAGAATTGGGCACCGACTTACACCCTGCACTTAAGAAACTCGATGTTTTAGCCCTATCCCGCCTTGTATTTCAGCGAATCATGGGCATAAGAAGGGAAGATTTGGACGACGAGAGGATCATTGAATATGAGAGCGACACCGGCTTGACACTCTCGTCGGTCCTTTCCGGAAGAACTCAGATGGCCTTCCTGGTGAATCCCACAAAGATAGAACAGATCATCGAGGTAACCGGGAATTCTCTGTTAATGCCCCGAAAGTCTACCTTTTTTCACCCGAAGATCTTGACAGGGCTGGTATTCAATAAGATAGACCCTTCTGATATAATCCAGGTACCGGAGAGCAGAGGGTAATGACGGTGGTTAGCAAGGCAGGCGAGACCGTAGACATCTTTCTCAATGGGAGATTGAAAATCGTCCAATCCCAAAGAGGCTATAGATTCTCCGTTGATGCCCTGCTCCTGGCGGATTTTGTGTTAACGGGAGATGAGGATATGGTGGCCGACCTGGGTGCCGGCTGCGGCATCATCTCCCTTTTTTTGGCGGTAAAAAAAAAGCCCCGTTTTATTGTCGGCCTTGAGCTCCAGGACGAATTGGTCTCTCAGGCTCGGAGGAATGTTGCCCTAAATAAGCTCGCAGAAAAGGTCGCCATCATCCAAGGGGACCTCAGACATCTGCCACTCTCCACAGGGTTCGCTGACATTGTTGTCTGCAACCCACCTTACAGGACGGCACAAAGCGGTCGGATTAACCCTGATGTTGGTAAAGCAATTGCCAGGCATGAGATCGAAGTTTCACTTGATGCCGTTTTGGCTGCAAGCAAGGCACTCCTTAAACGAAAAGGCAGATTAGCCCTGATCTATCCGGCAAACAGGATGGCGGAAATATTCACAAAGATGAGACGGGAGCGGCTCGAGCCCAAAAGGCTTCAAATTATCTTTCCGGATTCAGCATCCGAGGCCAAGCTCGCATTAATCGAAGGGAGACTGCAAGCAAGACCCGGCCTCAAGATCCTGCCTCCCATATTCGGGCAAGGTGATGATTCACT
>DATKZQ010000177.1:0-19254 GCA_035527895.1 Desulfatiglandales bacterium
AACTCCATTTTGAAGCGGAAGCACAAAGGTCTGCGGCCCAACCATAGACTTCATAGCTACTGCTGCATCTGAAACCTGCCATGCTTTGACACCTACCAGGACCATATCCACAATTCCTACCTCTTCAGGATTATCAGTTGCATGGACTGGTTGAATAATAAAATCACCATTAATACTATCGATTTTTAAGCCATTATCCCTCATAGCCTGTAGATGTTTTCCTCGTGCGATAAAGATGACTTCTTCTCCAGCCTGGGCCAACCTACCACCGAAGTAGCCTCCCACGGCTCCTGTACCAAAAACAGCTATTTTCATTTTGACTCCCTATATCTTACTTTTATATTGCTATATTTTCTTATCTAAAAGATTAAATGTAAAGCAACTTTTCATCGGGTAAATCAACAAGATGTTGAGGTTGATTCCCCCAACCCAAAACTCAAGGTTTAGCGTGCCATATACTCAAATCGGGACAAATTTAAGTATACGTATGCTCATCAAAACCTCAACTGCTTTTTTCTTGCCTGATGAAGAGAGGTATCCCATAATTTTGTAAGCGGTAAACACATGATGGTGACATCTTGACTGGTGTTTCAATAATTCATGAATAATGGGCAAGGAGGTGAGGTTTTTTTAAAATGTGGGCATGCTTATCTTAGACAGGAAAAAAATTCCAATATTCACACCCTGCCCTCAGATAAAATTTACCGATCTTAGCTCAAGGCCTGCCCGCCGTTCGTCTGGCGGACTTGCCCGCCGTTCGTCTGGCGGACTTGTCCGCCGTCATTTTTATCCGCCGTATTTCTTGTCTGCCGTTTTTATGGCGGATTGGCGGGGTGTTTTAGGTAAAAGTGGCTGCTGTGAAGAGGAATGCAAATTAGTCATTATTCGTGACGCCGACAAAGCCCTTTATTTCGTATTTCCTGAAACGATTTACTGGTTAACAATTGTAAAAAAAGATTTATCCTGCCTGTCGAAGCGAAGCGTAGATCCCGCCCCTCGGGGTCGAAGATACCGCAGCGCGGTGCCCCGTTGAACCGGGTTCACCCCGCCTGCCCAATGGAATGTTATTCTCCCGTTTATTCCATCGGGGTGAAATTTACTCCTGTAACAGCGAAGTTTACCCGCCTCTGGAGGGTTTACCGCGCCTGTCGAAGCGAAGCGTAGATCCCGTTATCGGGGCCGCGTAGGTATGAAATATCGTACTGGGTTTAAATCCTCAAAGGCAATTTAACTGGGACTTGATCCCTTTATTTCGCATAAGTTCATTCAGAAACTACGTCCCCTCTCAATAACTACAATCTCATCATCGCGGGCATGAAACTGCAGCCCCCTCCCCACCTGGGAATGGCATTGGTGCAGGAATCCTGTTCCATCTATTCGCCGGCTCCTCTTCAAACTGAATTTGCGCTATCCTGCACCGCCTGACTGTTTCCTTCCTACTTTTTCCGTGAGGTCTTGGGCTTTTCTTTCGCCTGCTCCTCTCCTCTCACAGCATCCTCCACCTTGCCCAGCACATCGGCCGCCTTGTCCCGCAAGGAATCGCTGGCCTTAGAAACAATGCTCTCACTAGCATTGGTGAGAGCCTCGACCCGCTTCTTCAAATCAGCAACCCCTCCTGTCCTGGAATAGGCCACAATGGCTATGATTAGGGCAACAATTGAAATAATAAGTGCTACGGTTTCCATGATCTCCTTCCTCCTTTCATTTTACATGATTCCCTACGCTTTTTTAATGTTCCCAGAACGCTTTAGCCTAAATCTTCATTTACGAACTAATCGAATTCAATATGGCCGGGTTACCACATGACCTGCCGTTCCCTCACTTTTGTCCTCTCTCATTCTCCTCGGCTGACAATCGTTTCATTCGGGCCAGCCCTCAGGTTGGTTTTGCAAGACCTTAATCACCATGAGCCAGGATGCCATCTACGCTCCTTTCAACGGCAATTTCTCCATTAGGACTCGGATGTTATCTCTTCACCACCAAAACAGGCTTTTTGGACTTCCTGATGACCCTTTCTGACTCAGAACCCAGGAGCATATCCTTAATGTTGCTCTTCCCGTGAGACCCGATGACTATGGCAGAGACATCCTCCTCTTCTTCGACGCTCAATATGTTCCGGAACGGAATTCCTCTCTCAATCCTCACTTTGACGGTAAAGCCATTTCCCTTTAATTCCCTTTCAACCGCATCCATTTCTTTCTTGGCGTCTGCTCTTATGCTCCGCACTATGTCTTCAAATCTCACAGCGGAATGTTGAAAAATAGCGTCAATTTCCCGCTCATCAATAACATGTAACACTATGACCTCTTTAATGCCCGCTTGCTTTAACTGTTTGATGTAGCCCAGGGCCTTCTTGGATACATCCGAGAAATCGGTTGGAAATAAGATCTTTTCAAGCATATCCAAACTCCCTCCTATTATTCAATTCTAACCAGTTTCCAACATTTCCGCTTCAGCCTGAGACTCATCTCCTGGCTGCTTCATCTCTTATTATCGATCAAATTCCCTTTTTGTCAAGCCATCGGAAAAGCGCTCGTCAATTAATAATAGGGTTATCAAGTTAAAGCAGAAATTCTTATAGTGCTCTACTTGTCTCAGCGCACGCTGCGCACGTTTTCGCCTTACCTTCTTACAACCAAAACAGGCTTGCTCGATTTTCTTACAACCTTCTCCGACACGGAACCCAGGCGCATTTCCGTTATGCAGCTCTTTCCGTGAGATCCGAGCACAACAACAGAGACATCTTTTTCTTCTTCCTCCTCCTTCAAGATATCCCTGAAGGGGACTCCTTTATCAATCCGTGTCTTGACCTTGAAGCCGCTGTTCTTCAATTCAGTCTCTATCGCTTTCATCTCTTCTTTGGCATACTCCTCCTTGCGCTTCTCCAATTCCTCAATGCTCACATTTAGGTCCGGGAGATGGGCGATGTGCTCGATCTCTCTTTCATCGATAACATGTAAGACCACCACCTCTTTTGTTATTGATAAGAACTCGCTTGTTGTGGCAAGAAGTATAGGGAAACTATCGTTGTGTGTCAAGCACACAATGCCTGCATGATGTTGTGATTAAAGACTTCTTGTGGAATTCGTTGGATGCTAATGTCTTAAAGCAACGAGGTAAAGACAGGTCTTTGGAGGGCCTGCCCGCCGTTCGTCTGGCGGGTTATACCCGCCGTCTGTCTGGAGGGCTTGCCCGCCGTCATTTTTTATCCGCCGTCTTTCTTGTCCGCCGTTTTTATGGCGGATTGGCGGGCTATTTTCGGTAAAAAAATAGCTGCTGTGAAGAGAAATGCAAACCACTCATTATCCGTGATGCCGACAAAGCCCTTCATCTAGTATTTCCTGGAACGCTCACTGATTTAACATAAGTCAAACGGAGACTTGGGCCGTTATACAAGATTTGTCCCAACGTCCCCCTTTACGATGCCCTTCAGGATGTGGCAGATCTCACTGCCAAATAGCCTTCTTTGCCATGCCCTTATGGTATCGATGCCCTCCAGATCTTTCAGCCTTTTGGGATGTGCAAGGGCGAGAGACTGTATCTGGGCGTTTGTGCATACAAGAGAGGGATCGATGCCCATCTCTTTTGCTCTTTGCTCCCTCCACTCCCTAAGGGCCTTTACCTTCTTTGACACCTTGTCACCGGTCTGCTCTTCGGTAGTCCTGGGGAATACCGGGATTTCATTTTCCGGCAGCTTTGTGGATTCATCTATCTTTTTCAGGATGGAACGGCCCAACATCCTTACTTGCCTGGCACTCAATCCCTTTATACGCCCAAGGTCTCTTTCGGTCACCGGCCTCCTCTCCGCGATCTCCATGATCGGTTCGTTTCCGAGGATCTTAAAGGGGGGAAGATCCCTGCGCCTGGCCGTATCATCCCTTAATTGCAAGATCAATTCCAGTACTACCAGGCCTCTGGGGTCAAGCATGCTGGCTCCCTTGAATCTCAGGAAGAGCGGATTACCGTTCGGAGGAACAGGGCGCACCTTGCTTAGAAGTTCACACTCTTCCTCCACACAGAAAAGCCTGCCCTTGACCCGCAGTTCTTTCTCCAGTATCCGGCTGAGGGAGAGGAGGTGACAAGTATCCTGAACCGCATAGGCACGCATGGCAGCAGGCAATGGCCTCTCTGACCAGTCCCTTTTCTGATACTTCTTCTCAACAAGCACTCCCAACCTCTCTTTGAGGAGGCGGGCAAGACCCGTTTCCCTGATCCCAAGAAACCTTGCCGCAATCTGGGTGTCGAAGAGAGAGTTCACTTCAATATCGAAATCTCTGTACAGGGAGCGTATATCATAATCGGCCCCATGGAACACCTTTCGGATATTTGGGTCTCCAAAGACCGGAGAAAGGGGTGAGAGATCATCCAACCATAGAGGATCCACCAGGATATCCTGTAAGGGCGTGGAGATCTGGATGAGGCAGACCTTCTCCTGATAGTGGAACATTGAATCAGCCTCGAGATCCACACCTATCGCCGTCTCCCTTTCAAGTCTGACGGCTATGCGGCTAAGATTAGATCGATCTTTCACCAGTAAGTATGCGGGTTGTTCTCTTATCATCCTTTCTCTTTATGCCATTAAATTGCCAAGATATCGAATATGGGGGGAATGAAAAGGCAAGTCATGTTGATAGGACTCTCTTTCCGTGGGCAGGAGTATATGGAATTTACCATGGTGTGTCAATGACATATACAGCTCAGGATGCTCTGGTCTTTTTGTTTCGAGTGAATAGATGAGTGTGGGAAGGGATAATAGGAAAAAAGGGGGCAGGAGAATAATCTTTGCTGATAGAAGTGAAAATTCACGATTCAAATCCTGATCTCTGATTAGATTTACCGATTTTAGCTCAAGGTTTACCCGCCGTTATTATGGCGGACTGTTTTGGGTAAAGGTTAGAATTTTCAGACCCCTCCCTTGAGTACTATTTCAAAAATTCACTAGCGATAAGCGAAGAGGTGATTGTGGCAAGAAAAAGATTTGAGCCGCAAATTCAGACCAGCTTCCAATTTTAAGTTGCTTTAGAACCTGAGTCCTCCTCTAAGATTCAATCCTGACCTATAATTTTTATTTAAAAATTTAAGAGCGTCCCATTTCTACCATGACTCAGGACTGATGTGGATGGCTCCTCCTTCATCATAGGACACTTTCAGTCCCTGCTTCTTGTCGGTTTTCATCGGCGCTCTCAAAAAAAGATTTATCCCGTGGAATTTTCACCCCGTTGAATGCCTTAACTTATTCAACTGTGGAGCAGCTTATTTAACTGGGACTTGACCCCTTTATTTCGCATAAGTTCATTCAGAGACTACGTCCCCTCTTGCGCTGGTTCATGATTTAATTCTCGCGCATTTCTTAGTCAAATCTTTTTGGAATTTACACCTCTTTACGAAATAACAGTTTCTATCTTCGTCAGTTTTGCCCCGATCACCGAAGCGATGACCACCAGGGTCGTGGAGATGAAAATCATCATAATTCCCAGGGCGGAGAGCTGCCCCCACAAGCCGTCCTCGGCAAAGCGGAGGATCTGTACAGCCAGGACTTCGGTTCCCGGCCTGGAGAGCACGACCGAGAGGGTCAGTTCCCGGACGAACATGGTGGCCATCAGGATCCATCCCGATACGATCCCGGGGATCAGCAAGGGGATTACGATCCGGCGCAGCGTATAGAGGGTTCCCCCGCCGCAGACCCTGGAGGATTCTTCGAGGTGACTATGAATTTGTACGAAGGCGCTGGTCATCGGCCGAATCCCGTAAGGAAGGTACGTGGCGATGTAGCCGATCAGGAGCGACCAAATCGTGGCATACAGGGGCGTTCGGACGAAGAACCACATGAAGCCCACACCGACGACGATCCCGGGAAAGGAAAAGGACAAGAAGCTTAACGATTCCAGAGCGCCGGCGGCGGGGGTGCGGATCTTGACGATAGTGTAGGCGACGAAGATAGAAAGGATCACCCCCAGTGTAGCTCCCCCAATGCCCAGGAAAACGCTGTTTTTCAAGGAAAGCAAGGAGATGGGATCCCTTAGCACTTCCATCCAGTTCTTCCAGCTCATCATGGCGAAGGCCTTCGCGCTCGGCACCATGGAGTAGGGAATAAGGGAGGTGTAGAACAGTACCAGAACCGGCAGCACGATCAAAACAGAGGAAATAAGGGCAACGATTCCAAAAAGAGGATATTTGGCATTCTTCAGATTGATCACGGTGGGCCGGTATCCCCTGCTTGAGATCGTTACGTATTTCTCGCTCTCCGAGGTCAGGTAGCGATAGAGGTAAATGAGCGAAATGGACGTCGCCAGGACGCTCATGCCCACCGCCGCCGCCATGCCGAAGTCTGCGGCGAAACCGGTAGCGATGATGCGGTAGATATGGGTCGACAATACATATATCCGCCCTGGCATGCCAATGATGGAGGGAACGGCGAAGGACGCCAAGCTCCGCACGATGACCAGTATGACGGAGGACAAGATGGCAGGCCTGAGAACCGGCAGGGTAATTCTGCCCAGCGTGCGAAGATCCGAGCTCCCACACACCTTGGAAGACTCTTCCAATGAGACGTCAAAAGACGACATGGCCGGGGCGAGGATCAGATAGGCGATGGGCAGATCCAGCAGCCCCTCCACCAGGATCATTCCCGGCAGCGTATAAATGTTGAACGGAGCGCCCTCCAGGCTGAGGATCTCTCGCAACAAGAGGTTGAGTATACCATTGGAGGGATTCAGGAGAAGAACCCAGCTCACGGAGAAGAGGATGTGGGGTATCATCATCGGGATAATGGAGATGATCCGGAACAGGAATTTAAACGGGATATTGGTTCTGGTATTCAGATAGGCCAGGAACAGGGCAAGGACGGTGGCGACAAGGGCAGAGCCGATAATGAATATGACCGTATTTACAATGATGCTGGCGAGAGCTGGATCGGTATAGGATCGGATGTATTTTTCCAGGGTGAAGGTGCCGAAGGCTCCCAGGCCCTCAGAGAAGCTTCCGAAAACAAGCATGACCACGGGACATACCGTTAGAAAGCCCACAATAGCAATAAGGCTCGGCGTCAGTGTCGTTCTGGTAGTAAGCATCGTTCTGCTCATTTCGAGAGCACGAAACAGTGATCCGGATCGAAGGAAAGGGCGATCTCATCCCCTTCCTTGACGTTGGCGGTTGGCTCTATCCTGGTGATCAGGCGAGTGTCTGTGATGCTGATCTCACCCTCGTAGGCCTCTCCCACGAAGATTAGGGATTCCACCCTTCCCCAGAAGATGTTGCGGCCGTCTCCGGTGTCTCCTTCCATTAACTTGATGAACTCAGGGCGGATGCAGAGAGTCACCGCATTTCCAGGCGATAAATCGGGACATTTTTGACAGGCGATGGTGCCGATGCCGGAATCGATAATCGTGTAAGAATCCTCAACGGCCTTCACCTTACCGTCGATCAGGTTCGCACGGCCAATGAAATCCGCCACGAATCGATGATCGGAATCGAAATAGATCTTTTTGGGTGTCCCGATCTCTACGATGCGCCCGTCCCTCATCACCGCCACGGTGTCGGACAGCGACAGGGCTTCAATCCGGTCGTGGGTCACGTACACGGCCGTGATTTTCAATTCGGTGAGAAAGCTTCGCAACTCCTTGCGCGTCTCTTCTCTCAGCTTGGCGTCCAGGTTGCTCAGAGGCTCGTCGAACAGGATCACCTTGGGCTCGGCAACCAAGGCCCGGGCCAGGGCCACGCGCTGCTGCTGGCCGCCGCTCAATTTCGTCGCCGGGCGGTTCTCGAAACCCTCCATCTGCACAAACCGCAATGTCCTCTCGACTTTCCTCTTGATGTCCTCTTTGGGTTCCTTTCGGGTTTGGAGGGGGTATGCGACGTTATCGAAGACGTTCATATGGGGCCAGATGGCATAGGTCTGAAACACCATGCTCAGCCCCCGTTTTTCCGGGGGCACGAAGATGTTCTTTTCCTCGGACCAGACGATTTCCTCCCCGATCGCGATCTCTCCCGAGTCCGGCGTTTCCAATCCGACAATGCACCGCAGCAGGGTGGTCTTGCCGCACCCACTCGGGCCTAAGAGGGTGAAGATTTGATTTGCCGGAATCGTCAGATCGACATTCGCCAGGGCCTTGATCCTCTTGCCCTCAGAGAAAAAATCCTTGCTCAGGCTCTTGATTTGAATCTCCATGGCTCGCTACTGATAAGGTCCCGAGACCGAGGGCACTCGATCTCAGGACCACGAAGTTGTTGGAATGAGCGGGGGAAAAACGCCCTTCGGCACTTAAAAAATCTTCTTGAATTCGTCTCCCCAATAGCGGATTTCGTCATCCGACAGCACCCGAATGGGCAGGACTTTTGCCTGGTCGATGCCGTCAATGGGGGGATAGACACCCGGGTGGAGAACGTACTCACCCACCTTATCGGCCAGCATCTTCATGGCATCTCTGGACAGCCAGTAATCCACGAACAGCTTGGCAGCATTGGGGTGCCGGGCGGTGGCGGTGATGGAGATTCCCCGGGGGGTGCCCAGCAAGGGTTGTTCAACCCTGGCCCAATCCAGAGGGGCAGGTGCCTTGGTGATGATGTATTTCGGCATAGATATGGCGATCAGCTTCTCGCCGCTCTCCACCGGTGCGGGGGTGGGGCCGAAGGATGTGACGAACATCGGCTTATTGGCCGCGAGCCCCTTGACGAACTTCATCCAGGCCTCTTCCGAGGGGAACACATTCTCCTTCAGTCCGATGAGCCAGGAAATGGTGGTCGCATGGGCAGAGGGGTTGGCCATAACGATCTTTCCCTGCCATTTGGGGTCCGTCAGATCCTCATACCGCTTGGGAACGTCCTCCGGCTTGACAAGCTCCTTGTTGTAAATCAGGGCGACGTATTCGATGCCGAAAATCTGAATCTTGTCGTCTTTTCTCGTCCATTCGGGATAGCCGGCTGCAGCGGGGGATTGGTATGAGGCCAGGACACCCTTATCCTTCAGGAGGTTCATGATCGGCAGGGGTGCCTGAAGCACGTCGGCCATAAGCTTTCCGGCCTGGTGCTCCGTCAAGACGGTCGCGAGGAATTTCGAGGTAGATATCCTCGTATACTCTCCCTTGACGCCCTTAACCTTGGTGAACTCCCCCATGATGGGTTGGATGGCCGTGATGTTGGCGTAAAACGCGACTTTACCCTCCTCTTTTGCCTTCTCAGCCAGGGCCTGCTCTGCTGGATATGCAGAAAGAGCCATGAAAACAATCAACAACAGCATTATGAGTTTCTTCATAGTTACACCTCCCTTAAGGTTATATTATATATGCACTATTATGTATCTATGTCAACTAACCCGAGCTGTTGGGGCTGGGCCATGACAATACTGGTGATTTTCACTCGTTATCTTTCCAAGAACGCATGTGTTCGGAGCTTACAACCTCATTATTGCAACCACTATTGCATCTGAAAAGACTGACTGGCTCCCCTACCACATGGTATCCCTTGTACGTAAACAGTCATGCCTTGAGATTTTAGATCATCGAATTTCTTGAAACCCTTAACCTTATTTTATACGATATTATAGAGTAAACATACCACAATATTTTTTAATAAGATTTTGAACGTACACTCCTTGCCAGGATTGATAAGAACTCCCTTTTTATGAGAAGGAATATAGGGAAACTATCGTTGTGTGTCAAGCACACAATGCCTACATGATGTTGTTGTTGAAGACCTTTTGTGGAATTCGTTGGACGGTAATGTCTTAAAGCAACTAGGTAAAGACAGGTCTTTGGAGGATTTATTGCCCCAAAAGGGGCAAATTGGCGGGCTTGCCCGCCGTCTTTCTGGCGGGGTATTTTAGGTAAAAGTGGCTGCTGTGAAAGAAACGCAAACCAATCATTATCCGTGACGCCTGTGGAGCCCCACGGGGAAAGCCCGTGGCACCACTTAGTTTCGCCGATTCGCTTCGCGAACGGCGGGACTTAGCGGCACGACATCCCGATCGTAATCCCGACCACAAAAGGTCGGGACTAAAGCCGTGGCTTTCTGTGGTCGGGGTAAACCCTTTCATTTCATGTTTCCAGGAACTGTTTACTATGTAACAATTGTCAAAAAAAGATTTATCCTGCCTGTCGAAGCGAAGCGTAGATCCCGTTGAACCGGGTTCACCCCGCCTGCCGAATGGAATGTTATTTTCCCGTTTATTCCATCGGGGTGAAATTTACTCCTGTAACAGCGAAGTTTACCCCGTTAAATCCTCAAAGGCTATTTAACTGGGGCGTATTTCACTGGGGGACCCTCTGGGTGTTCAACTGGGGTTAAATCCTCAAAGGCAATTTAACTGGGGCCTATTTAACTGGGACTTGATCCCTTTACTTCTCTTGTTCTTTCATTGCCTTGACGACTTCAGTTATTCAACGTAGTTAAGGATGTCTCTTATTTCACAAATTATGATACGCTACCTGTGATGGCTTCTCCTTGACACATATGCCCGTTTTTTCTTATACTCATGGCTTCAGATAGTGCGTTCTTATCGCCCTGAATCAGGAAGATCTTTTCAGATTGATCTTTTAGGAGGAGGATTGAATGAGAAAGACAATCCATTTTAAGCTCAACGGGCGGCCGAAGAGTCTGGTCCTTGACCGCGAGCGCATGCTCCTTTGGGTATTACGCACGGATTTCGGTCTTACGGGTACCAAGTATGGTTGCGGTGAGGGGTTATGCGGAGCTTGTACCGTACTGGTTAACAACGAACCCGTCCGTTCTTGCCAGTTTCCTGTTGAAGATGTCGATGCTAAAGAAATCTTGACCATCGAGGGTCTGGCACGAAACGGTAGGCTTCATCCCCTGCAGGAAACCTTTATCAAGCACGATGCCCTTCAATGCGGATATTGCACCCCGGGGATGGTGCTCACTGCGTATAGTTTATTGATCCAAAATCCTCGGCCTACCCTTGAACAAATCAGAGAGGGTATGAATGAAAACCTCTGCCGATGTGGATCGTATCAGCGCATTATTCTGTCTATTCAGAATGCAGTCGGTGAGATGAAGGGAGGTCCGGTGCTGTGAAAAAAGACGACCCTCTTGACCTTGATTTTTATGACATAAAACCCGCCTTTCCTCTCAGCCGGCGAGAGTTCCTGAGATTGATGGGAGGAGGTCTCTTCATCCTTTTCTCCCTCGGCGATTCTCTAGCCGCCCAGGAACGACCGCGTCAGCGGAGGATTCGCGAGAGCCTTCCTGGTGATTTCAATGCCTTTCTCAGGATCGGCGAAGATGGCCGGGTCTCATGCTTCACGGGTAAGATAGAGATGGGCCAGGGCATTATCACTTCATTGGCCCAGATGCTGGCCGATGAACTCGAGGTTCCTCTAGATTCAGTGGATATGGTGATGGGTGACACTGCCGTATGTCCTTGGGATATGGGGACTTTTGGTTCCATGAGCACACGCTTTTTTGGACCTCCTTTGAGGGCGGCAGCAGCCGAAGCCCGGGCGGTTCTTATTGAGTTGGGAGCCGAATACTTGCAGACCTCTCCTTCCCAGCTTAAAGTTGAGGGCGGGGTCATATTCCATACGTCTCAAAGCCAAAAGAGGGTCACCTATGCTCAGCTCACCCAAGGCAAGAAGATTGCCAGACGACTGAAGAGGGAAGCGGTGTTGGAAAAGGCTTCGGATTTCACGATTGTGGGAGTCCCGGTTTTGCGCAGGGATGCAGAGGACAAAGTTACTGGGAAAGCCAAGTTTGCCGGAGACATTCGGGAACCCGGCATGCTTTATGCCAGGATCGTGAGGCCTCCCGCCCATGATGCCAGGTTGATTCGTGTGGATACTTCTGCGACCAAAAAGATTAAAGGCGCTCGGGTTATCGAGGCCGATGATCTTATTGCTGTTGTGCATGAAGATCCTGAATTGGCAGAAGAAGCGTTAAACCAGGTCAAAGCCCAGTGGATGAAGCCTGTAGCCACAGTGGACGAAACAACCATCTTTGATCACCTTGTTAAAGTTGCCCCTGAAGGGCAGGTCGTTTCGCAAGGGGGAAACCTGGCTGAAGGAAAAAGAATCTCCAAGTCTGTAGTCGAAAACACCTATCTGGATGGCTATGTGGCCCATGCACCGATCGAAACCCATACTGCCCTGGCTAAAATCGAGGGGGACAAGGCTACCATATGGGCATCCACTCAAACGCCTTTCCGCCTCCAGCAAGAGGCAGCCTCGGCCCTGGGGTTTCCGGTCGAGCATGTCCGAGTTATCACGCCTTTTGTGGGAGGAGGCTTTGGGGGGAAAACCCAAAATCAGCAAGCCGTGGAAGCGGCTAAGCTGGCCAAATTGAGTGGTAAACCTGTCCAGGTCGCATGGACTCGGGCCGAGGAATTTTTCTATGATACCTTTCGCCCAGCCGCTGTAGTCAAGATAAAGGCAGGAGTCAATGGCTCAGGGCTGATTACCCTGTGGGATTATGGCGTGTATTATGCTGGAGAAAGGGGGGCATCCCACTTCTATGACATCCCTCATCACCGCACTGTGGCGTATGGCGAAGGGTGGAGAGGAACACCTGGTTCTCATCCGTTCAAGACCGGTGCCTGGCGTGCCCCCGCTAATAATACCAACACCTTTGCCAGAGAATCGCATATAGATATCCTGGCAGCAGAGGCCGGAATTGACCCCCTTGAATTTCGCTTGAAAAATCTGAAGGACAAAAGGATGATCCGAGTCCTCAAAGCTGTTGCGAGGAAATTCGGCTGGAAGCCAGCCAAAGCTCCCAGCGGTCGTGGATGGGGAATTGCCACTGGTATTGATGCAGGCACCTATGTGGCTCATATGGCTAAAGTGGAAGTGGACAAAAACACAGGGCATGTTCAAGTGAAGCGGGTGGTATGCGCACAGGATATGGGATTATGCATCAACCCTAAGGGTGCAAAAATACAGATAGAGGGCTGTATCACCATGGGGCTGGGATACGCTTTGAGAGAAGATATTCATTTCAAGGGCGGGGAGATATTTGATCTGAATTTCGACACCTATGAAATCCCGAGATTTTCCTGGCTTCCCCAAATTGAGACAGTCCTGATAGACGATAAGGAGGCCGCTCCTCAAGGAGGCGGTGAACCCGCGATCATTTGTATGGGAGGTGTCATCGCCAATGCCATCTATGACGCCATCGGGGTCCGGATATTCCAACTCCCGATGAACCCAGAGCGAATTAAACAAGCCCTGAGCTAAAGTCGCATGTCAGTTGTCGAGGCTTGACTCCCTCTATACTAACCGTACAGTTCAGAGAATCTTTGTTAAGCAGATCAGGCTTTTAGTTGACGAGCTTCTGAATCCATTTTTGACTTCCCTTTACTCCAGGCTCTTGTTGAATGCGTGGCATGATTTATTACCGAATAATTTACACATGTGGAATTTCACGATTCGACTTTGCCCAATTAGATTTGGTTGCCTTGTGCCTTAAGCCCTGAGCCTTAGGCCAATCCTCCTTCAGCAGGGTTACGTATGCAAACCAATCATTATCCATGATGCCGGCAAAGCCCTTCATTTCATATTTCCCGGCACGATTTACTGGTTAACAATTGTTCACGGTAGGAATGCCGGTTACCCGGCACTCCCCGTACAGATCCCAGCGTGCACTACTAATGCACTGGGCTCCTGCTTCAAGCGTTGACGCACATGCGTTCCGTGCTGCATACCGTATCCTCTCCAGCTCATTTGGCAGAATTATCCAGCTCTGTGCCTGGCTTCTGTTTCGCTTGGATGGATTCCTCATAGCCAGCCTTCTTTTCTCCACCTTTTCCGCCATAGGCTTGTTGTCACCTGCTTTGTTCAAAGGTTTCCTCGATACTATGAGGCTGTCAGACTCCCTGTATCCGTTCATCATTGCTTTGCTCCCTCAGGATTTTCAATGCGTACCTTATTGCAATCTCACTTAAGGTCAGATACAGGGCCTCCCGATTCCCGCACAAAAAGCTTCCATGCATGTATGAGGTCTCCGACCCCGCCACGTCCTTATATCCCTTGCCATTGCGGTCTATAAAATATTGCCTTCTGTATTTTTGAAGTACATCGGCACGTGGATTTAAATCTCTTACGAGGCTCAATACTCAGCCTGCACTTTCCCTTGTCAACGCTTCATCGGTAATGTCACCATTACCAATGCATGACTCAGGGCTGATGTGGATGGCTCGTCCTTCATCATAGGACACTTTCAGTCCCTACTTATTGCCGGTTTTCATCGGCGCTCACAAAAAAAGATTTGCGCCCTTCATTTTTTTTCTTCGAATTGATAAATCCTGTCACCTACGGAGAAACTGATACCAGCTGGGAATCGAACGTGACCTTTTATGGGAAATGAGTATTTACATTTCATTTTCTAGTCGAACGGCCAAGCTCATTAGGTGCTAACCGGGCACGGTAAACACTCTGGTTAAGGGCCTCGTTAGGCAAACCATTTATCAAGAATAATTTTTCCCTTACCAGTAATAGCAAACCTGGCTGTGGCATCATTTTGATCTCCATAACCCATCTGATCTTCCTCCTTGCTCATATAGCCCAAGTCCACCAAGTGGTATAGAAGGAATGGCATAGCTATAACGCCGAAATTGTTTCTTTTTGCAATCTTCATAGCATTTAAGCCATAAGTGGTTATGGTTTTATTGATAAGATGTCTTTTTCTATCTGTTATTTCTTCTTCTGATAGGCCTTTATTATTTGTGATTTTGTGGTGACAGTTATGACATAGAACAATAAGATTATCATACTCGTTGTTTGACCTATTGCTATCAACATGATGCTCGGAAAGAATACCAATTCCCTTTGCACCGCATATAGCGCAGGAATCATCTGTTTCAAGATATATGAGGTCAGTTGTTTTCATTTTGTGCCCTTGTCTAACAGCTCGGCTGAGAGGCGTGGCGCGATTTATCGCCGCGTCCTCTCGAGTTGATGGTTAAGTGCCGGCAAATTCAAGTTCTATGTATGGATCAGTTTGGTATCTCGGATCATACGAAATAAGCAAAAATGCCCGGTCAATTAATTTGCGCTTATTAAAGCGATGCTTTTTGAGCAGGTTGTTGGCATAATCAACGTCCAAAATAGGCTCATCCGTATGGATTATAAGAATATATTTTTCGTAAGGACCACCTTTGATTCGTTCAGGAGTATTTTTTGCATCTAGTCGCTTACTGATAGCATCAACCAGTTTAGCTTTGTCCCATTCAGCCCACGCATATACTTGATTGTTTTTAAAAGCCATGATTGCGTTTGGATCAACGAGTTCAGTGACCTCAACACCAATAGTATTTCCATCGACATCTTTGGCTTCGCAATCTGGCGGATCGTTTCCACGCCCTCGAATCATGATGCTGTTACAATCAATAAAAGAGTTACCTTCCTTCTTGAGTGAGTTACAAAGAGATTTTACGACGCCATACTCCTCTATATCGCGATCTGGGGACCAGCCAAAATGGTCAGCATAGCCCCGACTATTTGCAATGGCCTGCTTGATTTCTTGAATGAGTTTTTTTTCCTCTTCGGTATCCATTCGCAGCAATTAACTTCAGATTATACTGCCTATATGCAGTGTTATATTACTGCAAAACAAAATTTATATTGAAATTGAAAAATACTGAAACTAGAGTTTGTGATATGAAATCGCTTGACAAAGTCCATGATGTTAACTCTTTTTAATAAATGGTGTCTTGGATTTTAAGGCATAGCACCTTCAATTAAGGTTTGTTTCTTGGGTTTTTATATCAAAAAATACACTGTTTGTAGAACACACACATTTTCTTAAAAAAATCAAGGGGGATTTTAGTGGGTATGAAATGGGTAGAGGGGATACCTATTATTTTTGGGAAGTGTAATATTTACAACAGGTGAAAAAAGATCCCAAAACCAAGGAGTGTAGAATGTGCGCAAAACAGTGTATCGCCTTTTCCCCCACACTTTTCCTGATGAGCAAGTGCCCTCTCGCAAGCCTTAAATTCTTTCTATTGAGGCCTGGCATGACTTTTATATCAAAGCTATATAAGCCTTTTGAATTGAATCCTCAGCGTTTTTCCCTCGTTAAGGTATTTGTTGAAGGTCTTCTCAAGATGCCTCGGATACAGCTTTTTTTTACTATACCCTGTGTTTCGAAGGGCCTTTTCCAGGCTGATCGCTTTTTGCTCAAGCTCCATATAAGCGATAAGTTTAATCGCTGCCTGGTCACAAGTGCAAAAGGTTATTTCTTCTTCTGCTTGTATTAAATAAGCTATTGATGTGGACTCTCCAGAATCTATTCCTAGCCTCGCCTCCTTTGCTTCCCTTTTCACCTTTCTCAAGCTTTCAAGGGTAACATCTTCAATTATTGTAACATCTTTGATGTCAATGACTATTTTTGCCCCGTCCTTTTTGTAATATCTTGCCTCCTCAAAAACATTGCGGGTAAGACAGATATCATAAGCTTTGCTTACTTTTTCAAACAGGTCGAGAGCATGAAGATCAATGATAACATCGGCATCAAGCAGTAGCAATCTTCGCATAGGTTTCTTCCACAAATCCAACTTCATCCAAATAGTCGTCTATCTCAGCCCGATCTATTTCCAGATATCCTGCAAAGGTGCCTCTTGATATCTTGCCTTCCATCAAGCATCTGCAAGCAAGAGATATAAATCTTGAAGGAAACTTGGACGGCCTGTCACCTTTATACAATTTTCGACGCGTACTGCGATCCAGATCACGGAATTTCTGGTTATCCAGGACCTTCTGCGCCTGGGATTGCTTAAGTATTTTCAGGTTGACAAGCCTCCAAAGGATTGCTTCTGTTGAAACACCGAAATCTTTGGCCAGCTCAATGATATCGATGAATCTGACTTCATTGTTAGCAGCCGTTTCTTTGAGTGAATCGAGGAGATGATTTTCAGGTAAGAGCAGACTTGAAGCGAAGATGTCTGCGTATTTTTCTGGCCTGGTTTTTATTGTACCATTGCCAATTTCTTGAGAAGAAAAGACATTCCAGCTTATCACATGAAATAATTCATGTGCCAGATCAAAATTTCTTCTCCATGGCGCATCATTGGCGTTGATGAGAATTCCAACCCCCAAGATGTTATCCACAACACTGGCACCGGATACACCATCCCTTAAAGGTAAATGGAGGATTTTGAAACGGAACTTATTTTCGAGCACATTAAGCAGGTTCGAGGAAGGGCGAGAACCCAGGTCGAGAAAATTATGAATATCAGCGCCGAGTTTATCGGCCCGCTCAAAGCCATTGTCAGAGAAATCATCCCGATCATAATTTTTCTGAATATCTTTCCATTGTCGTTTGAGACCAAGCAAGTGTTCCAGATTACTATAATTTTCGAGAAAAGAAAGAAACTGTCGCTGTACTTTATTTACGTCTGTTTTTGCCATCTTTCTCCACAAGGGGACAGGATCGGGAGCAATGTCGGATTCTAAGAAATAGTCAAGACTCCTGCCATATAACCGAGCTATCATAATCAATTCATGGGCATTTATCTTCCTCGCACCTTTTTCAATGGCAGAGAGAGTCTGGTAGTTTTTAAATCCCAGTTTTCGAGCTGCTTTAATAATGGTAAAGCCTGCTGCCTCTCTTGCATCTACAATCCTTTTATCCAGGACCTCTTCCTTGCTATTTTTGGATTCCATTACTCTCTCCTGCAATAAGATTATCTTATATTATTTTTATTTATATCGGCAATTATATAAGAAATCTTTACCCATTTGTCAATCCTTAAATGGAGATTTTTAATTATGGAAAGAAAAAAGTAAGGGCAGGACTTTTTTTTGAAGGGTGCTGTTATTCTTTAACCCGAAGGGTAATTTTTAATTCCTTTGGAATCTCTTTCCCTTTTGGGACATAAATATTCCCAACAATCCCCTGGCCTTCGTCAATCACATACCTGTGATATCTTTTTGAGTCTTGATCGTAGCTGGCTATTATCTCTGTGTTCTCTGTCTTCATCTCGTACCTCCTTATAGAATAAAATATATAATTTGAAAAGAAAAACAACAAATTTTTTTCAAAATACAATGATTTTTTCTCACTGCCGAACTTAGGGGCTTCGCCCCAATTGGAGTACCTGCCCGTCACCTGCCCGCTCGTGCCTTGCAATGGCAGGCGGGTCGCTCTCGCTCAGGCGAGGCGGGCGGGTTGAATCAATGGCTCGCCCTAGCTTGAATTGCCTGTAATACGCTGTTTTCACTGTAATATTTCAGGAGCTGAGTTCGTGGAATCTGTGCTTAAAAATCAGGTCTGGGCCAGGGAGTGACATATAGACAGCATATCAACTGCCTATAAAAGTTCTCTAATTTCAATGAGTTGTAGAAATTCCAAAACCTTGAATTAATAAGACTGGATAGGAGATCTTTAGGAGAAGCGAGAATATATTGACATGTTATAGTATTTTAATTACTTTGTGGCTACAAAGTAGCCATCTTTACGGGTAAAAATGTAATAAATGTGTTAAATTTTTTCAATACTGGACACTTGATAGATAATAAAAAGGAGATATAGCTGATGAATGAAAAAAATAGTGACATCTTGTCTAAGGTTGAAAACTATTATCGAAACTATGGGCTTAGGGCACGAGAACTGAAAGATCAGGGTCAGAAAGTAATAGCCTATCTTTGCTCGCTTGTTCCAGTGGAGATTATTACAGCAGCAGGATGTGTACCTTTCAGAATACAGGGTGATGTGCATGAACCGATCACCAAGGGAGATACCAATTTAGAGACCATCGCATGCCCTTTTATGCGGAGTTGCTTTGATGTGTCATTAAAGGGGCGATATGATTTTTCTGACGGTCTCATTATTCCCCATGCCTGCGATAGTATGGCCAGAACATACAGTACCTGGCGGTATTCGTTAGGACTGCCCTACTCCCATTTTATTAATGTTCCTCACACACTCAGCGCATCATCAATGGAATTTTTTATTGCAGAGCTGAATACATTTAGAAAAAGTCTGGGACGATTTGTTGGCAAAGAGATTTCAGATGATGACCTTGCTCAAGCAATTGATCTGTACAATGAAAACAGGGACAAGGCAAAGGCCCTGTATGAATTGAGAAAGCAAGACCCACCGTTAGTTTCAGGAGCAGAATTAGCAAAGATATTGACCGTAGGGATGAGTCTGCCTGTTACTGAATCTAATGAATTATTTGATGAGGTGTTAGAAAAACTCACGCAGAGAAAAGAAGCGCCGTGTACAAAGGCACCTCGAATACTGATTGACGGTGCGTGTGTGGATAATATTGACTTTATCAAGCTCATTGAGGATAGTGGCGCCAAT
>DATKZQ010000178.1:0-15461 GCA_035527895.1 Desulfatiglandales bacterium
GATTTAAAAGGGGATGTTCGTGCAGTCAGTCAAATGGGTGGGGCCAAGCTAAGTGATTAAAATGTGGAAAGTGGGTCGGGTAAGGAATAGGCGCACAGCAACCTGTAAGGCCAATTCGTGACCATAACCAGTCACCCGCAATGTCGATTAAGTGTCTGCGGAAGACACCCTCACAGGTTCTATGTTTCCTATTCCTCCCCTAAAATTCCGTACATCGGGTTTTCCCACAGTACGGCTTCAAGTGTGGATTCGGATGTGACCTTCATCAGAGGACATACCGGTTAAATCTAGCCCAGATATACCCTGCTTCCTCATGGCTTATACACATCCTCAGGCTACCATTGAGCTTTCCGCTTTTATTGTCCCTTTACTAGGCTTTTGCCAATAAGGACTACCGCGGCTCTCAGATAGCCGCCCACTACCCAGAGGCCCTTTGCTCTGGTAAGGTTATGTTGTCCTTACCGTCATTGCTCCTACGGCCTCATCCGCCAGTCTGGGTCGCTCTCTCTGACTTCCCTTACGGTTATACAAAGAGTCCTTGTCATTCAAGGGCTATCCTGACTGCAACCCAGACCTTCCCTCCTTTGGCTACCAGACACTGTATGATTGCCACCTGCTCTACGCCGGAGGACCTGATAGGTGCATATCCCATTTCCTTGCCTATCAGTAGTAGTAATCACCCTTTGACCACAGGCTTAACATCCCCTTCTAAAGTTACGACGCTTCTCACACATGTTCGCTTTCGCTGCGGCCCTCATACTTGCTCACCACACTAAATGTGGCTTTTACTTCTGAGCTTTCACCAAGGAAGGTCACCCTCCCCTGATGTCAGATATAACTACAGAGCCAAAATGGGAATTGCTCTTGCAGGGCTTTCACCTGCTTGCCTGATAACTTTGTAGGCCGCACGGTCAAGTCGTTACTCTTGCCATGTTTCGGGATCAAACCTGGTTTTTCCCAATTCAGATAGCTCTCACCAGTTGCATATTTCAATTCGGATTCATCATCATATCAAAGCAGAGAACCCAGGACCTCAAAGCACCAATAAACAATCATTCCATCTTTGACCCACAGTCGAACATACTATCTGGAAAAGGCCAACTTTCGGTTAGGCCTCCTACCTGTATTGGCAGCATACACTGTCTAATGCTTGCACCTGCCTCAGACGCTAGCTTTCGGCAGAAATTGGCCTTTTTGGAATGTCAACCCTCGTCGCTGTTTTCTTGTGATATCTGGTTACATTTCAGTTACACGCTCTCTCAAAACCGCAACAGTAAACGATCGCGGCAAGGTAGGGGGATACCTAATCCTGTGGTCCCAAAAACACAGACCAAGGGCCGTTTTCCGCCCTTGACTCGATCACGAATTGTGGTTGAAATATGAAATGGATCGGGATGCTCAGGGATTAATGCACAGTTAGAAATCTGGATCGATATCTCTTCATAACTTGAGGTTCTGATATTCTTATCAGATATTCACTTCTCCCATATTGAATATCGTTGCAAGATATCCCGCGAGTTGCCTCCAATGTCGACTTCTAAGAGTCAAGAGCGACCCCATTTCTATTGCTCGACAGCAAAGTGAAACGAGAGGGTCGAACGAAGCGAAGAATTGAAGAAAAACTAACGGCCTGATTTTGTCAGGATAAAAACATCTTATCCCCCAGATGGGGGATTTCAACACCGGCGTCCCTGGTATAATGCTGCCCAGTACAAGGTTCTTTTTAAGGCTAAAAACGTTATTAAGGCGAAACTTTTGAGGGAGCACAATAATGGACAGCACAGAGCAATATCTCATAAAGGAATACCGGCAGGCAGATTTTGAAAGACGGCTGCATCTCTTTTTGACATACCCTTCCTTACGATCTCAATTCTCTGCAATCGATTACCGTGAAGGGCCTGTCATACATCCCGGTTTTTTTGAGTTCCAGCAGATAGTGTTTCAGGTATCTGTCCCATTCCGATCCATGCTTCAATGGGTCGGCGGTCTATTAAGGGGATGTCGTTACCTCGTAAGCGATAAGTGAGTCTCGATACGCACTGCAAACGGTGACAGGAGACTACCCACCGGCGAACCTGCTTTGGTATGATCACCCTTACCAGCTGAAGCATTGGCTGATGCCAATACAGGTAGACCTTTATCGCTTTCGCCGGTCTATATAAGATGCTATAACAGTCTTTACATGGAATCGATTCCCATCCCATGACACAAGCTCCGTTCTTTGCAGGCTGTTTAGAAATTAGATGTAAATGAGTGGTGAGAATGGAAGAAGCCTCTTTCCTGGAAAACCTGTTGGCCGGATTAGGTTCGGTGTTGCTCAAAAGCATACGAGATCCACTAGGCATTATGGGTAAGGATTTTATTTGCTTATGGGCTAATAAGGCATTGGCCGCTATACATCAAAGTGAACGCGAAGATGTGATCGGGAAAGTGTGCTACGAGGTCTTCTATAACAATACGAAACCCTGTCCTGGTTGCGCTGTTCAGGAGGTTTACCGCACGGGAAGAACCCAGGTGCAGGAAAGATGGCTTGATTTCCAGGACGGCATTCGACGGTGGGGTGAAGTAAAGGCGTACCCTGTGAGAGGTTCAGACAGATCACTTGTCGCTGTCATAGTGCTTGTCTTTGATATCACAGCAAGGAAAAAAGAACTCGAAACCCAGAAAAAATACTCTGACTACTTAACAAAACAACTGGATGAAAAAACCGGTATGGAGCAGGCCGTATACCTGGACGACAGCGAAGTCCCCATCAAGATCCGTCTGAGTGGCCGGGAGAAGGAAGTGCTCAGGCTCATCACCGAAGGGTACACAAATACGCAGATTTCTGAGATTCTTGCCATAAGCCCGCATACGGTCAAAAGCCATGTCATTCATGTTTTCAATAAGCTGGGTTCCAATGATCGGACCCAGGCCGCTGTTTTGGCAGTTCGCCATAAGCTCATCTAAGTGATTTATCGGTGTCAGTGGTGCTATCCTTAATTTGAGATGGCCCCCTGGTTCTAAAGCAATTCACTAATGCGTATCGTAGTTGAAAGTGCAATATCGGATTAGACCATATTGCAAAAAGATCTCTGTAGAAAATCCATACTTCAAGATGAAATCGACAAGCTACACTCATACCCTATTTTGTTTAATTGTGGCTAGAATAACCAATGGCTGCCAGTCCTTGTCTTTCAGGATCTAAACATAGAATCCGGACGCTGCCAGAGCTTACTTAATTTTGGCCCACTGGATGTAAGTTCAAATGCTAGCCCTCACACCTTTTCATCTCATAAATATTGTAACCATTTTGTAACTGTCACACTCAAAAAACCTCAAACGAAAACTAACAAAAACAAAAGTTCAAAAAGCCCGGAAATCTGCCATGGAAAAGGGGAAAGTCCCTATTAGCAAGGCTTTCCCCTTTATTCAAAATTCAGCTTGGAAGCGACTTAAAATCCCTCCGTCCTCGTGGCTGTGCGGGTTCGATTCCCGCCCCAGGCACTGAACTGGCAAGGGTTTCAGCGTTTTTTGCTGGAACCTTTTTTTGGTGGGAAAAGAAGCTCGAGGGTTCAGAATGCTGACAGAACACTCTCCGGGGAATACTGGTCAATGCATCGAAACGTATTGAATCATTTGGGGCAAGGTTGGGATGCACTCAAGAATCTCTATATTTACAAACAAACCCACTGGCCCACCGTTTGAACTGCAGGACCTGTGCCGAAATATCGGGAGAAGATGCGAAAGTAGTACAGCTCCTCCTTGCTTCGGACCAGAGGGTATTCGGCCTGAGCCTCGGACAGTTCTCTGTCGGCGATGATTCTTTCAAAATAGGCCGGAAGCACGCTGGCAGACCCAGAGCCCTGAGAAAATTCCTGTTTGAGCCTCCAGACGACGCGTTCGGGCAGAAGTGATTCAAAGGCCTTTCTGAAGATCCACTTTTCGATTTTCTTGTTTCCTTCTGGGTTCAGTTTGTATTTGGGGGGGATTGCCATTGCATAGTTCAACAGTTCGCCGGATATGAGAGGGGCCACCACACGAAGGCTATGGCAGTGATTCATCCGATCCAGACGCAGTGACGCATTGTTATGCAGGAAGCCGATGCACTCCATCTGCCGGGCAAACAGCTCCTCAGTGGGGAACTGTTTAAGGTATGTATACCCGCAGAATATCTCATCGCCTCCCTCCCCGGAGAGCAGTACCTGGATGCCCTGTTCCTTAGCGTAGCTGGAGATAAGGAAATTCGAGACCGCACTCCTCACCAGGGAGGGATCAAAGGACTCCAGGTAATAGATCACCTCGGGTAAGACCTTCAGAATCTCTTCCAGCCCGACGATCACCTCATGATGGTCGGAGTTCAGAAACTGGGCGACAATCCGCGCAGTCTCGATATCCTCGCTGTTATCCACCCCGATAGCAAAGGTCTTCAAACGAGCCTTTTTCCCGAACCGTTCCTTATAGGCTTCACCCGCCAGATAGCTGACTATGCTGCTGTCAATACCGCCGCTCAGGAGGCTCCCGGTCGGAACACGGAAGTCAATGCGATTCTTAAGGCTGCGGTCGATGATGGACCTAATATGGAAAATCATTGTATCCACGTCTTCGTGGAGAACCTCTGGTGGTTTCTGAGGCAGTCCGGCAAACCGGATCAACCGGCCGTTGTGGTCCATATGATGACCCGGGGGGAACTCGTACACGTCCTCAGTGGCCTCGAGGATGCTCTTGAGTTCAGAGCCCAGGTAGAGAGTGTCATTCCTCCACCCGTAATAGAGGGTTTTGATACCAAGAAGGTCCCTCGCGGCAAAAAGCTCCTCCCCGTCGGAGATAACAAAGGCAAAGACGGCGTCATTAAGATATTTTAACATGTCCTTGCCATGTCTTTGATAAAGATGAAGGAGGAGTCGTTCTTCCTTGAAGGGGCCGTGGGATACTCCATGGCTCTGAGCCAGTTTTTCCCAGTTCCCCATTTGACCGTCATAGCAAATTCTTAGCCTTGCATCGGTCGGACTTCTGGCAGGGATCTTCACTTTCCCGTTGACCAAAACGCCATCTGCTCCGAGATAATTTTGGGCGAGCATTGCATGGCCGATTTCACAAATACCGGCAGCATCAGGGCCTCGATGGCTGATGGTATGAAGCATCCCTTCCAGTTCGCTACGATCTGTATCTCCATATGCTGCAACCAATCCACTCATATTGCACCTTGAAAGTCTGGTTACTTTCTGATCTCAAAAACCCCTATAATACTGTGGCCCACTCCCGTACCGGGCTGCACATCCATCTCCAAGTGCCTGAGGGAATAGCCCAGGTGCGGTTCGATGACATTGGCGCGGACATCTCCCCATTTGATCCATCCCACTCCCTCGATTACCCTTCGCATGATACGCATAGCTTCCTTAAGGGCATCGGGATAAAAGGGCAGAATCTCGGGAACGGTTCGCAGTGTAGCCTGTTCACAGTCGTATTCGCTGAGCAAGGATATCGTATAGTTCACCAAGGCGTTGCAAGACATATAGAACATCTCGAAGAAATTGTTGAGATAAGCAAAGCCTTGCCTCGGCACATAGTCCACCAGAAGTGTTTCGAGGTCCGTACGGACGTATCCCTCAAATAGAGAGCTCACCGGTAACCGCACACTGGGGCAATTTTTGTTATACTCACCGGTGCCCATATGTCTGCCGATCAATATGGAGCGGTCAAAGAAGGTGACGGGCCTGATTTCCACTCCGGACTCTTCCGATGCCTGGTTCATAATCCGCATTATTTCATCCCGGGTCATGAGCCTCAAGGGGAATGACAATACAGCATTCTCCTCCAGTTCATCATCCGGATATATATAGGAGATTCGATAGTCCATAAAATATTCTTCATTTGGCGCGTGATGCCAGAGGTCCTGCCACTCGTAAGAGTAGCGCCCAAGCCAGTCCCCTATAAAAAATGCACGTTCTGGTGCATGCCGACAAATGTCGGCGATGAGTCTAACGTTTTCGTGATCGTGAAAATGCGACAGGGTACCATAGGAACTGGCATAGATATCAAAGGGTTCTTCTTCCTTCAAAGAAGCGGGCAAACCGCTGGACAAATCACCCTGGATGAAGCGTACCTTAGGGTTGTTGCCGAGATAGGCCTCCGCCTGCTTGAGCAGGTCCTCGTTTATATCCACGCCGACGTATTCTTTGAGCATATCCGGCATAATGGCCGCTATGGAGTAGTCATAAATCTCCGGTTCCTTGGTGGTGACGCCCATCAGGAGATCGTAGCCATCACCGCTCCCACAGCCCAAATCGAGCATACGGACACGCTCGAGGCGCCTTTTTTTCTCATCCATCAGGTCATTCAAGCCAGGACGAAGGAAGATACCGGTGAGCTGATCCTCCCACAATCTCCTTACGTTATCATATTTACCCAAGAGCCCCGAGGCCTTGTCATATTTTCCCGTACCAGCGGCCTGGGAATAGGCCTTCCTTTCCACCATGATCGTCGTCCTTCTTCTCTTCTAGAATCAACATCTCACCAAGAGACTCGATATGTTATGCAGCTGGAGACATACCCTTCAGCACCTCAATGGCCTGAAAGGCATCCCTGCAATAGGAGTCCGCTCCCACCTCTTTGGCAAAATCATCTGATGTCGGAGCACCCCCTATGAGTACCGTTACCTTGTCACGGAGTCCCGTTCGTTTGAGCTCTTCGATTACCTCTCCCATTCCCCGCATGGTCGTGGTTAGAAGTGCCGAAAGGCCCAGGAAAGGCGCTTGATGCTCCTTTACCGTCTCCACGATCCTGGCGGCGGGCACATCGGCACCCAGATCGATAACCTCGTAACCCGCACCTTTAAGCATGATCGCAACGATGTTCTTGCCGATGTCATGGAGATCACCGGCCACTGTTGTAATAACAAATTTCCCCTTGCTTTCCAAGCCGGCGTCTATCAGGTAAGGGCTGAGGATGTCCATGGCGGTGCCTACACATTCGGCCGAAGCCAGCATATCGGGGATAAGGTACTCTTCCCGCTCGAACTTTTCCCCTACCTCCTCCATGGCCTCGGTAAGGCCCTCCAACACGATGGACTTGGGGTCAATTTCCGCTTCTAGGGCAATTTTCACCAATTCCGTGACCGCTGGTTGCCCCTCCAAACCCTCATCGAAACCCTCATCCTCGGCTTCCATTCGACCCTGTGTCACATTAAATGCAATCTTTCGCAGAAGTTGTTGTTTTTCCATGGCCTGTCTCTCCTCTCTGATCCGAACTCACTATCTATTATGATTCCTTGCCTTGCCTAATGACAGGCTTATTGAGTGCCGGTAGAAGCCCGGGGGTCTCCTCGAAGATTCGATCTACTATGGCCTTATCCAGGTGCACTGCAGGCTGCCGCTCCAATTGCGCCATGTAATCAAGCGCATTCTCTATGACCCTGTCTTCCAACCCTTTAGCTTCAAACCTGAAAGGGCTTGAGACATCACCGGCATGCATGGCCTTTCGGACATGGCGCACGTATAGCCGGTGAGCCGACCCCATAACCTTTTTCACCGTCTTAAGCATGTCCTCAACCATGGAGGGGTTTACCTTGGGCTCTCTCAGGCAGTGTTTGATCTTGCCAATCTGTTCGTTGTCCAGCACCGCTTGCACGGGACAGAAGCTATTGGTCCGATCCAAAAGACCGAATGCGTAGTGTATGTATTGTGCGCCGCTCATGGCCATGTAAAGATGAGTAAAAAGCTTTTCGAAGGTCGCCTGCATACCAGGGACCTTTGCATCTCCTACGCCTGCGGTAGAGTAGCAGGGTATCTTGTAGAAACGAGCCATCTGCACGCAGTCCAAATTGTATTGGTTGAACTCTGGACACCCATAGAGGTCATGAAGGTCATCCAACCGGGCCCGTACCGGAACGCTGCCATAGAGCACGGGGGCCCCCTCTCTGACCAACTGGGTGAGCGCGATACCTGCCAGGATCTCGGCATTGATCTGTGCTACCATACCCGCTTCTTGAATGGGGGCAGAGGAGCCGCCCTGGGGGGAGGAGGAAATGACCAGGGGCAGTCCTGCCTCCACAATTGCAAAGACCTTCTCGGCAGTATCATCAACGACCTGGAGCGGGCTCTTAAAGACGCAGGCGATAAAGGAGACAATCGGATTTTCCCTGAGCGCCTCAGGGCCTCCCGCGATGATCTCCGCCATGCGAATCACATCCGTTAGCTTGTCTACTCTAGTCAAACCCGCTTGCACGTGCTTGGTGGTATTGTTCAGGCTGGCAAAGAACTTGTTTACGTCGTGATTGTCGGCATTCACCTCACGGTCCTGAATATTCAATGGCCTCAGAAAGAAATCGAGATGCTCGAGTCGTTCGCAGAGTCTGGCAGCACGGCTTAGGAGCCCTGTGGTGCCCCGGACCTCCCTAAAACGAGGTACCCTCACGGTGCTGTTGCCGTCGCGTGCGCTCACGAAGTCCTCCATCTCGGTCTCGATCCAAATGTTGGCCTCGGAACCGGTGCCGAAATAGACACGGGGCACCTGTGCATCGAGGAGCAATCGGTTTTCAGGTTTCCTCGCCCCCAGAACAAACCTGGAAGGCGCTTTGGCAACTGCCTCCCGGATGAGGCCGGCTGGAAAACTAACACGCCAGCATGGAGATCCCACACCTCCCTCTTCCCAGATCTTTGCCCCGTGAGCCCCGAAGAGTCTGGCGGCACGCTCGTTGTAAGACCAGACACCCGGATCGGACAAGATGCTCATCGAGGCTTGATCAAGCCGCTTAATTTGCTCATGATCAAGCCGTTCGTATGGCTTGACCACGACCCCTTCTCGATAGGAATCGTTCACCTCTTTCTCCTCTTGTAGTATTGCTTCTACGTCCCAAAAAAACCTTACTTTATTCTCGAAACGCTCGCGTGTAACGGCGGCAGTGTCGATCCTTTCCCACCAAAACCTCGGCCGTCTTCACCTCCGCCATAAGGTGTCCGTCCAGTGGGTCAAGGAGCGCCGCGTCAAGTCCAGCATAAACGGCGGTGTGGAGAAAAGCGACATTCAACCTGCTCCTCGCAGGCAAGCCGAAGGAGATATTGGATATACCCAGCACCGTCCGAGCGCTGGGGAATTGCTTCTTGATTTCAGTCACCGTCCTCAAGGTGACCAGGCCGTGGTGAACACCGGTGCTAATGGGCATAACAAGGGGGTCAAAATACACGTTTTCAACGGAAATTCCGTATCGATCGCACGCTGCTACCACTTTTTCGCATGCATAAAGCCGGTCTTGAACGGTGTGCGGTATGCCATTCCCATCCATGGTCAAGGCAACAAGAGGACTACCGTATTCATGGGCCAATGGTATGAAGCGCTCCAAACTGCGCTCATCAGCTTTCGTGGAATTGATCATTGCCGGCTTTCCATTTCGAACGGTGAGTCCCGCCTCCATCACGTCCGGGTCTGCGCTATCAATGCAAAGGGGAATTTCCACTTCGCACTGAATCGTCTCTATTGCCCATTGCATGGCCTGAATCTCTTCCTCTCGCGAGCCCACACCGGTGCCGACATTCACATCGATAAAGTCTGCCCCTTTATCAGCCTGTTTTTTTGCTAAATCCAGGATTTGATTCGCGTCTCGATCTTGGATTATCTTCTTGATGCGAGCATGGGTAGCGTTGATCTTTTCGCCAATGATGATCATGGGTGAATACCTCCTTTGGTCAAAAATCAAAAATAACAGGCCTGATTCCTGGAATTTCTTCTTTGAGTCTTGTTCGTATTTCTTTAGGGAGAATGCTTGGCTTCGCTTTGCCGAGAATCTCCTGTGCCTTGTCAGATGCCCGAGTCCAGGCATCCTTCTCTCCGCTAATCTTCCATTTGTCCCTGTTTTCTCTGTCGCTAAGCTGCGGCCGGTACTGCTCCGAACGCATGTGCCGCCTCGTGTGACGATTCGAGACGAAATGCCCTCCGGGCCCCGTCTTCCTGAGAGTGTCAAAGGCCAGGGTTTCATCATCCACCCGAATTCCCTCCACAGCCCGCATCACCATGCCGATAATCTCATTATCAATCACCAACTTGTCATAGGAGGCAGTCAAGCAAAATTCCAGGAATCCCGCTGCGTCATGGATTAAATTCCCTCCTGCAAGGGCGACCATCAGATTGGTGATTGCTGACTCATAGCCCGCCTGAACATCGTTGACCTTGGAGTCGGACATGCCGGCAGTGGAGTACAGGGGCAGATTGTAAAATTGAGCCATTTGGGCTGAAGCGGCGTTCATCAATCCCATCTCAACTGCTCCTGATAGGTATTTCATGTCCCGGAGATCGGTGATGGACGAGATACATCCATACAATACCGGGGTACCGGGATTGGCGAGCTGTGTCAGCATGACACCTGCAAGGGTATCAACGTTCTGTACCACCAGATTACCTGCCAGGGTGATTGGGGCTGTGGCGCCGCAGAGTGGCTCAGCCGGCACAACGACAGGGATCCCATTTCGTGCGGCCTCCAAAGCAAGCTGGGTGTAACGCCCATCCAGTTTGAACGGGCTTATGTTACACGTAACCATGGAGATAAACGGGCGCTTCCGTAATTTTTCTGGGGATCCCGCTATGATTTCCGCCATCGCGATGACATTTCGTACACCCTCTAGAGTGTAAACTCCTCCCATGATGTGTTTCCGCGTATAGTTAAGCGCGGCACCAAAGCGGTTCACATCAACATCCTCTACGGGTAGGTCATTTGGGTACACATTGAGCATATAAAAATGGATGTTGTCCAAGGCCTCCACCATATGAGCCATGTCCATAACATCTGAAAGTTCAGCCGGTCGGGCACCGGTGCTGCCCGAGTCTTGGACATTCAGGGCGGTGCCCCCCGTGCCCATATAGACAGCATTTCCACCTATCTGGCAATCAAGCTCACCGCCTTCCAATCGTCCGCAGAGGTTGACCACAGGAGGTGCTTTGCCTGCCAATTCCTCGACCATGTCGGTAGGGATTTTTGCGATCCGGCTCGTTCCATCCACTTCTGCGCCGGCATTACGAAAAAGCTCTAAGGCCTCCGGAAAGTTCACCTGCACCCCTACCTCCCTGAAGACCTTGAGGCTGGTCATATGGATCTTTTGGATCTCTTCATCGGTGAGAGGCCTATATTGCCCCCCAGGCAATCCCTTTCTCATATTCATCTTTCACTTTTCAATGATAAGCACTGGAGACAGAATAGATCTCTAAGCACTGAGGAAACTTCCTATATCCTTCTCGCTTTGCAGTTCTTCTTTAGGCAATCCCGGCAGGGGTTGTAGGGTACTTTTTCTGTATCATTGTATATACCAAAGACACCTGAAATTGATTTTCGGGGCCACATGAGACAGGAATCGAGCAATCTTACTCCGGTCTTTTCCGAGTCGAACAATTTGAAAAAACCCTTCTGTTCAGTAATTGGCCAATCACAATAGCCGGGGCTAAAACGGTAGGTTACCCCTTGAGCTATTGCTTCAGATTGAGCCTTCATGCTTTGATGGAACCCCTCGGCCACATTCTCAACAGCTACTGACCCCAATGAGTCTAACAGGTAAGCAAGAGAAAGCCGGTTTTCCCCCGTGAGGCGTGCAATCTCCTTGTCGACACCACTCCCAATAGTTGCAATAAAACAAATCAGGCTTTCACAATCCTTCATGGCCTTTGAAAGTTTTGAACTTCTAAAGGTATGGCCTCCCTCGATAGTCACCTCTTTTTTGTTGATTGAAGACACCATTTTTGTCTTATAGTGCAAGCGTGGCATCATAAGCTGTTCGAATGTTGGTCTTAGCTTCTTAAGCTTCAAAACAACGGAACGGGAAAGGCTGCGAGATCTGGTTGAGCCGAAAAGCTTGGCCAAATCATCTCTTTCAAAACTCGGTTCAATAAGCATCTCAGCCACAAGGAAACCCCTTCATAGCTTATTCCTGTTATAGATTATCGTACTCGTGCAACTTGAATACAAAAGATATTATATGAAACTATATGTATTAGAATTTATTGTCAAGGTTCTTTCAAAATAATGACAAAGAAGGTCTACCGAGGTGAAATTTGAGCGTTACCATTTTTCAAAGAATGGTAATTGAGGGAGGGACTACTCGACCTCTAAATCCTGGGCGTCAAGCATATGGACGAGCATGCTTAGGCTATCAACAATCGCATTCTTCTTACTTGCGGGGAGCCTCAACAAACCGTCTACAATCTTCTGTTGAATGGGATAAGGAGCGTTTTGGGCGAGCTTTTTACCCGTATCTGTAAGTTCAATAGTGATTACCCGGCGATCATGAGAATTTCGTATTCTCCTGACGAGGTCCTTCTGTTCCAGACGGTCGATTATTCCTGTGATCGTGCCGGACTTCACCATGATGAGCTTAGCAATTTGAGAAAGGTAAAGAGAGCCATTTTCATAGAGGGCAAGAAGGCTGCTCAATTGGGGGGCACTCACGTGATATTTCTTGTCTAATTCCTTGGTATAAAGAGATCCGGCCTGCATAAGCCTGCGTATCAGGAATACAATCTCTTTAATCTGCTCCTGCGGGGTTTCAGGAGCAGTATCTCGAAAAGACCTTTGGTCATCGTTTGACATCTCCGCAGGCTCCTCTTAAGAGAGAATTGAATTCAAATGCGTTACCATTTAGTCCAATTTTGCATGAATAAAGATCATAAGCAATAAGTTTTTAGAGACAAGATCATTTAAACCAGCATTCTCAGCTTCACAAGTACAGCGAGAGGCCCAGGTTTTCTCAGAGAGCCCGGGCAGCGTCAAAGCGTTGTTGCCAGGAAAAGGAGCCCAAGCACCATTACCAAGAGCGCAGCGGCGCTCTCAATGCTGCGTTGAAATATTTTAACAAGCCTGTGCCGGCGCTCCAACGCTCCTAAGGCTAGGTTCTTACCTGCAAGGCCTGCGACTCCAATTGCTGAGATAGTCATCGCCATCCCCAGAATCAGGAAAAAAGCCAGCAGCAGGCCAAGTCCCATCGTGTTCAGTGAGAGGCAGAAGAGCATCACCAACACTACTCCCGGACACGGTATCACGCCAACAGCCAGAGCCATAGCCAAAGGGGTCCTCTTTTTTTCCTCCGAGGCGTGTCTTTGATTCGATCCCTCGTTCCCAGGCTGCGAGCGCCATGAAAACAAGCTTTTTGTCAGCAACACCGCTCCCACCAAAACAATGAGGCTATAGCTTATAAGTTGCGTGGTCCGGGTTACGCTCTCCAAGGAACCGGTGACGCCCCTCTTGAGCACAAAATGCACGGCCAATACGAGTACTACCCCGGAAAGCCCGTGAAAAAAGGCTATCGAGTTACAGAGGAGGATTCCGCCGCTCAATTTCCTGCCGCGGGAAAGAAGATAAGACGTAGCCACTGCCTTGCCGTGGCCTGGACCAGCAGCATGGAGCACTCCATATAGAAAGGCAATGGCTATTAAGGTCAGCAAGGGCCGCAGGCCTCCCCTCTCTCTGGCTTCCCTGGTCAAGACGGCCATCTTTTGGTTGAGCTGTTGCTGCCAGTCACCGATCCTATTTATGAAAGGATGCGGTATGCAGGGGGCGGCTGATGCCTCCGGGGGGCTCTCCTTTGCGATAAAGGGATTCTGGGCCTTCGCCGAAAGCACCGCGCCTAGCAGTGTCAACGCCATCACGGCAGTAATGAGTACCCTACCCATGTCTCCGTTTGAACTTTAAGATTACCTCTACGGGATGAACCTGGCCATAATAGTAGGCTTCTTTCACGTTTTTGGAAATCCGGTAACTAACTTCAAAAGCTGGGGCACCTTCCAGGCTCACAGGTCGATCTTTGGCAAAGGCCACCCTCGTATAATACGTAGGATCATATTGGGATATTACGAACTCCTTAAAAGTGGTTATGGCCTTCACGTGGCAGGGGATCACAAAGTTATAAATGAGGTTGCCGCCTGCCAGAGACGCCGAAAAGTCTCTGACATACTCTACCGTAAAAGCTTCTCTGTTAATTTTGATAGAGCTGAAATAATTAAACTTAACCAAGTTTGCAAAAGCCCCCTTCTCTATATCTATTATCTCGGGCTTTTCAAGCTTGTTGTTGTGATTCTTGTCAAACTCGTCTGCTATCATGCTGGTGAAGAATTCGTCAAAAACCCATTTCACCCGCACACCTGCCAAGCCCTGCTGGTCAAATACGATCCTGAGACTATTTTGAATGAAAACGTGGGGATGGGAATTGGACACGTCTGCAGAGACAAACAGCAGAAAGGCTGCAAGTGCCAGAGTTCCACTCACTCGACTGTTCATGTGTCCCCGCCAGGAAGGTTGGTCTCAACTCTTGCCCCCTGAGCGCGGAGGCTTAATCCTTGCCTACAAATGCGGATCAATCATAACTATCATAACTATTGCACTCAGAGTCTCTTGTCAAGACGCAACATTTATTCCAAGATGGGAAAGCGGATCTTGGCGGGGGATCTGGCTCGTGTTGCGGATAGAGAATCCCAAGTTTCGACCAGATCACTCATTAGCTGATTGCTCGTCTTGTTTAACATTATGTAGAAACCTGCCCACTGATAATAAAATTTCCATACAAGGTTTGTATCGTCGCATCTCAACCATTACAATCGCGTATTTCAAGATGAAATCGACAAACTACACTCATACCCTATTTTGTTTAATTGTGGCTATAACCAATGGCTGCCGGTCTTTGTCTTTCAGGATCTAAACATAGAATCCGGACGCTGCCAGAGCTTACTTAATTTTGGCCCACTGGATGTAAGTTCAAATGCTAGCCATCACACCTTTTCATCTCATAAATATTGTAACCATTTTGTAACTGTCACACTCAAAAAACCTCAAACGAAAACTAACAAAAACAAAAGTTCAAAAAGCCCGGAAATCTGCAATGGAAAAGGGGAAAGCCCCTATTAGCAAGGCTTTCCCCTTTATTCAAAATTCAGCTTGGAAGGGACTTAAAATCCCTCGGTCCTAGTGGCTGTGCGGGTTCGATTCCCGCCCCAGGCACTGAATTATCAAGGCGTTGAGCATTTTTGCTTGAGTCTTTTTTTACCCCAAAATTGCCGGACGTAAACCTGAAATCCGGCACAGAAGTGCGCAAGTAATTTCCGAAGATCGCCCACGACAGTGCCAGCCTGTCAACGAAAGATCTGATCCCTTTTATGGGGCAGACCAGATAGGTCTTCCGTCTTCGCCACATAAGTCAATGAGCCCCTTGAGCAAACCGCTCTTATCTCTCAGGCTTAAATACGGCCCCTCATTCGTATCCATTCCGAGCCCCACATGCATAGAGCCGCTCTCATCAAAGAACCGTAATACGCTTCCGAATTTGGTTTCGAGTAGGTTAGCGCATGTTATGCCTTTTTTTGTTAATAAGGCTTAACACTATAACGCCGGTTAGTTGACATCTGATTGGTCATGGTGTATACTCCTGAAAAACAACAGGAGGTGTGCCATGACGGAGGACGATTTGAGAGAACTGATGCCTCAATTGGAGGCATATCACCGTCGGTTTAGCGGT
>DATKZQ010000179.1:0-45499 GCA_035527895.1 Desulfatiglandales bacterium
TGCACATGGGTTGGACTTGCTCGAAAAAAACCTAAAGACCACTATACCATTCAGTGTATACAACTGAATGATGATTTTATTGTCGTTTTTACAATAACTTAACCCCTATGGAACAGTCACGCTTAGTAAAGTCACGCTAGATCTTTTTTTGAATAAAAGTGCAAACCTCGGAATCATCGGTGAGCTTCTGGGTGAAGTTGAAGAACTGCCTATGGCTGATTCATGCAGCAGGCTTGCTTGTCTGATGGGAGAAAATACTAGGGCACTTGAGGAGGCGGCAAGTGAATTGAGCAAATATGCCAGGGAGATAGGGTTGTTTAATTTTGAGGAGCAGGTGAGAAACCTCTCAATTTAAGATCAAGGAGTTTGGGGGAAATCCTCCGATAGGTTGCTCGAGTCCCCCAGGGCAATAGTGCCTCCACATCTCGAGCAGCCTCCCTAATCACTGAAAGAAGGTGAGAATAATGAGAGAGCAAATCACACTAAATGAGGCCGTATTAGAAGTAGCAAAGCAAATGGGCGTTGATCCAGAAGATATCAAAAGATATGGGCAGAAAGGGCTTTCTTCCGAAACGGCTAGCATGGATGAAGTTATTCTGCAAGTGGCAAAGTTGATGTTTGTCGACCTGGAGGATATTAAACGATATGGCTACCGATAGCCTTTGCCGAATCGGAGAGAAAGAGTTTCAAACAAGACACAAGAGGTAGTAAGGTTTATTAATTTACAAGGAGATATGCAATGGGACTTGAATTGGATTTTGATCGATTGATCAAAGAGGTTTTGTCTTCAGGCGGGCAGGTTAGTTGCAAGCGGCATTATGGGCTCGATATAGACACATATGCCTGGACCGCGGATTTTGTTAAGGATCAGAAGTTGCGGAAAGAAATTGAAGTGCTCCAGGGCGAGATCACGAAAGCGCAACGGTCTCTGATCGATACAGAAGAGCTTCGGGCAGCATTTGAGACGGGGGTAAGGCAGACGAAACAGAATTTTCTGGAACTCTTGAAAGATCACGTTTCAAAGGCTCAGCGGCACGAGGAGCCCATCATTGGCGGGCTGCACGCGTGGGGTGTGATTCGGAGTGAATTACCCCTTATGTCTCTGTTGCTAATATCTGGTGAGGATACAAAAGCGCTTTTTTTGGACCTGCCGGAGGGCGTCAAAGGGGAAGACGTTGAGCTGACTGTTGCTACGATTAGAAACCAAATAGTGAAGTGCAACAAGACAATAGAGAAAGAATTGAGCCCTCAATCCAGGTGGTTTTTCAATGATCGGGGTGAACCGTTTCCGTATCCAGCCGGCTGCCGTTGGACTAAGTTTGTTGAAGGCTGGAAGAAGGTCGTGGCACGGTTTGATGGCAAAGTGGACCTGGAAGGGGTCGCGCTTACTACGGAAGACGAGCATGCCGCTTTCTATTTATTGGAGCTTGACAAAGTGGGAAAACTGACGCCATTGCGAGAGGCTTGGAAGAAATAAGGCTTTAAAAGGAGAGGCGCTTAAACATGGATAATAAGGTCTATATCGTCCTGACCGCCCAGGATAAGGCAAGCTCGGTAGTAAAGGGCTTCGATAAGCAGACAGAGCAGACCTTTGACAAGATGCGGGCGAACGCGGACAAGGCCTCCACCGGCATGGGCGGGTCGCTGCAAAAATTAAAGCAACATTGGCTGGCCGTGGCCGCGGCAATGGCCGGTGTAATCCTGGGCCTTAAAAAATGCGTAACCGCCGCCTCGGATCTCCAGGAGGTAACAAGCAAGTTTGAGGTGGTTTTCGCGGATCAGATCAAGCGGGCCGAGGAGTGGTCGGCCGCACTGGTGGAAGGCTACGCCATGTCTACCCGGGAAAGCAAGCAATACCTGAGCTCCATCCAGGATCTCCTGGTGCCGATGGGGATGCAGCGGGACCTGGCCGGGCAGCTCTCCTTTGAGATTACCAAGCTGGCCGCGGACCTGGGCTCCTTCAATAATCTGCCCACCGCCCAGGTCATGGCCGATATCCAGTCCGCCCTGGTGGGCAACTACGAGACCATGAAGAAATACGGCGTGGTCATCAACGCCACGATGGTCCAGGAGCAGGCCCTGGCGATGGGCCTGGCCAAGACAGGTAAGGAGCTGACCGTAGCGCAAAAGGCCTACGTCGCCTATACCATGATCGTAAAGGACTCGGAGGCCGCGGTGGGCGATATGGCCCGCACCTCCGATGAATATGCCAATACGGTCAAGCGATGGGAGGCCGCCACCGAGGACCTGGCAGCGAGTATCGGCGCCAGCCTGTTGCCAGCCCTGACGATCACTTTCAGCTGGCTGGCCAAGATCGTGCAAGAATATAACAAGTTTCTGAACATAGGCAGGCTCGAAGCCTTACGGCAGCAATATGCTGACGTCCAGGAGCAACTTGACGCCCTGAAACAGCAATATGAATACGGCCAGCGATTTGCCCATGTCCTGGAGGCCCAGGGCCATTCGGTCGCAGAGGCCAATAGAATGTATGAGGAGCAGATCGCGGTTCTGGAAAGACGCCTGGATCTGATCGCTAAAAGCATAAACGAAGAAAACCGTTTGGCAGCGGTAGCCGCCAAAGGCGGCGCCGGCGCCGGCGGAGCCCCGCCGCCCGGAGCCCCGCCGCCGGCGGGCAAGCCACTTTACAGCGAGGCGGAGCTGGAGGCGGCACGGATCGGCCTGGCCACCATCAACTATGAACTCGGTATCTTCCAGCTCCAGGGCGAGGCCGCCTGGGCCTCGTACCTGGCAAGTCTTGCGGCAGTCGACGCCGCAGGCTACGAGGAATTGCGGATCGCCGGCATCGAGGCCACCAAGCAGGCCGAGCTGGATCTGGCCGCGGCAGTAGACGCCGGCATGGAGGAAACGACCGAGAGCCTGAAGGGGCACTTCGATCTCCAGAAAACCCTGGCCGATGCCACGGCCCGGAGCATGCACGCCACCTTTTCAAACGTGTTTTTCGATGCCTTCACCGGCAAGCTCAAGACCCTGGGGGATTACTGGGATGCCTTCTGTATGGCCATGTTCCGGACCTTCGCCGATATGCTGGCCGCGATGGCGGTAAAGTGGCTGATGCTGAAGATGGGCTTCGGCATAGCCACCGGCGGCTGGGGTTTCCTGATGCACGAGGGGGGTGTGGTGGGAGAGACGGCGGCGCCCCGGCGGATTATGCCGGCGACGACTTTTGCCACGGCGCCCCGGCTCCACGGCGGGCTCAAGTCCGACGAATACCCGGTCATCCTCCAGCAGGGCGAGGAAGTAATCCCGGCGGGCGAGGGATATGGGGCGGACGATGCTCCCCTCCTCCAGGTAACGCTCGTGGCCGACGGCAGGGAGCTCACCAAGCTCATGATCCGGAGGACCGAGATCGACTCGACACTCCTCAACAGATTAAGGAAGGCGCTGAGATAATGGCGGCAGCCGCCAAAGGCCCCGGGGAGCGCTTTTTAGATTGCCCTGGATATGAGAATTGCCTTAGTTTTGCTGGCATTCAGAACTGGCGCTCGTTCAACTGCGAGGCTTGTTCTACCTTCAAAGCAAGATTGAAGGTCATAAAAACAGCCTCAGAAAAGGAGAATACAAGGCTGTGCGAGGATTGCAGGGAGAAATTCACTATCAGCCCGAAACACCGTTATTGCAGGTCGTGTTTAGGGAAGCTCGGGCGTAAGAAACAATTAGAAAAGGGCTTGAGTGCCGGTGAGGCCAAGAAGTCGCAGAATAAACCTATAGGTGCCTTCACAATCGGTATTCAGATCACAATCCCAAAAGAGCTGGTCCACCTCATTTTCCCATCTAAATAAGGAGATGAAAAATGTCTGAGAAATTTGGAGTTAAACTTGAGATCCCCAAAAGCGTTAGCGCCCATGCACTCGGTCGCCATTTCCCCGCTATGGCAACCAATTTGCTGCTTGCCGTTGAAATCACGAAGCTCCGCTTCTCGGCGGAGGGAAAGCAGTATTCTGAGGAGGAGATTTATCAATCTGTTTTTCAGAACTTCACTCTATGTGGATGGATATTTTACACCGGAGTTTTCGGGAGAAATAAGCGGCGATAGATGCCATAATTGCCTTCCTAATTTTCCGTTTTTCTCAACACATTTTGCGACAAACTACGGCTTTTTCCGCGCTCTGTTTGCGTGAGCATTATTCGCCATTAGCGTGAGAATTATTCGCCATTAGCGTGAGACGCGACAACATGCAACGAATTGACTCTCTTGTTATCTTGTGAGTGATGCCAATTGTTGCGACCAGACTGCTTCTTTTCTAAGAATTGTGGTGCCGGAGGCCGGAATTGAACCGGCACGGACACAAGGCCCGGAGGATTTTGAGTCCTCTGCGTCTACCAGTTTCACCACTCCGGCACAGCCACTAAATATAATTAAACACGGTATCTTGTCAACATATTAACCCCCGCGCGCACGGAAAAAGCCCTGATGAGAGTCTCAGTCTGTGAATCAAACTATCATTTGCTTGATATTCCAAGTAAGTTGCGGGTAAATATCACGGGCAGCTACGAAAGATATCACAGTAGTGTTCCAATCGATTATCAATAGGATGATCAGTGCATAAGGAGGAGCCCAAATGGCTGGCGCAATAGATGGGATTACCGTAATAGACGTTTCAAGGATGGTGCCGGGTCCCTACTGTTCAATGATTCTGGCGGATCACGGTGCCAGGGTCATCGGCATCGAGGAACGGAGTTATATGGCGAATGAGACTTTTGTGTATCCCGTGAACCGGAACAAGGATCATATGACCTTGAACCTCAAGAAAAAAGAGGGACGCGACATATTCTTTGAACTGGTGCGTGAAGCCGACGTGCTCCTCGAGGGCTTTAGGCCCGGCGTGACCAAAAGGCTCGGAATCGATTATGATACCCTCAAGGAGATGAACCCGAGAATCATTTACTGCTCCATTACCGGCTACGGCCAAAATGGGCCGTACCGCGACATGCCGGGCCATGATGTCAATTTCCTGAGTTCTGCCGGCGTGCTGGACATAATCGGAGAGAAGAACGGGTCCCCGTGTATCCCGGGAATACAGATCGGGGATCTGGTAGCAGGGGGCATGAATGCAGCCCTCGGCATCCTTCTGGCTCTTGTGGCACGGCAGAAAACCGGCAGAGGGCAGTATATCGATATCTCCATGACCGACGGTGTGGTTGCCCTTCTGCCCGTGCCCCTGTATCTTTACCAGAGGTTTGGTGTGGTTCCCCGCAGATCGGACACATTTCTCTCCCACCGGTACGCATGCTACAATGTCTATGAGACCGCGGACGAAAGGTGTATATCCATTGGAGCGGTTGAAAACCAATTCTGGCAGAATCTTTGCGGTGCCCTGGGCGTGCCCGAATACGGACCACTCCAATATGACGATGACCACCGGGAAGAGATGCTGCAGTTCTTTCGGAAGACCTTCAAAAAGAAGACCTTGGATGAGTGGATTACGGAACTGAAGGACAAGGAGGTCTGCTGGGGAAAGGTTCAGAGCTTTACCGAGGTCTTGCACGATCCCCTGTTCCGGGCTCGGGATATGGTTGGGGAGGTCAAGAACGACAAAGGCGAACTCGTAACCGTGCTCGGCATTCCCGTCAAACTGAGCGATACGCCGGGGTCTATCCGCAAAGCACCGGTCGGCTTTGGTGAGAGCACGAGAAAGATACTGGGGGAGCTGGGCTATGTGGATGATCAGATCGACGAGTTTTTTGAAAAGGGGATCGTGTAGCTTGAAGGGCCTGGTTTGTTTCTGGGGTATTGGCGATTTTTGAACCGGTGAGGCTAACCCCTTTTCACCTCTTTGCGCTTTGATTTTCGTTTCGTCTTTTGCTCTGCTTCCTTGATCGATTCGCTCATCCTGGTCAGCCGTTCAATGACCAGGCCATTCAGGGTGTTTTTCGGGTAGTTACCTTTCCGGTCCCTTTTTCCCGCCTTCATACCCGTGAGAATCTCGATACCCTCGTCCATGTTTTCAATGGCATAGATGTGAAACTTACCCTCTTGAACGGCACTGACAACCTCTTTGTCGAGCATCAAATCGTTAACATTTCGTCTTGGAATGATAACACCTTGCTCTCCGGTGAGGCCCCTGGCCTTGCACACATCAAAAAAACCCTCTATCTTCTTGGTAACGCCACCAATGGGCTGGCATTCACCCAGCTGGCTCACGGCACCGGTAACGGCAATCCCCTGTTTTATGGGCTGATTCGACAGGCAGGAGAGGATGGCAAAAAGCTCAGCGGCCGATGCGCTGTCGCCGTCAACCATTCCATAGGTCTGCTCAAAGGTAACGCTGGCTGAAAGGGCAAGCGGTTTTTCTGTGGCATATTTGTTCTTCAGATAACTTTCCATGATCAATACGCCCTTGGTGTGGATATTGCCGCTCATCTTGGCCTCACGCTCAATATCAACAACCCCTTCCTTGCCGGGCGTTGCCGTAGCGGTTATCCGTATTGGCCTGGCGAAGGCGTAGTCCCCTAAGTCGTATAGGGATAGACCGTTTACCTGACCGACAACGCTTGCCTTTGTCTGGATTTGGAGGGTCTGCTCCTCGATCATCTCCTGGACCTTCATCTCCACAAGGTTGGATCTCTCCGTCTTTTCTTTAATTGCCCTTTCGATATCGGCCAATTCGATACGCTTCTTCCCCTGCTCCTTGGCCCAGAAGTCGGCCTCTACTACCAGGTCTTTTATCTCAGGGAGCCTCAAAGACATCTTTCGCTGGTTTTCCACCTGTTCAGACGCGTACTCTATTATCCTGGCCAAACCGCTCTTATCCACGGCCAGCAGACCTTCCGCATCACATACCTTTGCAACGTACAAGAGGTAGTTTTGAATCTGCTTGTTTGACTTCTTTACGTTATCATCAAGCTGGGCCTTTACCTTGAACATCTTTTTGAAATCACTGTCCAGGATATAGAGGAGATGATACAGGTAAGGGTCTCCTATCAGGACAACCTTGAAGTTGAGCGGAATGGGCATGGGCTCTAAAGTCTTTGTGGATATAAACCCGATCTCCTCAGCCAGGTCTTCGATACTGATCTCCCCGTTCTTTATCGCCCTCTTAAGCGCGCTCCAGGATCCGAGGCTTCTGAGCAGATCGATCGCCTTGATTATGAGGTAGCCTCCGTTGGCACGATGCAGTGCACCGGGTTTAATCATGGTGAAATCGGTGACGAGAGCGCCAAATTGCGCTTGCTTCTCTATCCTGCCGAAGAGATTGGGATAGGTTGGGTTTGTTTCGATGATAACCGGTGTCCCTTTCAGCTTTGAGTTGTCAATCAAGACGTTTACCTCGTACCGGGTGAAAGAGGGTTCGAGCTGGGGCAGGAAAAGGGCGCCATGCCCGGTCGGTTGTTTATGTTTGAAATCGTCTATCCTTGAGATAATGTCATCCTTCATTCCGCTGAGATATTCTAAGACCTCCGGAAATTTCTTGTATTTTGACTCGATCTCCTCCAGCAGGTTGCCGACCCGGTAGAGTGCGATCTTATGGTCCAGTTCCCGTATCCTTTCCTTTAATTCTTTGTCAAGGTTTCTCATGCCCCGCAAGGTTCCCTTCATCTCTTTCTGCAGATCCTGGCTTACCTTTTGGAGCCGTTTTCTCTCCTTTTGCGGAAGGGCAGCAATCGTCTCGTCATCCATGGGTTTACCATCCTTTGACGGTACGATCATCATCCCGCTCTGGCTGATGTTGAGCGAGAATCCCGCTGCGCTTACCCTTTTTTCCAACTGGGAGATTATGTCGTTGCGCTTTACGGTAATTGCCTTGGTTAAGTCCTCCTTTTCTTTGCTGTATGCCTCACTCTCGAAGACATCCGGGATTTCGGTCTTAACGTCTTCGATGAACTCGGTTATGTCGTTCTTCAACTTCAGCCCCATACCTCGCTTCAATTCAAGGAACTTCGGGGTATCCGGCTCCTGGAAGTTATACACATAACACCAATCGGAGGGTGGCGGCTCTTTTTTGGCTATCTTTTCAATGTAAGTCTTGGCGATAAAGGTGAGGCCGGTTCTCTCGGGGCCAGCCACAAAGAGATTATACTCGTTTCCCGGCATCTTGAGCCCAAAGGTAATTCCCTTAGCCGCTTTTTCCTGGGCGACTAAAAGCTGCCTTTTGTTGCTGACATCACTGGTAGATTCAATCCCAAGTGAGTCCGGGTCACACCGACCGCGAAGCTTGTTGGTTGCTAGTTCCTTAGATCTCACGCCCATATCCATTCCCTTTTATGGTCATGCTACGTTAATATTCAGCATTCCTTATCAACCCTTTCCGTAAATTGCAAGGCAATAATTGAGGGCGGTAAGGTAGTGGAACCACCGAAAAAGAAAGCGAAAATGCACCCCGGTAACGGCCACAGGAAGGAAGCTCCATAAGGTCGGTACAGTTTCCAAAATTTGTTTGACTTTGGCCCGGTAGGGTGATATTTTCTGGCAAAAATGAATGACAATTCATTCATTTTCAGGGCCTTTTGAGTGGCCTTGTCTAGCGTTATACGCCAGCGAAGCTCTGCCTCATGACGCTGTGGCATGAAATTACTGGTAAAATCCAGAACGCGAATACCCGTTAGGTGCCGGGGAATGGGTCTTAACGACATCAGTAACGTACGCCTCACATTTCACCGGTCAGCTCAAACACCCGATGCTCCAGTCCAGAGCGAGAACCGATTAGAAACACTCAGCTTTCAGCTGTTTGGAATAGAGGAATTTCGAAGTCATTGTGGCCTTCCCTGGCACTGCATTGTTGAAGCACGGCCGTCGAGGCAGCATTTCAGGCCACGCTATTCCGTAAAGCCACGGTGCTCAGGCCGGGTATGGCCGAGGAATTTCAAATGCCCCGTTTCGCAGTGCGTATCAGTGGAGTTTGACCCCACTGTACGAGTTTACGACGAGCTTTGCGGTCTTGGAACATGAAGACGTCTAACCAAGGACCTTGATTGGTTGGCAGCAGAAAAGGAGGTTTACCCATGAAGAGGGCTATCAAACGGTGTGGGGTCATTGGAGCCGGCGTAATGGGAGCAACCATCGCCGCCCAGCTGGGGAATGTCGGTCTCAAGACGGTTCTTCTGGATATTGTGCTCCCCGAACTAACGGAAGACGACAAGAAAAAAGGGCTCACCAAGGAGAGCACGGAGTTCAGGAACAGGCTGGCACGCAATGGCGTGGATACCGCGCTGAAGTCGAAGCCGGCATCCTTTTACGTGCCTGAGAACGCCAAGCTGATCACCATCGGAAACTTGGAGGACAATTTAGCATGGCTCAGCGAGGTTGACTGGATCATCGAAGTCGTCGTGGAAAGGCTGGATATCAAGAAGAATGTCTTTGAAAAGCTTGAGACTGTTTTGAAACCTGGAACCATTATCACCTCCAATACGTCCGGCATATCGGCCCGAGCCATGTGTGAAGATCGGTCAGAGGATTTTCGCAAGCACTTCGCCATTACCCATTTCTTCAACCCTCCGCGGTATATGAAGCTGTTAGAGATTGTGCCGGGACCTGATACGCTTCCCGAGGTCATTGAGATCCTGGCGGAAGTGTGTGAGAAGGTGCTGGGAAAGGGAATCGTTTACGGCAAGGATACCCCGAACTTCGTGGCAAACAGGATCGGAATTTTCGGAATGCTCTATGCCATCCAGGCGATGATGGAACTGGGGCTGAGCATTGAGGCCGTAGATCAATTGACCGGCCCCGTCATAGGGCATCCGAAGAGTGCCTCTTTCAGGACAGCCGATCTGGTCGGCCTTGATACCCTGGCTCACGTGGCCGACAACGTATACGAGGGGTCGCCCGATGATGAGAGACGCGACATGTTCAAGGTGCCCGACTTCATTCAACGGATGATCGAAAAGAACATGCTCGGCGACAAGACCGGTCTCGGCTTCTACAAGAAGACCAAGGATGACAAGGGGAACAAGGCAATCCTTTCCTTGGATTATAGGACGCTCGAGCATACCCCACAAGAAACGGTGAAGCTGGCCTCGCTGGAGGCTGCCAAGAACATTTCAGGCACGGCCGCAAAAATAAACTCCCTGTTTTCCCCCAAGGATCTGGCCGGACAGTTTACCTTTCGCACCTTGACCGAGACCCTCATTTACGCTGCCAACCGCATTCCGGAGATTGCAGACGATCTTGTGAATGTCGATAACGCCATGAAGTGGGGTTTTGCCTGGAAGATGGGCCCCTTTGAAACGTGGGATGCCCTCGGGGTGGGGAAATCCGTGGCAAAAATGAAACAGGCCGGTTACGAGATCCCTGCATGGGTCCAGGAGATGCTTGATGGTGGGAATGAGTCGTTTTACAAGCGGGAAGCAGGCATGCTCTCTTTCTACGATCCGGCTTCCAAGGATTATGAGGAGGTTCCCGTCAAGCCGGGGATTATCCTCCTGCCCTCTCTCAAGGAACGGGGGAAGAAGGTAGCCGGAAATAAGGGGGCGAGCCTGATCGACCTTGGCGACGGAGTGGCCTGTCTGGAGTTCCATACCAAGATGAATGCAATGGGCGACGACATCATTACCATGGTCGTCAAGTCGGCCGACATCGTGAGCACGGACTTCGAAGGCCTCGTCATAGCCAACCATAGTGATAACTTCTCTGCCGGGGCCAATCTGCCGCTTGTCCTGTTTACGGCCCAGGAAGAAGAGTGGGACGAGCTGGAGTGGATGGTCAAGGCCTTTCAGGATTCCTTTATGAGGCTCAAATACCTGGATAAGCCCGTGGTAGCTGCACCTGCGGGGATGGCCCTGGGCGGTGGCTGTGAGATCTGCATGGCGGCAGATCGGGTACGGTATGCCGCTGAGACCTATATGGGCCTCGTGGAGGTTGGGGTAGGCCTGATCCCCGCCGGAGGGGGAACCAAGGAGCTGCTCCTGCGCAATACGGAGCACCTCTTCGAGGTTCAAAAGGGCGGGCTGTATCCGAAGCAGATTGAGCTGATGCCTTTTGTGGCCAGGGCCTTTGAGACCATTGCCATGGCAAAGGTTGCCACCTCCGGGCCCGAGGCGGTTAAGCTCGGATACCTGAGGCCCACCGATAAGATGACCGTGAATCGCGACTACCTGATAGAGGATGCCAAAAACACGGTTCTGGCAATGAACATGGAGGGTTACCAGCCGCCTCAGCCGCGGGAAGATATCCGCGTTGCGGGCGAGAACACCTTCGCCATGATCAAACTCGGTCTGTGGAGCATGCATGAGTCAGGCTACATCACGGAGCACGATGTGACTGTTTCCACCAAGGTGGGGTATGTGCTGTGCGGAGGAAATGTGCTGGCCGATACCACGGTGAGCGAACACTATCTCCTTGATCTGGAGCGGGAGGCATTTGTGAGTCTGTGCGGTGACCCTAACACGCAGGCACGAATTCAACATATGCTGAGCACCGGGAAGCCGTTGAGGAACTGAACGTCTACCATTCCCTATGGCTGGCACAGAACCACTGCCACCAAAAGAACCGGTATAAGGTATAAGATATACGTTATTTGGAGGGAGGATACTGCGATGAAAGAAGCCGTGATAGTTGCTGCTTGCAGAACAGCAGCGGGAAAGGCCCCGCGGGGAGTCCTCAGGGATACCCGCCCCGAATATATGGGAACGGCGGTTCTGGAGGATCTGGTGAAGAGGGCAGGAGATTTGGACCCCATGCTCATCGATGACGTGATTATCGGGTGCACCTTCCCAGAGGCTACTCAGGGGCTCAATCTCGGGAGGGTTTTGGTAATGTCCCTCGGGTGGCCCGATCGCATTCCCGGAATGACCGTCAACAGGTTCTGCTCCTCGGGCCTACAGGCCATCGCTATCGGAGCTGAGAAGATCATGTGCGGATTCTCCGAGGTGGTCATTGCCGGCGGCGTGGAGAGCATGAGCCAGATCCCTATGGGCGGAAGCATGATGTATCCGAATCCGGCGCTGGTGGATTTCCGGCCGGGCGCTTTTACGGGTATGGGGTTGACCGCCGAGAATGTTGCTGAGCGGTACAGTATCTCCCGGGACGAACAGGATGAGTTCGGAGCACGGAGTCAGCAGAAGGCCGAGGCAGCGCTCAAGGCAGGCCGCTTCAAGAGCCAGATCGTTCCTCTGAAGGTAAAACGGCAGAAGCAGCTGCCAAACGGTCATTTTGAGTACGAGGAGACTGTCTTCGACACAGATGAAGGAGTACGTCTTGGCACGACCAAGGAAAGCATCGCTCAAATTGCTCCCGCTTTTAAGGCCGACGGAACGGTGACGGCCGGCAATTCTTCCCAGATGAGTGACGCGGCTGCCGGCGTTGTACTGATGTCGAAGGACAAGGCCAAGGAGTTGGGCCTGAAACCGATGGCTACCTTTCGGTACCATGTGGCTGAGGGATGCCCCCCTGAATACATGGGCGTTGGACCTTCAGTGGCGATTCCGAAGGTGCTCAAGGTCGCTGGCATGAAGGTTGACCAGATTGAGTTGATAGAGCTGAACGAGGCCTTTGCAGCCCAGGCCATTTACTGCATCAAAGAACTGGGGATCAATGGAGAGATCATCAACGTGAACGGCGGCGCTATTGCATTGGGACATCCTCTCGGTTGCACGGGGGCCAAATTGACTACCCAGTTGATCTACGAGATGCAGGAGAGGAAGCTCCGATGGGGGCTGGTCTCCATGTGCATCGGGTTTGGCATGGGAGCCGCTGCGATCTTCGAGGTAGAGGATTATTAATTGAGGGAGGAGTGACAAAAATGGCAAAGGAAAGACTTTTTAAGGGTGGCGAGTTCTTGATAACGGACGCGTTACCGGAGGAGATATTCACCCCTGAGGATTTTACCAACGAGCATCGATTGATCGCAAAATCGGCAGAGGAATTTGCCGTGGGAGAGGTTGAGTCCAGGAGAGAGGAGTTGGAGGAGCTGAATCCCGAATTGATCAAGACCCTCATAAGAAAGGCAGGGGAACTGGGCTTCCTCTCCACCGACGTCCCGGAGATCTACGGGGGGTCGGAAATGGATCACATCAGCACGGTACTGGTTACGGAGAAAATGACGAGGGGAATATCCGGGTTTGATATATCCACGGGCGTGCAGACGGGGATCGGGAGTCTCCCGATCGTCCTTTTCGGGTCCCCGGAGCAGAAGACAAAATACCTCGAGAAACTGTGCACCGGCCAGATGATAGGTGCCTTTGCTCTCACGGAGCCGGAACACGGCTCCGATGCGCTCACCGCTGAAACCACTGCCGTTCTGTCCGATGACGGAAAGTACTATATCTTGAACGGGCAGAAGCAGTTTATTACCAACGCGGGTTTTGCCGATGTCTTCCTCACGTATGCCCAGGTTGACGGGACGAAGTTCACCGCTTTCATCGTGGAGCGCAACTGGGATGGTGTCTCGGTTGACGAAGAAGAGGAAAAGATGGGGGTGCACGGCAGCTCGACGCGCTCGGTCATCTACAAGGATGTGAAGGTGCCGGTGGAAAATGTCTTGGGGGAAATCGGCAGGGGACATGTGGTTGCGCTCAATACCCTCAATATCGGCAGATACAAACTGGGTCCTGCTACCGCTGGGGGGGCAAAGCTTCTCATAGCCGAGGGCGTCAAATATGCCAAGAATAGGGTCCAGTTTGGGAGACCGATCGCTGATTTCGGCCTGATAAAACACAAGATCGCTGAAATGGTGGTAAGAACCTACGTTACCGAGAGCATGGTTTACCGGACTGCAGGTCTCCTCAACTTGGCATTGGAGGGCATTGATCCCACCAAAGAGGACGCAGGCAAAAAAACAGGTGACGCCCTCAGGAAATACGCCTTGGAGTGTTCTATTAATAAGAACTTCGGCTCTGAGATGCTCTGTTACGCAGCGGATGAATGCGTGCAGATCATGGGCGGATACGGCTACATCAAGGACAATAAGGTGGAGGCCGCTTACAGAGATTCCAGAATCAACCGCATCTGGGAGGGAACCAATGAGATCAACCGGCTCTTAATGGTTGACATGCTCATGCGGTCTGCCATGAAAGGGGAACTCCCGCTCCTCGATGCGATTAAAAAGGTTACCGAAGACCTCATGAGTTACCGCCCGGTGATGGCCGAAGAGGAAGGGATCCTCGAAAGCGAGCAAAGAATGGTTAGTAACGCAAAGAAGATGGGCCTCCTGGCTGCCGGTGCAGCAACGCAGAAGTACATGGATAAACTGGCAAACGAGCAGGAGGTTGTCGGGTTGATAGCCGATATTATGATCGAGATCTTCGCCATGGAGAGCGCTCTTCTGAGGACCCTCAAGAAGATTCAAAAGGAGGGCGAGGAGAAATCCGAGATACAGATTGCTGCCACCCGGGTTTACGTCAACGATACATTCCCTCGGGTCGATCTCATGGCCAGACAGATCTTCGCCGCCATTAGCGAGGGTGAGGAGCTGAGGACTCAGCTCATGGGCGTCAAGAAGTTTGCTCGCTTTACTCCGGCAAACACCGTTGCCTTGAGGAGGACCATTGCAGAGAGCATTATCTCTGCTGGGCGCTACGACCTGACGAAGACGTAGTGAGTCCTCGGCAGCGGGCGATCAGGGGTCAGATTTCGAGCTGTTCTCAAGAGGGGATTTTAGAAAACCAAAAACAGTACGGAAGACCCGGCACGCGGTGGTGATGATACCAGGGTTTGCGACGCCGTTTCGTGTGGGGGAACGCTGAGGTGACTGAAGCCTCCTCCAAGATACCCACCTTGTTTTGAAGACTAAGAGCCCCAAAGAGAATTACCTCTTCCATACCAAAGGAAGCAGCCATGACAAAGGCTGAATTTGCCCGCCTTCTAAAGACATTGACAGTTATTGCCGATATGTGTTAACAATAGAGTAATTTTAATGAAAGGTGATAATTAGGGAGACCGTCATGGCAAAGGATGATGACAATTTAAAGAACCTCGACGAAAATGAGGACGAGGATCTGCTGGATTTCGACTTTGACGAAGATCTCTTAGGCGAGGAGGCCGAGGCGACGGAGGTTGAATCAGGGGAGGACGAAGATATCATCGAGCTCGCTGATGTCGTTGAAGAGGAGGCGGAATCGGGACCTCTTGAAGGCGAAATAGAAGGTCTGGAAGAGCTTTTGCGAGGCGAAGAGACCGGTGATGTCGAGGAACCAGCCTTGTCCAGAGAAGAAGAGGTCGACTTCGCAGATGAGATCGAGTTGACGGAAGTAGTCGAAGAACCAGCAGAAGACTTAGACCTTTCCCCTGACTACCGTCCCGATGAAGCCGAGGACGTCGGTGAAGAGACCGTGCTCATGGAAAGGACGGAGCAGGCTCTTGAAGAGGACTCAGAGGACCCCTTTCTGGATTTGGAGAAGGAGATAAGACTCGACGACGGTTTGGAAGAGCTCATTTCAGACGATGAGTTAGAGGACTTGGAAGAACCGTTCTGGGAGGAGACCTCCGAGGATACGACTAAAGGGAGAGAGGAGCCTGCGGTTGATATGTTGGCCGGCATCCCGCCCATTGGAGGAATGGCCGAAGGTACGGAAGCTGCAAAGGGAGGGGAAGCCCTGCCGATCTCGGAGGAAAGGATTGAGGCATTGCTGACAAAGGTAGTCGGCGATGTCCTCGAAAAGGTAGCCAAAAAGGTTATTCCCGAGGTAGCTGAAAAGATCATCAGGGAGGAGATAGATGTTTTGAAGAAGAGCATCGTTTGAGCATTACCTTTTTTTGAGACTATTAATGGGCACAACGGCAGTTAATGAGAGGATTTACCCTTATGTCATTGTGCCCATTTACATGTTATTCCTGCGAGACATGCCGAAATGCCGAGTCAACCCCCACCTGAAGGATAGATCATGCTTATGGATTTTGAAAAGGACTATTCCCTTGCGGCGAAGCCCGACCTTTTTATGGGGAGCTTCGTCTGATCAAAAGAGCGAAATTGTGAGGAGCATCTTGTGATGGAACGGTTTGACCTAGCAAAGACATATGAACCTGCTGATGTGGAGCAGAAATGGTACACCTACTGGGAGGAACATGGCCTCTTTCATGGCGATACGAAAACAGATAAACCTCCTTTCTCTATAGTCATCCCCCCGCCCAATGTAACGGGGAGCCTGCACATGGGTCACGCCCTGAATAATACCCTTCAGGATATCCTGTGCAGATACAAACGAATGAAGGGCTTCAATGTACTCTGGCAACCGGGTACCGACCATGCAGGTATTGCCACCCAGAATGTCGTGGAGAAAGACCTTGCCTCAAAGGGAACTGATCGCCACCAAATCGGTCGTGAGCGGTTTGTTGAAATGGTTTGGGAGTGGCGAGAGAAATACGGCGGGGTGATTATCAATCAACTTAAGAGACTGGGAAGTTCCTGTGACTGGAGCCGCGAGCGGTTTACCATGGATGAAGGACTCTCAAGGGCCGTAAGGGAGGTCTTTGTGCGGCTCTATGAGCAGAACCTTATATATCGGGGGGATTACATCATTAACTGGTGCCCTCGGTGTCATACCGCACTGGCTGATCTTGAGGTAGAACACGAGGATATGGATAGTTTTCTCTACCACATTCACTATCCCTTTGAGAAGAGAGAAGGTCATTTGACGGTGGCCACAACAAGGCCCGAGACCCTTTTGGGCGATACCGCCGTTGCAGTAAACCCGGAAGATGAACGGTACAAAGACCTTTCGGGTCTTTATGTCATTTTGCCGATACTCAACAGACCTATTCCGGTTATCTATGATGCGTATGTTGATACGGAGTTTGGTACCGGTGCCCTGAAGATTACGCCGGCCCATGATCTCAATGACTTTGAGATAGGCAACACCCATAGTCTCGAGCGGATAAGGGTGATTGATGACGATGGTCGAATGAACGAGACGGCAGGTCCCTACGAGGGTATGGACAGATTTGAGTGCCGCGAGAAGATCGTTGAAGACCTGAAGGAATCGGGCCTGCTTGAAAGGATAGAGCCCTACCGAAACGCCATCGGACACTGTTACCGCTGCAAGACCATGATCGAACCGCTCCTCTCCAAGCAGTGGTTTGTCAAAGTCGGGCCTCTGGCCGAGAAGGCCATTGCCGCGGTGAAGGAGGGAAACACCAGGATCGTGCCGCCCAACTGGGAGGGCGTCTACTATGAATGGATGAACAATATCAGGGACTGGTGCGTATCCCGCCAGATATGGTGGGGCCATCGAATCCCTGCCTGGTATTGTGAGGACTGCGGCGAGGTCACTGTCGCCAAAGAAGAGCCGACGGCATGCCACTCGTGCAAGGGCAAGAACCTCCACCAGGAAACAGACGTGCTCGATACGTGGTTCAGCTCGGCGCTCTGGCCATTCTCCACCCTGGGATGGCCCGATACCACCGATGAGCTGAAAATCTTTTACCCGACCTCGGTATTGGTAACGGGCTTTGACATCCTCTTTTTCTGGGTGGCTCGTATGATGATGATGGGGATCTGGTTCATGGGGGATGTCCCCTTCAGAGATGTGTATATCCACGCACTGGTAAAGGATGAGCAGGGCCAGAAGATGAGCAAGAGCAAGGGGAACATCATAGATCCCCTTGAGGTCTTGGATCGGTTTGGTACCGATGCCTTCAGGTTTACCCTTGCAGTGTTGGCTATACAGGGAAGAGACATCAGGCTCTCGGAGGAAAGGATAGCTGGTTACAGGAATTTCATCAATAAGATCTGGAACGCAGCCAGGTTCGTCTTCATGAACCTCGATGATTGTAAACAACCCTCTATTGAAGCCGGGGGCTTCACCATAGCCGACCGTTGGATTATGGCCAGGATGAGAAAGGTTGCCGAAGAGATAGGCGGCCATATGGAGGCGTATAAGTTCAACGAGGCGGCCAGCACCGCATATCAATTTGTGTGGCATGAGTTCTGCGACTGGTATCTGGAAATGGCCAAGTTGGAGCTTTACAGCAAGGATGTGAAGAGGAGGGAGGTGGCCCAGTCTGCCATGCAAATCCTCCTGGGCGGCGTCGCCAGGCTCCTCCATCCCTTTGTGCCCTTTATTACCGAAGAGATCTGGCAAAGACTCCCGTATACAGAAGGCAGCATCATGGTTGCCCCATTTCCCGAGCCTGCCGGGTTCCTGGCCGATGAGAACTCCCTCATGGAAATGGATCTGCTGAAAGGGGTTATAACCGGTATCAGGAATGTGCGTGGTGAAATGAACATCCCGCCCAAAAAGTCGGTAAAAGTGAGTATCGACGTGAAGGGCTCGAGAGAGCGGGAGGTCCTTGAAAATAACTCCGCGTATATTACCAGCCTGGCAAAGGTGGAGTCCATGGATCTCGTATCCGGCATCGAGAAACCGGAATCCTCTGCCAGCTATGTCTTTGGCGATATTCAGGTCCACGTTCTGCTTAAGGGACTGATAAACTACGAGGATGAACGGAAGAGGATACGGAAGGAAATCAACAAGATGGAGCGGGAGATCGATATATCGCGGAAAAAACTGGCCAATGAGAATTTTTTAGATCAGGCGCCTTCCGATATTGTAGACGGTGTCAGAGAGAAGGTCGAGCTGATAAATCTGAAGCTGGAAAAACTGAATCAAAACCTCACCAATCTCGAGGGACTCGAATGATTGCCCCCAATACGCTCCTCATCGATAAGATCATCGATACTGCCCTGGCGGAGGATCTGGGACCGGGGGATTTGACGACCGAGGCCCTTATCGATCCGTCCATAAAGGGAAAAGCTCGGCTTGTGCCCAGGGAGGAGATGGTGCTTGCCGGGATAGAGGTTTTTGGGCGGGTCCTTTCCCGGCTTGACCCGGACATAGCGCTGGAGTGGAATTTTCAAGATGGAGATGTGGTACCTGCCGGCAGGGATATCGGTGTTGTTGAGGGATCCTTGCGGGGGATATTAAGCGCCGAGCGAACGGCCCTCAATTTTTTGCAGCACCTATCGGGGATCGCCACCCTGACTAAGCGATACGTAGACAAGGCAGGTCCCTCTAAGGTGCGGGTGGTTGATACAAGAAAGACGACTCCCGGGTTACGGATACTGGAAAAATACGCGGTCAGGGTGGGGGGCGCACATAATCATCGCTTGGGGCTCTTTGACGGGGTCCTCATCAAAGATAACCATATCGCTGCAGCCGGTTCCATATCCAGGGCCGTGGAGAAGATCAGGGCGAATGTTCCCCATACGGTGAAGATCGAGGTGGAGGTAGATGACCTCAGGGGGTTGGAGGAGGCTATGCGGGTTGGGGCCGATGCGGTTCTTTTGGACAATATGTCGATAGATGAAATGAAAGAAGCCGTCTCCATAGCCGGAGGCCGGGTGCTCCTGGAGGCATCTGGGGGCATCACCTTAGAGACGATCGGGGAGGTAGCTCAGACCGGCGTCGATCTAATTTCCGTTGGCGCCCTTACCCATTCTGCGAGATCCGTAGATATCAGCTTAGAGATTATCGAGCAATGAAGCATAGAGGCGCAACAACGAACGAACTCATTCAAAAGGCTGCCCAGGCTATTCTTGATTCCGGATTGACCATAGCGCTCACCGGAGCCGGCATCTCAGTTGAGTCGGGAATCCCCGATTTCAGGAGCAGGGGTGGCCTATGGGATCGGTTTGATCCGGAGGAGTATGCCACCATCTGGGCCTTTAGGCAGGACCCCGAGAAGGTCTGGCAGATGTTAAAGGAAATGGAAGAGACCGTTGACAGTGCCAAGCCCAATGAAGCTCACATCGGTTTGGCCGAGTTAGAAAAATTCGGTCTCCTGCAGACCGTTATCACACAGAACGTAGACAATCTACACCAGGAGGGCGGCTCCACGGATGTTATCGAATACCATGGCAACTCCCGGTCGCTGGTGTGTCTGTGGTGCAACAAACAATATGATTACCGGGACAAAAAGGGGGAGTACCCGCCGTACTGTGTGTGCGGAAAGATCCTCAAACCGAATGTTATTTTCTTTGGAGAGGGCATTCCGGTGGAGGCCATGACGAGGAGCACACATTTAGCCTCCACCTGCCAGGCCTTGCTCATAATCGGTACCTCGGCCGTGGTCTCTCCCTTTAATATACTACCGCGGCAGGCACGGCAGTCCGGGGCTACGATAATCGAGATAAACCTGGAGAAAACGGTCCTGACTGACCACATCACCGACATCTTCCTACAAGGTAGGGCCAGCGAAAGGGTAGCTGAACTCGTTTCAGCAGTCAAAGAGCTGAGGGAGGCCTGATCCCTTTTCCCGGCATTACTCTTGAACCAGCTTCCGCAAAGATATCGAAAGCATCTCGTATCACCCTTACGTCTTGACTGAGGCCTTCCTCGGCAATCATGGCGTCGAGGGAATCGCCCAAGGCCTGTATCGTTTGGTCCATATCCTCTTCGGTATGCACCGCTGAAAGGACAAAGAGCCCCGTGGGAAAGGTGGCAATCCCACGCGCACTATTATCCCCCGCTTCAGTATGTTGCTACTTTTCCCTTGTGCCCTCCTTAAGGTACCGTATCATCTGTTCTTTGCTCATCCCCTCGAGGCCCATCTTCTCGAGTGACCGTCCTTCCCCAAGGAAGTCCCGCTCACAGATAATGGAGCCCAGGTCTATCATGGATTTTATCACGGGCACCTCAACCCTTAATGTCCGGGCGATATGGTATCGTGCAACAGTTCCGATCGGGATGTCCTCGGTAAAGTACCGGTGGTCGATGGAGTTGGGACCAACGATGGTTCCCGATAGGGTAGCCACGCCAAAGGGTATGAAATACTCGGGCGCCATCACGCTGAACTTAGAGAAGAACTGTCTATCGGGGTACTCGGGTACCATGCGTAACCCCAAGGCCTCCATGATCGTGCGCTCCTCATGGTGAAACGCCATCTGCACCCGGGAAACCGAAGGGCTCATGCCGTGCTTGTACATATCCCACTGACCCTTCGGGGCCAGGATATCCTCGGCCTGGGAGACCTCCATGGCCCCCACGTTGAGGATGGACCCGGGGACGTGCACGAGGCTATTGGCGTTGGCAATACCAACGCCGATTGCCGTATCGGCCCTGATAAACTCCGATACCCCGCTGAAGATGGGGGCATCTCGTAAGGCCTCGAAGAACTCCTTTCTGTCATTGCTGGGGAAGGCATCATATATCTGGTTGACCTCCCTGATGGTGCAGTTCACCGTGCCGGGTTTTAACAATCGGGTGCCATAGGGCGCAGAGTGCCATCCCCCGATGATGACAGCCGCATTACAGCCCTTTCGGCGCATCATTGCCCTGAGCACCAACGAGCCGAAGTTATCCGGGAAGATGCTCACCACCTGCCCGTCCTCAAGGCGAGGGATCATGTGCTCGAAGAACAGCTCATGTCCCACCCCCGGAACGGCCACGATTACCAGGCCGGCTCCCTGCAATGCCTCTGACATATCGGTTGTTACTATAGTAATCTCCGCGACCCCCTTCCTGCTGAAATGCTTCAGGTTTGACTGTACTCCCCCTAACTCGATCTTTCGGGTTTCCATAACCTCTCCCAAGGATTGAGAGGCAAACTCGGGGAGATCGCAGAGCCGAACTCTGAAGCCTTCCAAAGCAAAGTCCGCCGCCAGGGTCTGGCCGATTGCACCTCCGCCAAGAATAGCCACGGGCTTGTCCAAAACCTTACCTTTATCCATGATAGTCTCCCTTTTATGAGCGGTTGTAATTGGGATTATAAATACAACTCACCGTGTCGCAAGCTTCAAGATTTCATCCTGAGGGGATAGAAGTCCTCTCGTGTTTCACCTCGTTTATTAGACGCTCCCTACACGTGGAAACGAATTGATCCAGGTCATCTTCCCAGTGGGGCATGATATCAATACCCGCACCCTTCAAACGCCGGTTTTCCAGGATGGAGTTCATGGGCCTTATGGCTGGCGTAGGGTATTCCTCGGTGGTACAGGGAATGAGTGAGTGCGGCACACCCATTTTTTCAAGAAAACAGGAGGCCAATTCATGCCACGTACAAAATCCATCTGAGGTGGCATGATAGGTACCATGGCCCCTTACCTCAATCAGCTCCTTAATCTGCAGGGCGAGCCGGTACGACCATGTGGGAGACCCGAACTGGTCATTCACCACCTTGATTTCTTTGTGGGGATCTTTTAAGGTTAATTTTAGCATGGTCTTCAAAAAATTGTGACCTTGAAGGCCATACAACCACGCTGTGCGCACAATTATATGACTGTCAATGGTCTTCCGGATGGCCTCCTCTCCCTCAAATTTAGTTCTCCCGTAATATGATAGGGGACTGGGGTCGTCTTCTTCGGAGTAGGGTTCAGGCACCTTCTTCTTGCCACCAAAAACATAATCGGTGGAGATATGGATCAATTGGGCCCCATGTTTTTTGGCGGTGATACCCAGATTCCTTGGCCCTTGCACATTAACACTCCGGGCTAAGCCCTTCTTCGTTTCGCAATCATCGACACTGGTATATGCGGCACAGTTGAGTATGATATCAGGCATGAATTCCTGTACCATGGTTTCCACATCCGTAGGATTGGTAATATCCAGATCCTCCAAATCCACGGGCAAAACCTCATACGCCGGTTTCAGCACGTTTGTGCAATCGCTACCCAGTTGTCCATCAGAGCCACATATCAGTATCTTCATTTCATATCCTCTAAGATCCTCTCAGCTGAATAAATATCACGGGTTACCTGAAACACACGGTTTAGTTTTGCTATATGACCATCCCACACCGCTCTCGGTCATGTCAAATGCAAACAATACTATGCTTTTGTTAGCAATTCAAAGAAACGCCGCGCTGAACTCCCGAGACCTAACCCGGATAAACTGGAATTTCGAAGCACGAAATTCGAAACATGAAACAAATCCAAAGTAATAATGCTCGAATGTTCAAAACACTAAATTAGGACACGTGTGAAATCTCACATTGTACATTCAGTTTTTGTCATTTGAGTTTTGAAAATTGAAAATTTGTTTCGGATTTCGATATTCGGATTTCGAATTTAACATTCCGATTTTCGTGGGATGTTCTCAATATAAAGCTATTTTCTGCCACAAAAGACACGAATCCTATTCTGAAGGGACTATCATATAAAGCTCTTTACCATCTTTGGATGCTCGACGACAAAGCTTTAGAATCAAACCAAGGCCTGATGAATCGGCAAAAGTCACCTAGCGTAGCCCCGGACGATATTCGACCTTGCCATAACTGCTTTCTCAAGCTCATTTCTGATGAGTTCAACAACAGTCACCCAGCCTCGTGCCAGGCCTTGACATGAAACATAATCCGATGATACAGAAAAAATTGTATGGTGATGTCAAGGGCTAGCACTGGCTCTAAGTGGACTGTGACTACTATGTTTTATTGATGTTCTCGTTTGAGCTTATTGCAAAGGATGGGGAGGCGCGGGTCGGGAAACTCACGACACCGCACGGCCCTATTTACACGCCTTCATTTGTTTCTGTGGCCACACATGGAACAGTGAATACACTCTCCGCTCATGAGCTTCACGGGCTGGGAGTCCAGGTTATTATCGCCAACTCCTTCCACCTCCACCTGAAACCGGGCGAAGATCTGATAGAGAAGATGGGCGGACTGCATCGATTCATCGGGTGGGAAGGACCGTTAATGACCGACTCCGGCGGCTTTCAGGTCTTTAGCTTGGGGGCAGGCAAAAGACAGGGGGTGGGAAAGATCGCCCCGATCTTTCCGGGAGAGAGCGCGCATGAGAGCCGGTTGAGTTGGAGAGACAGCAGGGGTCCGGTAAGGGTTGATGGAGACGGGGTTGAATTCACCTCATATGTGGATGGTTCACGTAAACATTTCACCCCAGAGCGGGTCATTGAAACAGAGCGAAGGCTTGGCGCTGATATCATTTTGCCTTTAGATGAATGCACCTCACCCCTCGACGATTATCGTCAGACCGGTGCGGCGATGCGGAGGACCCATGACTGGGCTGCCCGCTCATTACGGGAATTTGAGAGCAGTGCTAACAAGGGGCAGGCGCTCTTTGGTATTGTGCAGGGCGGGGCGTTTGCGGATTTGAGGGAGGAGAGCGCCAGTTTTTTTTCTGCCCGGGATTTCGATGGGTATGCCATCGGTGGTTCCCTGGGAAGATCCAAAGAGGACATGCACCGTGTCCTGGAATGGGTGATACCTTTCCTGCCACAAGATAAGACCCGGCACCTGCTTGGTATCGGTGAAATAGAGGATATCTTCGAGATCGTGAGCCGCGGGGTTGATCTTTTCGACTGTGTGTTGCCGACAAAGATAGCCCGTACCGGTACCCTGTTCGTGAAAGAGGCCCACCGGTTCAGGATACACATCCTCAATACACGATTTCGAGATGATCCTCTTCCGGTCGATGCACGATGCGACTGCCCAACCTGTAGCAATTACTCCAGGGCTTATCTGCGCCATCTTTTTTTGACGAAGGAAGCCTTGGCAGCACGCCTGGCAACCGTACACAATGTTTATTTCATGGAGTCATTGATGAGGCAGATCCGTTCCGCTATAAAGGAGCAAAGATTTGATGCACTAAAGGATGAGTGGCTCTCCGCGATCTGAAGTCTCATGAATACCGCTAACCTCCAGTCGTTTTGTGTGACTCAAGAGACGGTAGAATAGGCAAATAGTGTTATAGGGTATGAAATGAGGGGGCATCTTTCACCTTAGGGGGCCCAAGAATGCTGAGCCCGGCTCCGCGAGAGAACAACCATTTCGTCCCTAACGGCTATGAAGGAGAGACCAGGTGGCAAAGGAAAGATTTCACACTACCCAGGCTATTCGCGTGCTAAGGGAGGAGGGCGTCGATTTTCGCCTGCACCCATACAAATATGTGGAAAAAGGAGGGACCGAGGTGGCTGCTCGGGAGCTCCAGATTGATGAGCACCTGGCGGTAAAGACCCTGGTGCTGGAAGACGAAAGGGGCCATCCTTTTTTGGTTCTGATGCACGGTGATAAGCAGGTTTCCATTAAGGCCCTCGCCAGGTTTCTTGGCGTGAAGACAGTAAGGCCCTGTGAGCCTCATGTGGCAAATAGGCACACCGGGTACGTTGTGGGAGGAACCTCCCCGTTCGGCACAAGGAGGCCGCTCAAGGTCTACGTTGAAGCTTCCATCCTGGATCTCGCCAAGGTATTCATCAACGCAGGAAAGAAAGGGCTGCTTGCGGAGATGGCACCCGCTGATGTAGCCAGAATTCTGAACCCTACCCCTGTTCAGGTAGCAATCTAAGGTTGTTGTTTCCTGAGATCAATGCCTGGGCCAGTTCGATACCACCGATGATTCGAGAGGAGAAACCGGCAGAGGATCATCTGATATACCTGGTTTTTTCCCTAACTTCCTTTCTGGGCATTTTGTGGATCTCAGCGCCTGCTTTGCCGAGACATACGAGGGCCAGAGGAGTCTTGTCAGGATCAATACCGAGTATCTCTCTCAGGGGCTTCTTGTCGAAGAAGGTGAACCATAGGCTGCTGAGGCCCAGGGCATGGGCAGCAAGATGTATATTTTGCGTGGCAGCGGCGCAGGCGTGCTGGTATCCGACGGTGCCCTCTTCCTGAAACATATCAATGCCTGTCTTGTTGGGGTCACCGATCACAGCGATAATTACCGGGGCCGACTGAAGAAAGCCCACCTGATAGGTTTCAAGCCATTTCCAACCGCTCTTTTCGAGTGCCCATGTGCGGCATCTCTCCGCCTCGGAAAGGATCTTCTTCTTCACCTCCTCGTTTGTGATCACTACGAATTCCCACGGCTGGGTGTTGAGAGGTGAAGGCGCCCAAACAGCTGCTTCCAGAATCCTTTCAATGATATCTTCACTGACCGGCTCAGGCAGAAAGTCTCTGCAACTCCGCCTCTCTTTAATAGCAGTAAAAACATCCATATCTCTTCCCTCCTTTCTTGTAAGTGAAACGACTCACGGTGTAGGCTCCCAAAGAATTCGCAAAACCGTTCCCCAAGGTCAGCGCTTGGGATATAATGAACAGCTTGTGTTCACATCCTGGAAATACGTGTGATGCTTCTCTTTTCCCGGCTTCCCGGCATTCCATAGAATAATTCACAGCTGAATACCGGCATATAGCACCTTTCCCCGTGCAAGGCAGAATCGTTAATGGCCACGAAAACGTTCCCACTCGTTTCTCTGCGCTCATTGCTTCCATATGAAGTGCTGGCAGAAGATGATTCAAATCTTCGCCGAGGGCTTACGTGCTAAGGAGTGCGGAGTTCGAGTGGTGCTGGAGAAAACGCGTTTTCAAGGTTTCGGCTCTTTTGTGCTGCAGCGGTGAACCGAGCCTCAAAACGGCGCCCCCTGTGTCAGGGATAGGTCTGATCTTTAGCATGAAGGCGGATCTGACAGCTCCTCGGCAAAATTGCGACCCACCGTGTAACGATACTACAAAATGGATGAGAAGTGGAAAAAAATTTACGATAGGAGGGGTGCCCTCTATCCATTTTACCCTATCAGCACCTGTTGGTAGGGAGGAAAATTTCACCTTGAGCCGGTAAGGAGATGGGCTCGGGACTATGGTGCGGTGTGTGAGGGGAGGCACATCCCCTGCTGCTTAAAGGCAGCGTATCCTCGGGTTGTTAGGTCTTTTCAGTAAGGGAATAATTCTCTTTGATGTTCTTCACCCAATAGATATGTATCGGGTTTTTCACGTTCTTGACCTCCCGGCGCCCAATGAATTCGCAGTCGCAGTAATCCTTTATGCATTGATATGTCTTGGGACCCACAAAGACACGATTTTCACATGACAGTGCACCGATTCTTGACGCCAAAACGGTTACCAGTCCCGATGCCGTATAGGTCCAGCGTTCTCCGGCTTGACTTCTTATTTTTGTAGATCCTACCCATGCTTTGCCTGAGTTAATCCCCAGGTGCAATTCAACTTCCCCCCAGGGGTATACATGTTCATCATTCAGCAGCCTGTTTTCGGCAACCACCGCCAATCCAGCTGCCACCGCTTTCTTGGCACTAGATTCTAGTGGACCATCCTTGAAGATAACCATCAACCCGTCACCGGAGATTTCGTTTACCTCGCCCCCATACCGATTCAGACATTCCAGATACCTTGAAAAATGAGATTCCACCATATCATTAACGAGTATCTGGTCAAAGCCCTCGGTCATCCTGGAAAAACCCTGAATATCAATAAACAGTATGGAGACGTCCATGGGCGTCTTTTCGAACGTGATCTTGTCAGGGTTCTGTTCAACCAACTTAGCCACCGAGGATGGTACGAACTTAGACAGTTGCCCCTTTACTCTTTCAAGTGTTGCGATGCGTATTGGCGAGGCCGCAAGCTCTTCAGAATGACTTTTCAATCCCTCATAGATGATCGAGTTCTCTAATGCGATTGAAACATACTGGGATACGGATGTAAGCCATCCAACATCCTCATCTGTGAAATCATCACTCGCCTTGTTGAGCGCCTCCAAGGTCCCGATGCACTGCCCCTTGCGGTTTATGAGGGGAACACAGAGGATGTTTCTGGTCTCAAAACCCGATACCTTGTCTATTCCCGAGTAAAAGCGTGGATCATGGTAAGCGTCGTTGATTATCACGGGGGTCTTGCCCTGAAAAACCCAGCCTGCCACACCACGATCGGCGGGTATTCGGATCTCATCTTTTTTCATGCCGGTCGCCACGAGGGACCAGAGCTCTCCGTTTTTGTTGTCGTATATAAATACGGTACTCCGCTCGGTATCCATAATCTGGTTCGTCTGATCCATAATCACTTCAAACAATGCATGCAGGTTCATCTCCGATGTGATGAACTGACACACGATGAATAGCTGATTAAGCTTTCGAATCCGTTGCCGCACAAGCCGGTCTTCTTTCCGCCGACCAACGCTTCTTTTCTCAATGTATCCGGATTGTAAGGTGCTCACTGATAGCGCCGCCTCAGAATTTTCTGTTCCGGGCCAAAACGAGCAGGGCTATCCTTTAGAGAGGATTCCCTGACCAACATTGGAGGCCTTCACTGAGGGCCTTTGCCATGTGACGAAACTCGTTGTAAGGCCGAAGACAGAGAGTATTGTTGACAAAAGGGTGTGCTGGGCAACCAGTTATTTGGATCTATTTTTATAACGATTAAATCTAGTTAAAAAAATTGTAATAGAATTAAATATAAAATGATTTAATTTGTCAAGAAATTTTATCAATTTTACGAATTATTTTTTAGAGATTAACATAGAGAATTTTTTGTTACCTCCGTTAGGATTTCGCAGGGTATTTTCGAGGGTCAAAGTGGGGAGCAAACGTCAGATGCGGGGAACTATGCAGCCGGCATAAGCCTCCAGAGGGAGTATGTTTATGGATTAGAAACGCCTAAAGAGCGAGCCCCATTTTTTATCTTTGAAGGGATTACCCGCTGGGCCCGGTGCAATTCCAGTGCGACCGGTTCACACCCCATACACGCATAAATGGAAGCCCGCCCCTCTTTTCTTGTCGGTTCTTTGGTACGTTCTGCTCGTTTGCTTGGCGAAGCCTCCACGATTCACCGCGCTCTCGCCGAGGACGGCGGGTCGTCCGGATGTCAACAGTTTGACGTCCGAAATGAATCGAAGGCGAACCAGGTGAGCCAAAACCGGCACTACCCTGGAGATCTTCCGTCCAACTGTTTGAAATTGTAGTAGAAAATATTTCACATTGCTTTGGCATGATTTCTGCAATTTTGTTTCTAGGAGCTCCGCTTTTACCCTCAATGGGAGTTGGCTTTTATGGCCTGTCCGGATGACAGAGTAATGTTGACCTTTAAAGGGACAACCCTAAATCTCTTCAAATATGAATACCACAAATCCAGCGACAGCTGCGTCTACAACAGCAAGACCGCACTGCCGGTCCCTATCCATTTCAGCATAGATATGCAGCCAGGCATGGTTTACGAGCCGGTTCCTCCATCCGAATTCCTGGTGCTTGATGAGCCTACACCGGTCTATACCGAAATGAATTGGAAAGATCTTAATCTCTCTATTACCGATGGCAGGGGCGCCCATTGCCTTCATTATTCCGAGGCCCACACAGAGGGATATGGTACGGACACCTACCACGCACATCAGATCGAATTCGGCAATGAGTATTCTCTATGGTTTCTTGATCAAGCGTGGGGAAATGCCAATGACAGGTATGACTTGCTCTACGATTACCTCAATAAGCCCGACCTATTTACGTATGAAGAAAAGGCACATACCACCTTAAACTGGAACCCTAAGACTGCAGCTCCAAATCTCGTTAGAATCGGTGAGATAGCAACCGGAACACTCACCTTGATTGACATCAATAAATCTACTCAGCCTGTCGTTGCAACCGCTTCCGAGTCTCCGATGAACATTAACATGATCACCATTGGGACAACCTCGAGGAGTTTGTCGAAGAGGTAGTCGCGTTTTTCCCGGAAACGCTGAGCCCTCACCTGTAAGAGCCCTCTCCTCTTTGCACCATTTCAAGTTTGCTGCATCAGAACCATTGAGCCATAGCTGTGATTTTCGGACCTTTATGCTTTATTGGCGAAAAAGGACTCCGAAAGTACTTCCAGAAAGGGCTTCCGGAACCGGAGCGGTGCCGAGTCATACTGACTTGGTGGGCCAAGGTAGATTTATGACGCAAGGAGACCTTCCCCAAAAACCGCCAGAAGGTCGACCCCGGAAGGGCCGGATGCTTCACTTGGATGTCTTCGAAAAGCAATTCGAAATCCCTGGGGGTATGATACATTCATATGTGGGGGCCATTATCGCTGCGGAGATTTGTTGACTACCTATCTTTCTCTTTGGCGATCGAGCAAAACATCCTGCCTATCGCCTCGCTTGCTGAGCGAGTAAACATTCTGTCAAGCTCATCGATGTCCTGACATGTGATAATTAGCCATCTAATAGCTTTGTGTCATTTCATCAGGGCCGATGGCATCTTTTTCACCGCCTCTTTTATTCTATCCATGGCCTTATTTATGTTCTCGATGCTCGCAGCATAGGATACCCGAACAAAGCCCTCACAGCCGAGGCCGCTCCCATTGGTGAGCACCACCCCTGACTCTTCAACGAGGTATTGGACGAAATCGAGGGAGGCAACGCCGAGCTCCCGCATATCGGTAAAGGCGTAGAATGCTCCCTGCGGTGTCTGGCAGTGAAATCCCGGGATGTCGTTCAGCCTCTCCACGACCAGATCTCGCCTTTTTTGATATGCCTGTCTCATCTCCTCGACGCAGTCCTGGCTGCCTTTCATGGCCGCTGCACACGCTACCTGGGCCGGCACGTTTGCGCTGATGTTCACGGTATGGTGGTATTTCAGAAACTGTAGCAACTTGTCCCGTGGAGCTGCCAGGTAGCCCACTCGTAAGCCTGTCATAGCATATGTCTTTGAGAAGCTGTTGACGTGGATCACGTATTCCTTGGCATTCTGAAAAGATATCAGGCTCTCATGACGAATGCCGTCATAGACGAGGTGTTCGTAGACCTCGTCTGAGATTATGGCGATATTGTTTGCCCGGGCGATCTCGAGGATTCTCTCGAGCACCTCCCCCGGGTAAACGCTCCCCGTCGGGTTATTAGGGGTCAAGAGAATGAGTATCTTGGTTTTCGGGGTAAGGGCTGCTTCGATTGCAGAGGGATCAGGGATAAAATTGTCCTCAGGTTTGAGTTCTACAAACACGGCCCTGGCTGAGGCCAGTTTGGCATTCACCAGATAAGGTGGATAATAAGGCACAAGCACGATAATCTCATCTCCGGGATTTGCCAGTGCCATAACGCCAATATGGATACCAGCCTGGCCTCCGGCGGTGATCAAGACCTCATCTTCCCAACTGTATCGGGCGCCGTACTCCCGTTTGATCTTTTCTTCGATGAGCTGGCGCAGTTCGGGAATTCCCCGATCCGGGCCGTAGTGGGTGCGACCTTCATCAAGAGCCCGCTTTGCAGCTTCCGCCACATGCTGCGGTGTAGTGAAATCGGGTTCGCCCAGGTTGAGGTAAATGCAATCTTCTCTCTTTGCTGCAAGCTCCATGATGCTGTAAAAGGGCGATCGCTCAACCGAGAGGATTCTGTCTGCCAACATTCTGTTTTTTTCCCCAACTGTTTGGCTTTTAACCGCCTACGCATGAGTCAGGCGAAAAGAGAATATTCACCTCAGGACATTCGGTTTCCTCAAGTCATCGTTATCCGAAAGCCGGCCTCATGAACCTACTCGTATTCGGCGAGAATTTCAAGAGTTCTTTAGGTCGATGGCCTGTCATTGCTCCGCCAGCCAAGAGAATGAAGCTGTCAACCCTCGCCAAAAGCGCTTTACCGTTTGTCAATAGCGCTACATATTGATAAAAATTGAAAAAAACTACCATATATTGTTATTTTTTCTTGACATCCCTATTATTGTCGTGGTATCGGATACGATAAGCAAGAGTATCGACCATCTTTCAACCCATTCAATGATCCACTTTACCGATACTCTTTGCTCCTTAAACCTCCCAGAATAGGGCGGGGTGCTCCCGTACCCGAAACCCGCGGGAGGAAGGGGGGCGATGAAACTCAACACGTGTTTCAACGTGGCCCAGGAGGTATGGAAAAAAACCGAATACCTCCTGGGTTTTCATTTATGGTACGGCTCAGATCCATGTATCGTAATACGGCGCTCAATGTTAGCCGACCTGCAGCGGAGGCGCAGGCGAGATGAGAGACTTGGTTATTATCAGCATTGGCGGGGTAAACACCAGTTGGTTCTGAATTTAAGTAACATTCAGTTGTTGTCACGTTTTTCCCTTGATCCTGCCACAACCTGATGTATGTAAAACTTTGCCAAAAGAATGAATTTTTCTATCTGATTATTTGGAATGTTATTACACAGGGCTCGTCAGGAAGATCTTTAGCAAGGCTAACTATTTAAAATTTATTAAGAATTTGTTATGGATAACTGTGCATGATTCTTGCATGCCTCATGGGATAAACACGTTACCGCTAACTGTTTATCCCGGTTTTATGAAACTGAGCGGAAATGGGCATTGACAGAGCTCATGGATTTTGATAAAAAAGAGGGTTTGCTTGGGTCAGCATCCTTTGCCTGTGGCTAGTTGATAGAGGTGTTTAATTGAGGTAGTTTTACAGATGAAATTGAGAAAAAAGGAGGCAGCTTCCATAACCTTGTGTTTAGGCGATCTCATCCTATGGCTATCTATTGTTGCCATGATCGTGTTTGTGTTTGCACCCCGGCTTTACGGGAGCAGAGAGGCTGCCGAGACAGGAACAACAGAAGCAGTAACATCCGAAGGGCCAACCATCTCCAGAATAGACTTGATAGCAATGGCCGCGGAAAGACAACCGAGGCCTGAACCCGCCTTAGCCATGCTGGTATATGAACCCGCAAGAGTCAGGATCGCGTCATCCCCATCGGTGGACCATCGTGCTCTTGCTCTCGAGGGCAGCACGCCATCGGCTCCTGGCAAAGAGAAAGAGCGGGTGTTTCACCCGTTAATCCTTAAAGCAGCAAACCGTTATCAGGTTGAGTCGGCACTGATTAAGGCCATTATCATGGCAGAGTCCAATTACAATCCTAAGGCGGTTTCAAAGAGAGGTGCGAAGGGGCTGATGCAACTCATGCCAAAGACCGCGGAGGCATTAGGCGTGGGGGATAGCTTTGACCCAGAGCACAATATCAATGCCGGCGTGCGATATTTCAGGAAACTCCTAAATCAGTTTGAAGGAGATGTTAGGCTTGCCCTTGCCGCTTACAACGCAGGAAGCAGTAAGGTAAGAGAGTACCAAGGCGTTCCGCCCTTCAGGGCAACGCGCCGTTACATAAAAAGGGTTTTTGAGTACCATCAATACTACAAGAACCAGACGGCTTGGTAAAAGGCAGCGGTATCTCGACCACGTTGGTTTGATCCGCAACGCAGTGGGGAAGGGGTCTGATAAATAACTTGCTCCATGGGGCACTATTCGAGCAAGCCAAGCCGAATGTGACAACGGATATCTTCCGGACCCTTCCGCCAAGATACTGAAATACTCAGGAGCGGCATCAAGCCTCAAAAATGCAAAAAATACCGAAAATCAGCGACCGTTGAAAACGGCCCAGTTTTAGCCCGTCCTCTGAAGCGCCTTGCTAGCCAAAACGATAACCCTTTTTGTCGGAATTCAGTATGGTACTATCCGAAGCTCTTTAACATATGCGCTGCAGAATATGTTTTACATCTTGTTTCACTTTTTTTAGGTCTTCTTCGTTCGGTCGTCCTTTGATATTCCCCAGTCTGCCCATTGTGCTCCTTTCTTCCGAACCGTGATATTCGCCCACAATGTACCATTCATCTAATACGGTAAAGCCGAGGTGTTCAAACAATTGTCCGATATATTTACCGGCAGGGATTGCCTCGTTGATTCCTGTATGAGGTCCTGAATAGGTACAAAAGATCAATGCATTCTTTCCAGGAATTTTTGGAGCCCCTAATAGTACACACCCCTGTTTCCGATATTCGGCAAATTTGTTCATGAAGAAATCATTTGCAGGCTTGGGAGGATGCCACTGGTGAGTTGGAAAACCGGCACAGACCAGGTCGTAATCGTAGAAGTCAATATCATGAGCCTCTTCTGTTGTCGTGAATAAAACATCGGCTCCTGCTGATTCCAAAGCATCTTTTATGGCAAATGCCACTTTTCTGGTATTTCCTGTCTTTGACCAATAAATAACTACTGTTTTCACTTTTCACAAACTCCTATTGAGCGGTCCTGTAACCTAATTCTGCCTTTTTCCTTATTATTCCTCTCAATGCCTTTATTCCCCACGAGCTGCGCGGGGCGCTTCGAGCGAAATCTGCTTAGGCATGGATCGCTTGTCACAGCAAAACACCCGGATTCGGCTTCACCACCGGGCGGCGCGGAGCGCCGCCTATCTTCGTCCATCAAGCGCGCGGATTCCGCGTCGCCTGCATGGGCTTGTTCGCGGTTCTATTTAAATCGATCATCCGATTTCCGGCTTGAGACGGTTTTCCTGGCTTTCTCAAGCCAGCCGGTCCGTACTTCCACTTGAGCATCGAATTCAGGAACATAAGGCTTGATGTCCGGAAGCGGGGTTCCGTCGAGAATGTCCACGTTCTGGATGTGCAGCACACCGTCTTCGATCTTGTCCAGTTGAACAACGGAAAGCCCGATTGGATTCGGGCGCTTGGGCGCACGGGTGGCAAAGAGTCCCCGCGGCTCCGAATCCATGAAAGGCACAACGTGGAGGTTGAATGAGTGGCTGCGGTGGAAGTGGTACAGCAGTATAATGTGTGAGAAGCCGTCGAGATCCTTAAGTCCTGGGTGGAAATCCTCGAACACCTCAACAGTGCCCTTTACGCCGGCGGCGCTCGCCGGCTGGATCGGCATGTCTACGGGCTCCATAAATGGGGAGTGAATGATCCCGATTGGTGCAAATGCGATCTTCATTTTCTCACGCGAACGTGCTCTTCAGCCGCAGCGTTTAGCTGTCGGTTGCAAGAGCAGTGGTAGACAAATCTATGCACGTAATTATCGATTTAAATATCTTTCGAACCAATCAAATATTTTTCGGTTTCTTTCAGCGCGGTGTGAATTCAATCCATGATCACCCTCAGGAAAAACAACGAGCTCATGTACCTTGCCTGCTTCTTTTAGTTTTTCAGAGAGCTTTTTGGCCTGGCTTACCTTTACTCTCCAATCATTTTGACCGTGAAGTATTAAAAGTTTTAATATTTGTCGATAGGAGAAGGATTTAAAATTTTCATAAAATCGATCAGTGGTCTGAATAACGTTACGCGTATCCGCGATGTCCTTAACGTCAAAACCACGTCTACTTAGACTATTTCTGATGGAATTATATTCATTGAGGAGAACCACCACATCATTCGTGTCCATACCACTGATAATCATGATTTTAATTTCTCTTCAAACATAACGAAGCGTTTCACCTGCCGGCGGTTGACAGCAATTCCGCGGCTAAGCTAAAACCTGGAAATTATGAACATCCATGCCTATACTGAACCGCACGGCTCAGCCGGTCAGGGTGCAAACGCATTGTTAGCCATATATATCAATCAAATTTCATCTGCGCACAGAAATTCTCAAAGGCCCAACTTTCACGGCCTCTTCTGCGACCCTCGCCAATACTTCACCAACGGTTGGCATTTCGATGAATTTGACGGGGCTCGATGACCCCAGCTCAATTTTCTTTGGTTCCTTTGCTTCCTCGGGGATTACGAGATACAGTTTGAAAGAGTATGAATCTCTTCGATTGAACGGTCGCAGTTTGAAATCAATCTCTCCCTGAGGTGATTGCGGAGTTACTTCAGTATCCTGTAAAACTTCATGGTGACGATCTGGCGAAGATGATGTAACAAAGATGCATTTGTCGGTGTTACCAAGGGTGACACCAAATTTGAATTCCTCCATGTCTTTGTTCCCACGGTTAACAACTTGGACTTCTGCCAAATAGAGGTTGTTAAATGTTACAGTATTTCCACCATGTGTAATCGCAATCTTTGCCGTCAAACCGGAAGGATCTCCTGACTGTCGAATAAAGACCGGTAATATCTCTAAACGTCGTCCTACCGGCTGGAGACGGGCCCTGTATGAGGAGACGAGGGCATTGATGATCGCGCCTGAGGCACCGCCCCCTATTAGCGCAACGATCACGTGAATCCAATTTATTTGACTCATCTTTTCCTACAGCTCCTTTTAGGCTAACCAGTTAGTATATAGTTTCTGACTAATCTTCCAAGTTTGCAAAATACTGACTAAAAAGATTTTGAATTCTACGAGTTTTCTAGCTGCATAACTCACCAAATTGCATCTTTTACAGAAAACTCGATGATTTCCATGATAAGGATCTCCTCCGAATATGATACTTGCCATAGCCGATGATCGGTCAAAATCCAAAAGAGATTAAGGTTTGGTTCCGCAGTCCTATAAGAAAACGGCTCAAGTCTCCGTTTGACTCTTGCTCAGTTAACATTCACACTGTTCGACGCGGTTTCTTATGCGAATAAGGCACCTCCCAGCATTCAATAACCCTAGCATAAGGCCTAAAGGTTAATTTAGCTACTAGCTGATCGCAATTAAGAAAAGGTACAAGGCGCCCTGGTGCAATATCTTCGCCCCAGAGGAATAGGCTTCGCATTCCACAGGGCAAGCATTGCACCCCGGTAAAACAGTTCAGGTTTTACAGGGCAGGCGCGGCAAGCCCCAGTGGAATAGGTTTTGGATTCCACGGGGTAAGCATAGCTCAGAATTACAGGTTCAAGGCTGAAGGCGAACTTCTTTATAACTTGCGGGAGCAGCATTCCAGTTGAGGATCAACTGAGGTTGAGGTGCGAGAGGCATAGCGAGCACTTCGTTTGAGGAGCATCCTGCTTCTAGCAGGATTTGAGGACCGCTTTCGCTTGAGGATGATCCCGCCTGCAGCAGGATTTGAGGTACAAGGCAATTCAGTTTACAGGAATCATGAAACATTGTTTCAGCCCTGGGTAATGTATTGAAAAAATTCGTGAAAGTCAACACTGAATTGTGTGCGGAGAAAACACTAAGGCAAATTAAGTAGAAATACCTAGATAGCAGAACGAGCGCTTTACGTAAGGATCGTTTCACTCGAGGACCGCTTTCGCTTGAGGAGCATCCTGCTTCTAGCAGGATTTGAGGATCGCTACGCTTGAGGACCGCAAAGCCGAAAGAGCGCGGGGCTTAAGGAGCACTACACTTGAGGAGCGTCACACAAGGCAGGCCCCGGTGGAATAGCAGCGCTCTGGTAGTTGTGATTCTGGAGTAATTGAGTAACGGGCAGCGCAGGTGACAGCCGGTTTAAGCAGAGAATTTGATTCCACAGGGCAGGCTTGAGGAGCGTCCCGGTGCGGGACTTGAGGAATGCTTCACGAGAAAACTGTCTTTTTGGACGAGATCAGCGGAGTAAGCCTAGGAGGGACTAGTCTTAAAAGGGTTCATGATAGTCACACCCTGAATTGTCTGACCATGGGAGAGATCTTCGGATAGCAATATCTCCGCACCACCCTTAATGGCAGCCTCAATAATAAGGGAATCCCAGAAGGAATACCCGTATTGAAGCAGAAGTTCTATGGCCTCTAAAACAGATACACCATCATTGATTACCACCTCCCATTTCAGAAGGTCACCGACAATATCCTTGGCAAACCTGTTGTCTAAAGGCTTCGGTATCTTCTGGGTTGCGGTAACAAAAAACTCCTGGAGCACCTGGGTGCTGATGACTGCGAGCCCGGAATTCCACAAATCCAAGATAATCTCCTTGGCTCTTTGATGTTTTTCTCCTGCGCTCACATCATAGGCATACAGGATGATATTGGTGTCGAGAAATACTTTATCGCCTGGCATGGAGCTCTTGCCTCCTGACGGTAATCTGCCCCTGCGTCCCAAGATCAAGCCCGGATTCCAAAAGCCTGCGTTGCCTGTCCCTGGCTTTCTTGTAACCGTTGGCTTCTCGGACCTTTTCCTCTAAAGATTCCCGTACGAGTTCGCTGAGAGACTTTTCCCTCTGGGCTGCCACTATTTTTGCCTTCTTCAGTAATGATTTGGGCAAGGATAAGGTAAGATTCTGTCTTTCCATGAATGCACTCCTTTACATCACCACGCAATTATGTGTATCACAGGTAAGCGTGTAAATGCAACCAAAAATCTCATGCGCTCTCATAAGGTTATGGACAATAAGAGCGATGTCTGTACAGGAAGGAGAAGAGCGTGGAGCGCAAGGACCACTTCGTTTGAGGAGCGTCCCGGTGCGGGACTTGAGGCTAAAGGCGGGAGGCGAGGAAACTAGTGCCGAAAAGGTCAAAGGTCCATGGCGCAAGGCTAAAGGCAGGGAGCAGTAGGCAGCAAGAAAAGACGATCGAAGGGAGCGCTTTGGTTGAAAAGCGCCCCGCAGAGCGGGGCTCGAGGATGCTACCGAACTTCTGCTATTTGCATACCAAATCTATCGTGTTTAAAGTTCAAGCCCCCGTAGGTTGCCCTCTTGAGTTCGTCAGATCGGAACTCCTCTGCGTCAAGAATCTCACAGAGGTTCCAAATGCTCTGAGTCGATAGGAACATCCCTGGATATGGGTCTTTGAGGTCTATTCTTTTGTTCTTCCCATCCAAGAACCGGCAGGCCCTCAGATCGCTCAGTATGCGCGAAACCGTTGAGCTGTTGGTGCTCAGCAAATCCGCGAATTCCTTCCCGCTCATCCTCAGATTCATAATATGGGTAACCGTAATGAGGTCCGCCCGAAACCCCGTTCCGTAGAGGAGCCTGTTTCTGAGCATGATCGAAGATTGGGCGGCGTGCTCAGGGGGGTTTAATCTGCTTATCCTGGATTCAATAGTATCTATGATTTCTTTCTGTGAGATTTCCTTAATCCCAAATACCTTTCTGAAAGCGCTTGAAGCTATACCAAAAGACCCCGAAGCCAGTTTTTCTGCAATGGCGTCCTTGTATTTCCCTGGGATTACCGTAACGAGAGTCTTCAGTTTCTGGTGATTTATGAGATCGCCAAAACGAATAATCCAAGCCGGAACGTCGGTGACCATCCGATCCCTTTCCATCAGGAGAAATGTAATTATCAAAAGAGCTTCAACATCAATAATGCCCTCTTTCTTTTCATCAACTATCGGGGCATTAAATGGCAAACCCATGGTAACCCAGGCCCTGTTGACTAAAACCTTTGCCTTATCCTTTATTGCTCCCCGCAACCTCATCGAACTCAAACCCCATTTCCTTCAGCAGAATTCGCAAATCATTCCTTCTTAATTCGGTGCTGTCAATGTTCAACACGAAACTGACCGCCTTCTTCATTTCCCCCGCGGTGGGCTGCATGCTCTTGATATCAGTCGTGTGTTTCGAATACGATGGATTGGTCGAATTCTTGTGCCATACGTATTTGACAGCTACTAGCTTGCTTGGAATACACTGCCACAATTAATAGCACCTAATTGCAACAAATGCAACTTTTTTTGCAATGATTGCAATATTTCTGAGCATGTTGCAGAGTTCAGACTCGGATGAGGGAATTTCGGATTGCGACTGTCAGGGCTTGACAGGGTGACCGAGAATCCAGATTTTTCAAAACGAATGCTAATGAAATAAACTAGTTAGGAGGCCGGCTAGTCCAAAAATGTTATTCTCGGTCAGCCTGTTGACATGAGACATGGATAGGTAGGCATGGATTACGGGGCGGAGCGCTGCACTTGAGGAGCGCTTCGTGGGAGCACCGTACAGTCTTGCTCGTTTGGCGGGCTTTCGGATTTCTCTCGACAAACACAGAAGGGGTGTGCTTGCTATCCCATTAAAGCCGGTGTCGCTTGATGAGAAATTCCATCGTCTTTCCGACTTCCTGCCGGATGCCATCCTTTTCAGGCCCTGTAACAGCGTAGGGCCGGTCGTAGAGACTGCCCACCTCCATTTCAGGGCCGAACATCATCCCGCCTACCAGGCCTGCAAATTCATCCTTGGGTTCAACATCGTTTAAGATGGCCCAGGCCAGTGTCCAGCAGCGGGCTGTCCGGTAGATATCATAGCCCCCGCCGCCGGTGGCCAGGATTTTACCGCATAACCCTTTGAGTTCCCCAACGACCTGGGTATACGAGTTATTGGTGAGCATCAGGTCGGTCAGCGGATCTGAAATAAGGGAATCTGCCCCGAGTTCCGCAACCAAGATATCCGGCTTGAAACGCTGGATCAGGGGAATCACAATCCTACGGAAAACCTCAAGATAGATCTCGTCATCCGTTTTCGGGGGCAGCGGGATATTGACAATCAACCCCTCCCCTTTTCCCGCCCCCGACTCCTCCACAAAGCCGGTGTAAGGATAGATATGCTTTCCCGATTCGTGGATTGATATGAATTGGACCCTGCCGTCATCGAAGAATGCATCTTGAACGGCATTGCCGTGATGAGCGTCGATATCCAGATAAGTGATCCGTACGTTGCGGGCGAGCGCTTCTTTAATGGCTATAACGGGGTCATTGATATAGCAAAATCCCTCTGCCCGGGATCGATAGGCATGATGATATCCGCCCAGGGGATTAAAGACCACGTCGGCTTTTTGATCCAGTATTTCTACCATGCCCTCCCAGGTTGCACCGGCGCACTTTCTGGACCATTCATAGATTCCCCGGAGCGGGGGGTTATCTTGAGAGCCGATTCCATAGTTGAGCATTTCCTGAAATATCTCCCCCTCACCGACTCTTTGAAGCACATCAAGGTAATCTTTGCTGTGCGCAAGGAGGAGTTTCTCGTACGGGAGCGCTGGAGGCTTTTTCAGCGTCATGTACTCTTCGTGGAGCACCCCGTAACGGTAGCAGAGCTCGAGTGTTTTTTGGGCCCTTTCAGGTTTAAATGGGTGATCGGGTCCGAAATCATACCGGGCTAATTCGCTTGAATAGTAGAATATAGAATGCAATGCACCAGCCCTGATTTTTATTCCGCTTGGTCCTCTAATGTGTTTTTGATCAATTCCTTCAGCCTGCCCGGGTCGATGGGTTTGGTGAGATAGAGCTCGCAGCCGCACTGTTCTTCACTCTGGAGATCTCTTGCCTCGGTTTTCGCGGTAAGCATGATGATCTTGACCGTGCTCATCTCGTCGTCTCTCTTGCGCACCTCTCTGCAGAGATCGAAGCCGGTCATCTTGGGCATCACCACATCCAGGATCAAGAGACCAAAGCGTTCCTTATCCAATATCTCCAACGCCTCCTGCCCCCGGGTGGCGACCCGAACCTCATAGCCTGAGGATGTAAGGAGTTCCTTGAGGGCCTCGACCACCAGTATATCGTCATCAACAACCAGAATCCTATGTGCCATTATTCCCCCCTGGCTCTTTCTTGATACCAGTTCTCCCGCGTCCGTCCAGATAGACGGGAAGGCCTAAGATGAATGTTGTGCCTTTGTTCAGCTGGCTCTTGACCTTGATCTTCCCCTGATGAGCCTCCACAATGCGGTAGCTGATTGAAAGCCCGAGCCCTATGCCCTTGTCGGAATCCTTGGTGGTGAAGAAGGGATTAAAGATCTGTTCGATCTCTTCCGGTGTCATTCCCACCCCGGTATCGCTGACCCTGAGCTCGACCTGCTCGTTTTTCTTGTTTAAGCCTGTCTGGATGGAGAGCACTTTTGGCGAGCTCTTTTCCATGGCATCCCGCGCGTTGGAGATGAGATTCAATAGAACCTGCTCGATTTGATTCTTATCTCCCAACACTTTGGGCACGTTCTCGTCTAACTTCAGCTCCACCTCTATGCCCACATTGAGAAGCTGTTGGTGAGTGAGCGCCATCACTGACAATACCGCTTCATTCGCATCCATTGCAGTGAATTCGAACTCAGATTGCCGAGAAAACTCCTTAAGTTTCTTTACAATCTTTTGAATCCGTTTGCTACACTCTTTGAGCAGCAGGACTCTCCTTTTCAACTCGGAGTTATCATCTGCTTCGCTTTCCAGTAAATGGAGGTAGGTATCCGATGCCATGAGGGGATTGTTGATCTCATGGGCCACGCCGGTTACCAGGTCGCCGAGCGCCCTCATCTTGACCGCCTGAATCAGTTCTGCTTGGGTTGCGAACAGTTTTTCCGAAAGCTTTTTCCTGGCAGTAATATCCTGAAATACACCCATTGTCCCGACAACTTCGCCGTAGTCATCGTACAGGAGTGTGTCGGAGGTTCTAATGGTGATAATCTTACCTCCAATACGCATGTCAAACTCATAATCCCTGATCCGGCCAAATTCCCTCAGCTTGCGCATGATTTCACGTGCTTGGTCAATGCCTCCTTTGTAATAGTTAGATATATGTTTTCCGATAATCTGGTGACCACGCAATCCAATAAGCTCTCTGAGCGACCGGTTGGCATAGGTAATATATCCTTTGGTGTCTGTTGTAACAATGGCGTCAATAGAGCTTTCGAGTATGTTTTCAAGGAATTTTCTGGAGCTCTTGAGCTCTTTTTCCAACCGTAGGAGATTGGGCGTAATTTGGGTAATTTCAAGGATACCTTTGGATTGACCTTTTGAGCCTTTCAGGCAGGTAAATATGGAGACAGCCGGGAAGAGGCCTCCATCCTTATGCCGGCGAAGCAATCGCTCCTCGGCCCAACCCTCACCCTTCACACATTCCACAATATGTTCGAAGAGACGGGTATTTTGATCGTCTTCTGAGAACGTGAGTTCCCGGAGATACCGATCCTTTGCCTCATCTTCCGTATATCCAAACAGATTGGCTGCACCCTGGTTGAACAGCTTGATAGTACCATCAAAGCCCATAACAATAATGGCAGTATGAGTTGCAGACTCGAGTATGCTGTTCAAAACCTTGGGAGCAGCCATCTGTTTACGTCTCTTCTTAAGTGGCACGCATGGAAGATATCCCCAGTATCATGCCCTCAAAAAGAGAAAACGTCAAACCGAAAGTTCCCGTTCGGCTAAACGACCCGTTCGGCTACCAGCTTATCAACAACGCTCGGATCGGCGAGCGTGGTAGTGTCACCCAGATTGCTGATATCCCCGGCCGCAATCCGCTTGAGGATCCGACGCATGATCTTTCCGCTTCTGGTCTTGGGAAGACCGTCGGCCCACTGCAGCTTCTCCGGTGTTGCAATCGGCCCGATCTCCCTCCTGACGTGCTGCACTAGTTCCTTCTTGAGCTCGTCTGTCTTTTCCACTCCGCTGTTTAAGGTAACAAAGGCGTAGATGGAGGTGCCTTTGATCTCATGGGGGTACCCCACCACCGCCGCCTCGGCGACCGTGGGGTGGGAAACAAGGGCACTCTCGACCTCTGCGGTGCCCATCCGGTGACCGGACACGTTAATAACGTCATCTATACGCCCGGTAATCCAGTAGTAACCGTCTTCATCCCTGCGGGCGCCGTCCCCGGCCATGTATTTGCCCGGGAATTGCACGAAGTAGGTCTCCCTGAATCGTTCCGGATCACCGTACACCCTTCTCATGAGTCCCGGCCATGGCTGTTTTATGCACAAAGCCCCTGAGCACGGGCCTTTGAGTTCTTTGCCGTCATCGTCCACAATACAGGGGTTAACGCCGAAGAATGGCAGGGTTGCCGAGCCCGGCTTGATGGGTATGGCGCCGGGAAGCGGTGTTATGAGGATACCGCCCGTCTCGGTCTGCCACCAGGTATCCACAATGGGACATTTACCTTTACCCACCGTGTTGTAATACCACAACCAGGCCTCCGGGTTAATGGGCTCGCCCACTGTTCCGAGGAGCCTGAGGCTGCTGAGATCGTGCTTCTTCACATAGTCATCACCCTCCTTAGCGATAGCGCGAATGGCAGTCGGAGCAGTGTAAAAGAGATTGACCTTGTGTTTTTCAACCACATCCCAGAACCTTCCGGCATCCGGGTACGTGGGAACTCCCTCGAAGATGATACTGGTGGCGCCGTTACAGAGTGGCCCGTACACGATATAGGAATGGCCCGTGACCCAGCCGATATCGGCGGTGCACCAAAAGATATCGTCTTCGTGGTAGTCGAAAATGAGCTTGTGGGTTACGGCCACAAAAACGAGATAACCGCCCGTGGTATGCAATACCCCCTTGGGCTTTCCCGTTGAGCCTGAGGTATAGAGGATGAAGAGTGTATCTTCGGCATCCATCTCCTCGGGCGGACAATCGGCATCTACCTGAGCCATCTCCTCGTGATACCACGTATCTATTTTGTCGTTCCAGTTTACCTCGACATTGGCCCGCTTAACGACAATATTGGTCTCAACACTCGGGCATGCCTTGAGTGCCTCATCGGCGTTCTGTTTGGTGGGAACGGCCTTGGCACCTCGAAAGGTCCCGTCACAGGAGATCAGGACCTTTGCTTCACAGTCCTGGACCCTGTCACGAAGGGAGTCTGCGGAGAATCCACCAAACACGATGCTGTGGATGGCCCCGATCCGGGTGCAGGCCAACATGGTAATCGCAAGTTCCGGAATCATCGGCAAATAGATAGATACCCGGTCGCCCTTCTTGACCCCTTTTTTCTTGAGCACATTTGCGAATTTGCACACCTCTTCATAGAGCTGTTTGTAGGTGAAGGTTTTGCTGTCTGACGGATCATTGCCCTCGAAAATGATGGCGATCTTATCGCCTCTCTTTTCAAGCTGCCGGTCAAGGCAGTTATAGGAGACATTCAATTTTCCATTGATGAACCACTTGTGCTCGGGAGATTTGCTCCAATCATATTCACAAACCTTATCCCACTTCTTGAACCAGGTCACATACTCCTCGGCCACTTCACCCCAATAACCTGCGGGGTCATCAACAGAACGCTGCCATATCTTCTTGTATTGTTCCATGCTATTAATATACGCTCGCTTCTTCCAGTTATCAGGTACCGGAAAAACCCTTCCTTCGAGAGATACCTCTGTATTCATATTCTATCCTCCTTGTTAAAATGATTTCGAGCAACTAGTATATCCTTGAGCAACAGTACAGGTCACACCCTTGCAGCAATTCCACTCTTCCCATCTCTTCCTCTTCCTGACCTCCTTTCGATCATTCTTTGTGGTGACCTGCGTATTATTATTCCTCTGTTATGGTTAGAATCATTTCCCAGCAAATGCCGGTTGACCCAATGCGTTTAAAGCCAACCTTGCGGTAAAGGGCGATTGCAATGAAGTTGTTTCTCTCCACCGACAGCCAGAGGGTGGAGAGCTTCTCCTGACGTGCCCAGTCCATGACGTAGAGCGTAATAGCAGTACCGATCCCTTGTCTCTGATAATTCTGGTGAACAAAAATAAAGTACTCCGCCCAGTTTACCGGCATAGAAAAAAGGCTGGCGTGTCCGATCACGGCATCCTCATGCAGGGCAAGGAGATTTGTGCCATTGCTGATCATACCCTGCGCCCACTGGTGTCGTTTTTCCCGGTCCATGGGTGGTAGCCCCTGCACGGACCCAAGCGGGCTGTACCTATCGTACATACCGGTTAGCGATGCGAAATAGTGCTCCTCATAAGGTATTATGGTTATTAGATGGCCTTTTTCGCTCTCTACTGTCTTTGTAGATGAAAAAGATCTCATGTGCTGCCCCGGAGAGCCCCCCTCTTACGCAGGCTCATAACCAAACCCGCTCTTCCTCAACGGTACAGAGCGCATGCGGTACTACCTCCAAACTGCTCAAATCCTTCTGCCAAGGCCTGAAATTTCAACCCCCTATCATTCCGCGCGTCCCTGTTCAACGCCATGGACGGGCATGTAGTCCCATGACCGCTGGAGCGCTGTTCCTTTATCCTCTTCTCCCTTTACCAGATCTCGGCACTCCTCCTCACCTCGAGCCAGCGCCTCTGGGATCTGGTGAGAGGGCCGATCTGCTCTTCGATCCACTCCACATCGCCGGTCAGAAGGGCCAGTTTCTCCGGACCGGTGAGATCGTAGTCATCCAGGGCATCGGCTGCATCCTCCAGGAGGCTGGTGAAGAAGTGGGGATCCGATGCGGCGCTCTCCAGGACCTTGATCACCTCGTCTTTATGGATGAGCTCCTGTTCCTCGGGAGCCTGGGTGGCGGCCATATCCAGTGCCGAGGCAACTGCCTTGAGCAGCTGATCCGGGGTAAAGGGCTTCTCCAGGTAGTCAGCTGCCCCCAGTTTCATGGCCTGTACTGCCGAGCGGACCGTGGCATAGCCGGTGATGATG
>DATKZQ010000180.1:0-24076 GCA_035527895.1 Desulfatiglandales bacterium
TTGTGCCAATGAGACCGCAAATGCATCTGCATACGATACCTTATGTTTGGACTTTACCGTAGCTGCTGCCAAGATATCGGCTTTTGACGGTACCTGTAACCGGACCGGCAGGATTTGTATATCATCTAAAACGATCTCCGCTGCCTCCAGTCCTTTCCTGCGCGCTATTATGTAAAAGACCTCGCCGAGGTTTATCCAGGAAATATGTACGGATACCCTGGAACCCGCTTCATCCTTGAAAAGCTTCTTCACTGCACTTGCAGCGGGCTCTTCTTTAAAGATTAACGCCAAAAGAGCCCAGGCATCAAGGACGATCTTCATTTTCGATCTCCGTCGCATGCTCACGTTCAAGCTCGTCCAGAATCTTCTCATCGGCAAATCTACCGTATAGCCTGTCTATTGGTCTTTTCTTCATTGGGGTAAGGATAATAGTGTTCTTTTCAACCTGGACATGAAAAAAGGTACCCGGCTTTATCTTCAGCTTGGCTCTTACCTCCTTTGGCACGACCACCTGACCTTTAGTGGAAATCTTGGTTGTCAACATTTCTTACCTCATTCTATGTTTTACAAAATATAAGGTAAAATACAGGATAAGTCAATTTTTTTATAAAGCCCTATACAGTGCGGGGGGGCCGGAATCGGCAAGCTCTGCCCTGCCCTCATTGATGAGAATCTCCAGGTGGACGAAGATCTCCGATACCGCTAAAAAGGCATCGTTTTCGGGTACAAAGGGAAATATATCATCGATGAGATGGTAGATGGGCCGTGATTGTTTCTTGAGTGCATTCCACACCAGATCCATGCGCTCGCGGTGGTGTACCCTGTAGGAGGAAATGATACCTGGCAAATCCTTTACATACTCACCATGCCCGGGAAAGACAAAGCGCACGTCAAGCCCGGCAAGCTTATCAAGCGATTCTAGATATGCCCTTAAACTCTGGTACCGGGTCTCGCGGAGATGGTTGCGATTTATCTCCACAAAGGGATTGGGGGTGATATGTTTGATGATATGGTCCCCGCTGAACAAGACCTTCTGCTGTGATTCATACAGGCAACAGGTTCCAAGCGAGTGTCCGGGTGTATGGATTATCTTAAGATGATAGCCATCTCCTTTGAACTCATCGCCATCATCCATTGAGTAGGCATCCTCCAGGGGATCGGCCAGGGATCTGAAAGCGGAGAAGCGGTTTTTCATCTTCTGGATCTCCCTCTTGGGCATCCCCGTCATAGTCATGAAGCGCTCCATCCCTTCGGTCCATAGCTCCTCCCGAAAATTCTCCCTCGATACCCGCCAGCTGTCTTGTGCGTGGATGAAACACTCTATCGGGTGTCCAGCGGTTTCTTGGATACTGACGGCCAGGCCGAAATGATCCACGTGGCCGTGAGTGATGATGATCCGCTCAATATCGCTAAAATCAAAGCCAGCGGGGTGAAGTTTCTTTTTGATAAACTCAAGTGATCCAGGGATCTTGGGGCCGGTATCGATCAGGGTGATGGGGCCTTTGCCTACTGCATAGAGGTTGGCGGTAATCAGATCAGGAGGCTCTGGCATGGGAATGGCTATCGCATGGATAATCTCAAGTTTTGGAAACGGTTTTATCATCATTGTTTTCTCAAATATGAATCCAAAAAACCTTATTAATAGTATCCTACGCTCTCAATTACATTGGCGGGAGCAAGTCACGGAAACTGGATAGTAGGCGAGAGTTGGTTATGTGTCAAGTGTACGCCTGCATTATGTGTATACACAAAAACAGTATGAGTAACTCCGTTGAGGTATTGAGCTTAGGCAAGGATGATGCTATGGAGAGAGCATCTCACGGGCGTGGGCGAGGGTCTTTTCCGATATGGTCTTGCCGCCCAGGAGCCGGGCGATCTCATTGATCCTGTCTTCCCTGTCCAAGGGTGCAATGTGGGTGCGGGTCCTGCCTCCGCTGACCTTTTTTTCAACCAGGAAATGCAACTCACCGGAAGAAGCTATCTGAGGCAGGTGTGTAATGCATACGATCTGATGATACCTTGCAAGGGAGCGCAGTTTTTCGCCGATGATAGCAGCGGTAGCACCTGCTATTCCGGAATCGATCTCATCGAAGACGAGGGTTTCAACGGAGCTTGAGCGGGCCAGAATGGTCTTCAGCGCCAGCATGATCCTGGAGAGTTCTCCGCCGGAGGCTATTTTGGCCATGGGCCTCAAATCCTCACCCACGTTCGGTGATATCATAAACTCCACAGAATCGATTCCGCCGGGACCGACAGCGGACTCAGGCAAGTCCAGTGAAACGGCGCCATCTGTGGATGCTTCGGGACTGAATTTGATCTTAAATTTCGTGCCGGCCATCCCCAGCTGATTGAGTTCCTCCTTCACCTTGTCTTCAAGGCTCTTTGCCACCTCATGTCTCTTCTCGGAAAGACCAGTGACCATAGTCAATAGACTCCCCCATTTCTCTCCCAGCTCTACCTCGCCCTTTTTCAGTTCCTCCTGTTTCTGGGCCAGTTGAGAGCTCCTTTGAGAGAGGTCTTCCTTAAAGGACAGGATGTCCTCTATAGAGGGACCATACTTCTTCTTCATTCGCCTGACGAGCTCTAATCGCTCCTCGACTTGTTCCAGTCTCCTTGGATCAACCTTGAGCTTGGAATAGAGATTCCGTAACTCCAGACCCAAGTCCTCCACCTGAGCCTGCACCGACTCCAAGCCCTTCTTGAATTGCTCCAGGTTAGGGTCCATGCTAACGCCCCTGTCCATTTCCTTTGCTAGAAGGCTCAAGGTTGACAGGACAGAATCATCTTTTTCATAGAGCGTGTGGTATCCCTTAAACACGATCTCCATTAAGCTCTCCGCATGCACAAGCCGACGCCTCTCCTCCTCCAGCTCCCTATCCTCACCGGTTACGAGTTTCGCGTCTTCGATCTCCCGGATCTGAAATCGGGTGAGCTCACGTTGCTCCTCTTCTCTCTTCAGAAGGTCACGCAGTTTTTCTATCCTTTCCTTGAGGGTGTAATAGTCGCGGTAGAGCCTGCCAAACGTGAGCCGATCCGGGGTTAATTCACCAAAATCATCGAGCACGTAAAGGTGATTGTCGGGACTGAGGAGAAGCTGATGTTCGTTTTGCCCTGAGACACTAATCAGGTTTGGCCCGAGCTTGGCGAGCATATGAAGCGTTGCCAAGGAGCCGTTGATCCTTACCTGACTCTTGCCCTCTTTGGAGATGGTCCTCTTTATCAAAACCTCCCCGTTGAACGGTATATCCATTTCGGCCAATGATCCGGCCAGGGGAGACCCCTCGGGGACCTGAAACAGGGCCTCAACCACTGCCCTGTCAGCGCCGGTCCTGATGAGATCGGGGGATGCCCGTCCCCCAACGATGAGGTTTACGGCGTTTATGATAATGGACTTTCCCGCGCCGGTCTCTCCAGAGAGGATATTTGAGCCCCCAGAAAAGGCAACGGAAAGTGATTCAATGATCGCAAAATCGGTGATGGTAAGCTGAGCGAGCATTGATCAGATCTGCCCCCACGTAACCCTGACAACTTCCTGATAGGTTGTCTCCCCGGCGAGCATCTTCTTGATGGCGTTTTCCCTGAGGGCAACCATATCTTCCTGACATGCGGCCTGCCGGATCATATCGGCAGTCGCTTTCTCAGCGATCAAATCCCTGATACGCTCCGATACGGGCAAGACCTCGAAAATACCGATCCTTCCGTAATAGCCGGTTCCCCTGCACCTGAGACAGCCCTTACCCCTGGTCAGCTCGATCATCCCTTTGGTGCTCGTCTCGATTCCCATAGCCATAAGCTCATCCGTGCTCATCTCGAAGCTCTCAACGCAGTGAGGGCAGATCTTACGAAGAAGTCGCTGGGCCAGCACACCGATGAGGTTGGAATGGATGAGAAAACGGGGAACACCGAGATCTACCAGGCGATTGATGCTCAGCGCAGCATCCTTGGTATGAAGGGTCGAAAGAACCAAATGCCCTGTCATAGAGGCCTGAATGGCGTTCTGTGCCGTTTCAAGATCCCGCATCTCCCCGATCATGATGATATCGGGATCCTGGCGCAATATATTCCGTAAGATACTCCCAAAGGTTACTCCTACCGCCGGTTGAACAGCTATCTGGTTGAAGTCCTCATAGACCATCTCAATGGGATCTTCTATGGTGGTGACGTTCTTCTCTTTGGTGGAAAGATACCTAAGGGTAGAGTACAAGGTAGTTGATTTGCCGCTCCCCGTAGGGCCACATACCAATACAAGGCCATAGGGAAAATTGATGAATTGCTGGTAGCGTACCAGGTCTATGGATGTCATGCCGAGCCCGCTGACATCCCGGAACAGGACATCCGGATCCAGGATGCGCAAAACGGCCTTTTCACCGAACGCCGTGGGTACCGTTGAAACCCTGATCTCCGCCTCAAGCCCTTGACCCCTGTCGATCTTTATCCTTCCGTCTTGCGGGCGCCTTTTTTCCGTCATATCGAGGCGTGAGAGGTTCTTTATTCTGGAGACGAGTCCCCCGTGAACGCTCTTTGGCAGTTCGTAGATGGGATGCAGGATGCCGTCAATCCGGAGCCTCACTAACGTGATATTTCTCTTGGGCTCAAGGTGAATGTCGCTTGCCCTCTGATCAAAGGCGTAGTTAAAGAGATGGTCAACGGCATTGACGATGTGCCGATCGTCTGAGGGGAGATCCCTTGCTTTCCGGAGCCTTACATATTGTTCCAGGTTGCCGAGGTCGATGCCGGGCGCTGAGAACTGCCGCTCCGCAGCAACAATCGACTTTCTGAAGCCATAGAACTCGTCTATGAGTTTAATGATATCGGATTTGCTTGACACCACGGGCCTGACTTTTAGCTGCGTAACCCTGCTGATATCTTCCATGACCTCAAGGTTATGGGGGTTTGGCGTGGCAACGGTTAGCCAACCGTCCTGGACAGCCGTGGAAAGAACCAGGTGTTTCATGGCAAAGGATCGGGGAATGGTGGTTGTTACCAACTTGAGATCAAGTTTGAGTGGATCTACCTTCTTGAATGGTATTTCCCACTCCGCCGCCAGTGCCTGGTATATCGTTTCCTCATCAAGCTCCTTAGTTGGATCGTCCTTCCGGTTGAGTTTCAAAAAGGAGATAGTGTCTACGATCGTTGTAGGATTGGTTATCTGAGAAGAAGAGCCCCCTGATGCATCCCTGATAATCTGCAGCTTCTCCAGCTTTTTCTGAAGGCTGTCCTTTTTTTGAAAGATCTCTTCCTTCTGTTCGTTTGAGATAAGGCCCCGGTTAACGAGGATGCGGCAAACATAATCTGCTGACAGAGGAAATGTAGAATCCTTCTTCATGGATTGCGCTCTTTTAAGAGTAAGAGGCTGGTAAGGGGCAACGGATCGCTCTCTTAAAGAATGTGCCCCTGCCAATCCCCCGAGCAGGGGTGAGAAAACGCCTCATTCCTTTCTATAAATATCACTTCCCTTTTCCCCAATCAAAACCTTTTTACCTGCCTCTTTCTTTTGGCAAATATGCTCTGAGCCGACACGAGATCTTCAAGTGTGTCTATACCCATTACCTCCTGCTCATGCTCGGCAATGGTGAAGCCAACCCTGAGCCCATCGCTATTCATCAATTCAATCAAATCGGTAATAAAATATTCCTCAACAACTACCATTTTGCCTCCCCTCTCCTTCTCAACCTGGTGAGGTTTCTCCTTCAGACGATCGATGTATTCAAGCAAGATAGATCTGTTGGCGGCATAAATACCTGAGTTGCAGATCTCAAAACCCCGCTGAATCTCGGGCGGGAACTCATTCCAATATCTCCACTCAATGATCCGCTTGACCGCTCCATTTTCTATTTCCAAGACGCCGTATCTGGCTTTAGCCTTGGGCTTAAAGCCCAGAACAACTAGATCGTGAGATGAAAGCTGCCTGACGAGATTCCCGTACGTGACCGCTTCGACAAAGGGGACATCACCCATGGTTATAATGAGATTCCTTTCATCTATATCCTCCATAAAACCCTGCGTGGCAATGAGAGCCCCTCCCGTTCCATTTGGGACGGGCTGATCACAGTAAACAATACCGAGTTCTCGAGTCGCCTCAATAATCTGGTCTTTTCTGTGGTGCACCACCAGGGCCTTCGGCCCTTTTGGCAGATTCCTTACGATCTCGGGCAATATGGGGTAGTCTCCCGTATAGGGATCACGCCCGGGGACTAAAGGCAGGTGTGTCTTGTTACCAGCAAATCCCTTCATTCTGGTTCCGAAGCCTGCAGCAAATATTATCGAAGCAGTACCCATACTCTGCATCATATGCCTTTTGGCCGTCTTTTACCAGTGGGAGCATCAAATGCTTTTCACTCGGCAACGGAGCATTGAATATCGACCCTGAAGATCTCTAGACTCCCAACACGTAACAGACCAGGCCTGCCAACAGTCCAACAACAAAATTGATAGCCTTTACAGAGAAGAATCCTCTTTTTGATTCGGCCAGCAGGGGAAGCATACCATGGCCGTCCTGGACTATTGAGCTGGCCAGGAGCACCCCGAAAGGAATTGCGCCTTGTGCATACAAGGTTACAAATATCAAATGGGGGCCGGACTCCGGAATGAGTCCTATAAGACAGGCAATCAACAGAACAGCCAGGTAGTTGGCCTTAATCCACGTTTCAATATTGAGATAGTCTAATAGAAGATGCATGAGCAACAAGGCGCCGAGTGTCCATAGAAAAACCCTGGGAATATGGACCTTGACTATGTGTTCCCACAGGTGCCTTTCGAGAAAATGCTCGGGGACAGTGGAAACTATGAAAAGGGCAAACAGAGAGGTTATGAGGAATGTTACCTTTACCCAGTTCCAGGCCGTAAGTCCCAATTGATTAAACAAGAACCCGGCAATGAGTAGCGTCAAGATGATTATCAGTGCCCCTCGCTCGAGGGTGAGGTTCTTGAGCTGGCTGACGATCTCATTTCTTGGAAAACAGATGCACTCATCCTCCTCATGAAATTCCAACCGGCGAGTCAGCTTCTTGATTAAAACAGAGTCAGGCTTGAGGATTCTATCGGTTAGAAAACCGGCCAGAATACCCACGAACAATAGGATAAGCATTATGAGCAGGGCCTTACCCGGAAATAGTGACAACATAACATAGGCCTCATCCCCACTCGTTGCAATCATGACGGCCACTAAAGCACCAAAACTGACTACATTGTGTGAGTAGAGAGCCACAACCGTAAATGCACCCAGACAACCGGGCGTTGCACCGAGGACGCCCGCCAAAAGATATTGTACCCATCTCGACCTTTTTACCGCATATTGCCAGTCCCCTTTTGTCTGGACATTTACATACTCGATAATGAGCATCATCACAAAGACAAAACTGGTAATCATAAGGGCATGTTGAACAGTGTCTATGATCATTTTACTCACCGGTCTCGGATTGATCTCCGTCTCTTTCCCTCAGTGCTTCGATTCGCAAATACAGTCACATATTTTGACGAACGGAACTGGAGGAAAAGCTCACTCAGCACTAAGTCCTGAGTGAATTAACTCGTTATCGAATTAATGAATCGAAGGACTTAGTCTCGCTAGCCCCCGCTTCTTTACTCTGTTGCTGCCTTTTGATGCTCGACACGCAATACCCGCTACGGTCGAAGACAATGGAAAGGAAATGCTTTCTTCCGATCCCTCAATCATGCTTCGTGCTCCCTTATTCTTCTCTCCACACAACGCTCTCTGTCCATCACCGAGAAAGCCTTCAGTCTAGAAAAGGTCGTCGTCATAGCCGGAGCGCTCAAGCTTTACCCAGATCCTGTATAGCTTTTCACCGCCTTCCTCAAAGCATGTATATCCGCTCGAGTCAACCTCCTCGACCATAACCTCGCCCAACTCTCTGCACTGGGCCAACCAGTTCTGAAAATGCTCGCCACCACCAAAATAGGCCTTTCTCCATCGGTTTCCTTCGGAATCCATCTTTTCTTTGATCTGCTCTTCCTCGGCCATCCTCTCTCGCACCGTTTTGCCCTGATCATTATTATCACAACCCATCTGCGATCTCCTCATGAACGAAATTACTTGGGACTGCTCACCAACTGACATCCTGGGTCAGGGGAGCAGCCACAAAGAGGTGTTTAGTTTGGAAAGCATGGAACTGCGGCTCGCTTCAGTCTCGCCGTTTGATTTTTGCTTTCGGTCAAGCCTCGAGGCGGCCGACCGCTTCAGAAAACTATAACCTCTGAGCTCTATTGTCAATAGCCGGCCGGATATTGCTACGCAGGCCATTTCGTAATATGGATGTCTCTTCTTCCTCCTTACTATCAGCTCTTTCCATAGTACAGAATCCCCGCCCCAAGGACGGAGCTTTGAACAAGCACCCCATAGGGGTGCATAGGGGCTGTCTCTTGAGAACCCATAAATTCGAAGCACGAAATCCGAAACTCGAAATGGTTCGACCAGCTCACCATCCTGAGCCCAGTCGAAGGACAATATCGAATGACCAAAATCCAAATGATTAAAACTACATGACATGACACCCTTTCGCGAGCCCATATACCGCAAAATCATCTGTTTGTTTCTGTCATTGGGACATTCGAGATTCGAATTTGTTTCGGCCTGCCCTGGCGCGACATTGCTCGAATACGCTATGGTCGTTACAGTATTTCATGAGTAAGCTCTTCATACTCATGCTTTGTAAGCCAGGTCTGGGCCAGGGATTTCGACCTGCCCGCGATGCCGCTGGGTTAAATAACAGAAGTGACTGAGAGTGAAATTGTACCGCCAATTCTCAGCAGAAAACGCCAAGTTAGATGCATGGCAGGCGGGTATTCGGATTTCGGCTTTTACCAACCTGTTTTTGAAATACTGGGCATAGCCACAGATACATGACTACGTCCACAGGATGTGGTTTTCTGCAATGAAACTAAAACCTGTGCCACAGCAAGAGAAAGGCAAGGGTTTATTAAGACGGCAAATGATAACGGTAGGAGCTTAGTCCCTCGATTCATAAATTCGATGACGTATTTATTTACTCGGGACTAAGTGCTGAGTGAGCAATTGCAGAGATTATAGTAGAGGAAATACGTTATGGTATTTGCGAATCGAAGCACTTAGCTCTTGGCTATCTAAGCAGTATTATTATTTGGCCCTTTTACTGATGCCTGATCTATCCGTTCCTCGACGCTACAGTCACATCTTATCCTCGATCAGAGCCCGGGCAAGGCATCGCAGCAGTCTCCAAAAGGCCAGTCATCATTCCTTTTGCTGCGAGTCTTTCTTACCCCCGTGTTCCAACAGCAGGGGAAGTGCATCTGGTGTGAATTCTAGTCGGGCAAATATCCTGTTCTCAAGCTCATAGGTCATGGCCTCAAGTCTGGCTATCCGTTCCATTGTATTCTCGTCCAATCCATTGGCCCCATAGCGTTCTTTCAGGTCGTCAAATCGGTCTGCCAGCGACACAACCGTGGTATGCATCACCCGTTTATCCGAATAATTGAGAATCTCCTCTTCCGATAGCACCTGTAAGCCCGTCTTTTCTTTGAGCTTGATGTGTTCAGCCACGATTTCACCTATCCTCTTGAAGCCGAGTTTCGCGAGGACCTCATTGCCACTCTTGGCGTGGTCGCGCCCCTCTGCCAAATCCTCCATCTTGGTCAAATCGTGTAGCAGTGCCGCCGCCTGAATCTCGGGTATGTTAAGGTCTTCGCCCTGCCCGTTAAGATATTCGGCCAGAAAGACTGCTACCTTACAAACCATCTCGCTGTGCTGAATTATATGTTCTGGAACTCCATATCTTTCCAGGAGACTATAGCATTCATCTGGTGAGGGAATTTTATGCGTGGTTGCTACATTCATGACTTCTACATTTCAATCAAATCTTCGAAACCGGCCTACAATCTACCTAAACCATCATCAGCTCTCGTCTCCTTTCTGGTATCAAGTGGCATAACGGGTTAGCCGGACTCCGGCGCTTGCTCTCGGGGGCGGCGACGATTTTCCTGCCCTCCATTTGCTGTATATGGCAGGCTTGAAGATGCCAGGTTACCACCACGGTGATTCTTTATTTTCTATCATTTCGCAGGGCCAGGCAAAAAGACATGGCGTCAACAAGGTCAGGAAATGCTACACAATACTCTTGCCTATGAAGTACCACAGATAAGCATCCCTGAAAAGCCAGAAGCATGAACTGATCCTCGGTTTTGTGTGCGGTTCTGCTCCTTTTATCTCAGAATGCTCTTGACTGGCTTTTCCTACTCATGAACCTTACGTTTCAATCCAATTGAAGTGACACAAATCTTGTCTCATAGGGCTTGACATCGGCCTCGCGCTCAGATTAAAGAGAGTGAACAAGAGACTGCCGAGCATGAAACACCTCGAAACTTAATGCCGCAGTCTTGCATCTAAAACAAAAGTTAGTCTCAAAATGAACTAATACTATTGAGCGTCTGAAATTAAACGGTGAAACCATGAGTATTGCCTTTAAGAAAACCGAATCAAAGGCCTATTTTCTCAACCCGTTCAAAGACTTTTCTTTGGATGAAATCCCCTTTGAGATACGTTACGACCCGTTAACAGGAGAAACGGGTCGCCTCTACGATCTCCCGTACAAGCCTCCTGAGCGCTTTGATCTTGAAGAGATAATTCATCGATCGAAAGAGATGTTTTGTCCTTTCTGCCCGGAGGCACTCGAAAAATCTACACCGCTCTTTCCAAAGGATTTTATCCCAGAAGGAAGGATAAAGGAAGGCGACGCCACTCTGATACCAAACCTGATCCCTTTTGATACCTACGCCGGTGTTTCGATCATGTCCTCAGAACACTACCTCCCGATAGGAGAGTTAACACCGGAGAGACTGAGGGATTCTTTTTCCGCCGCCCGGTCGTTTATCCGGAGGGTGGCGGATTATGATCCGCAGGTACAATTCTTCTCCATTAACTGGAATTACATGCCTGATTCCGGATCAAGCCTTGTCCATCCCCATCTGCAGGTGAATTGCGGCTACATACCCACGAATCAGCAACGAATGCAGATTGAGGGCTGCAAGAGATACCGCGCCGCAGCTGGAACAAGCTTCTGGCAGGACTTCGTGACCACAGAGAAGGAAATCGGTGAACGCTACATCGGCGAAATTGGATCTACCTTTTGGGTTATGAGCTTTGTACCCCAGACATTTCTGCCCGATGTCTGGTGCATCTTCCCGGATCATTATTCGCTCATTCAGGCGGATATGGCGGAACTATTCCCGTTTCTGCAAGGGTTGTCGAGAGTTCTTCGTTATTTCGAGCAGGAAAATATTCCCTCTTTCAACCTATCGATTTTCTCGGTCAAGGAAGATGATTATTTCAGGGTCAACGCCAGAATCTGTCCCCGGCTGCTCCCCCGGCCTATCGGTAATAGCGATCGGGCCTATCTCCAAATCCTTCACAAGGAATCATATACCATCAGGCCACCAGAATCTGTGTGCCCCAAATTGAGAGAAGTGTTCGCCTCATTTTGTCCCACATCGATGAATTGCTGTGAATAATCAACGCAGCCTCTGTTTCAAGTGGGTATAGCGCTTCTGGGTCTTGTCGTTCCTGACACCGATGGTCAAGGCTTTCCTCGTGCCTACCATCACCACCAATTTCCTGCCTCTCGTTACGGCAGTGTAGATCAAATTGCGCTGCAAGAGTAGATAGTGCTGGGTGAGAACGGGGATGATTACGGCCGGATACTCGCACCCCTGAGACTTGTGTACAGACACGGCGTAGGCCAGAACGATTTCGTCCAAGTCGGCGTAACCGTACGGCACTTCCCTGCCGTCGAAGGAGATCATCACCTCCTGATCGTCAAGGTCTATCCTCGTTATCCTTCCGATATCACCGTTAAAGACCTCCTTGTCGTAGTTGTTTTTGATCTGCATCACCTTATCATGCATCCGGAAGCTCCTGTTGCCCCGTATTAGTCCACCCGTTCCTGGATTGAGGGCCTTTTGCAGCTCCGCGTTCAGGTTCCCCACTCCCACTACGCCCTTGTGCATTGGTGTTAACACCTGAATGTGGTCAATGGGATCAAACCCGAAGCGGGCTGGTATCCGTTCCTTGGTAAGCTCAAGTATGATCTTGAGCACCTCCTCCGGGTCTTCCTGTTCGATGAAGTAGTAATCATCCCCGGGCCCGGAAGGGTTCAATGATGGAAGCAGGCCATTATTGATCTTATGGGCATTGACGATGATCAGGCTTTCTTTGGCCTGACGAAAAATCTCGTTCAGTTTCACCACCGGCATTGCACCAGATGAGATAATATCCTTGAGAACAGTACCGGCGCCAACCGATGGAAGCTGATTGACATCTCCCACCAGGATAATGGTGGCCCCAAGGGGAATTGCCTTGAGGAGATGATACATCAGGATGGTATCGATCATCGATGCTTCATCCAGAATCAGGATGTCACAGTCGAGCGGATTCTCCTCGTTTTTTTGGAACCCCCCTTTCTGAATGCTGTACTCCAGTAAACGATGGATAGTCTTGGCTTCATGTCCGGTAGCCTCGCTCATACGCTTGGCAGCCCTTCCCGTGGGGGCAGCAAGCATACTTTTTGCCCCGAGCTTAAAAAAAATTTTCATGATAGCACTGATGATAGTTGTTTTGCCGGTGCCAGGCCCGCCCGTGATGATCATTACCTTATTATCGATAGCAAATCGTATGGCCTCGATCTGTTTTTTTGCCAGGACGATAGCGAGCTGCCCTTGCACCCACTCCTGTGCTCTGTCCGAATCGATCTTCCGAATTGATTTCGGTGTGCCCATCAAGGCCTTCACCCTGGCGGCGATGTTCGTTTCGGAAAGGTGAAACTTGGCAAGATAAACCGCCTTCTCGGTTTCAGCGACATCCTTTTCATCCCCGTTCCACAGATCCTCGACAACAACCATTTTATGGGCACTGATAACCTCAAGTGCCCTGGCAATGACCTCTCGATTAACCCCGAGAACGTCCTGACATCGATTAATGAGCAAATCATAAGGGTAGTAGACATGACCTTCATCGGAGAGCTGGTGGAGGGTATAGAGAATGCCCGCTTCCGCTCTCACCGGTGCATCTTTGGAAAAACCGAGTTTCTCTGCAATACGATCTGCAGTGAGAAAACCAATTCCGAAAATATCGGTTGCCAGGCGATACGGGTTTTCCCTTACAACCCCTATTGATCGACTCCCGTATTGCCTAAATATCTTCGTGGCATAGCCTGAGCCGACACCGTGTGTTTGCAGGAAGATCATGACCTCTCGGATCTCCTTCTGTTCCTGCCAAGCACTCCTGATCATCTCGATGCGCTTCTCGCCGATACCATCGACTTCGGCCAGTTTTCCAATCTCCTTTTCGATGATGTCAAGGGTCGTCTTGCCGAATCGTTCAACAATCCGCTTTGCCATTACGGGACCGATACCCTTTATAAGGCCTGAGCCTAGGTATTTTTCAATTCCGTATACCGAAGCAGGAACGAGAGATTCATAACTAATTACCTTGAACTGTTCGCCGTACCGAGGATGGTTAATCCATTCACCGCTCATCTTAATGATTTCCCCGGGTGCAGGTGCCATCAGGTTCCCAACCACGGTAACCAGTTCCCGCTGCCCTTGGACCCTTACCTTGGCAACGGTGTACCCGTTTTCGTCATTGACGTAAGTTATTCTTTCAATCTGACCCTGGAGAGATACCTGCATAATTACGTCTTCCAGTTTTTTCTCTTATCGATTATTGCTTTAACTCTGCAAAACACTGATACTCATTTATTCTGCTTGAGGTTGTATTATCGAGGGATATGGATGTCTTTTTTTGACACCGAAGAAGCCCATGCTGTAATGCTCGCATCTGCTGCAGATAGAGGCGGCCTGCCCTGGCGCGACGACACGGGAATATGATCCTGTTTCGCAACTTCATGGGTATGCGTGGCTCTAAACAAAGTCCTATCGTGCCAGGTCTGGGCCAGGGGCGTGCTGCTTCAAAGGTGACTCCCACTTCTTTAAATCTATAGAGCTGAGGTGGGGGCAGGCGCCCGCCTGGATCATCGGGAAAGAGCAGGCTTAAAGCACCTGCCCAGCCCGCCCTGTTGAATAGGAGCTTGTTATTCCTCCATCGGTACTTGAAAACGGGTATTCAACAGGGTGAAGTGCAAAAAAAGATATCCATACCCCTCGGGACAGCCTCGTTACCGAGTAAAAGCAATAATCGATTTTCCTTCTTTTATAGCATACACCGCGAAAAATGGCGATCAGGCGATATCTCAATCGATTTCTCCCATGGCCTCTGCATGGGTAAAGGAATCGCCTTGGGGTAGCCCATTCATCTCCTTAAAGATACGACTATTGGCTATTTCGAAACTCGGCAGCTTCCATATAGTCCTTGAAATTAAATCTATTATCAACTAACGTAATTGGCTATTGTGAAATCGTCGCCTCAGAGAAAAGGTACAGCGTTAGGAAGCAGAAACAAGAGTAGGTGTAGATGAAAAGGAAGGTTGACAAAATACTCAGAGATACCTTAGGCCTCTGTTTCGAGGAGGGCTATCTTAAACATACGAGAATGCCGGAGTTTGTCGTCGAGGTTCCCAATAACCCCGACCACGGGCACTTTGCCACAAATCTGGCAATGACACTTGCCGGGGAACAGAGGAATGCGCCTCGAAAGATAGCTGAGATCATTATCCAGCATTTGATTGATCATGATCATCTCATCGAGAAAACCGAGATAGGTGGTGCAGGGTTCATCAATTTCTTTGTTGCAGCAGAGCAGTGGCGCAACCTCCTTTGCCAGGTCATTGACCAGGGAGATGCTTACGGGCGCAACTCCATAGGCAATGGTGAGAAAATAATGGTAGAATTTGTGAGTGCAAATCCCACCGGCCCACTCCATCTCGGTCATGGCCGCGGGGCAGCCTTGGGGGACACGCTGTGTCGCATCCTGGACTTCTGCGGTTATGACGCGAGAAGAGAATTCTATATTAACGATGCTGGCCTCCAGATCAAGCTGCTCGGTGAGTCAATTTACAGCAGGTGGAAACAGTTCTCCGATCCGTCGTATCCGTTTCCCGAAGATGGTTACCAGGGAGACTATATTGAGGAACTGGCAGTCGAGATCCCCAAAGAGCAAGACCTTGAAAATCTTTCAGTTCACGAGGCCGTAGATCTATTATCCGAACGCGGGAAAGAGAGGATGCTCGAAGAACTGAAAGAAGACCTGGCCAATTTCAGAGTGGACTTTGACTTGTGGTTCGAGGAAAGCGATCTCTATTCATCAGGCAAGATCGATCAGACCCTCAAACTCATCAAAGAAAGGGGGCTTCTCTTCGAAGAAGATGGTGCTCTGTGGATCAAAACCACCCGTTTTGGCGACGACAAGGACCGGGTTGTCCGCAAGACGGACGGTGAATACACCTATTTTGCGTCGGACATCTCATATCATCTTAATAAATGGGAAAGGGGCTTCAAAAAGGTAATTAACATCTGGGGGGCAGATCACCACGGCTATGTAAACAGAGTCCAGGCGGCGCTCATGGCGGAAGGCCTACCCGAAGGTTGGCTTGAGGTCCTCCTCATCCAGCTGGTTAAGCTCTGGGAAGGAGGGGCTGAGGTAAAGATGTCCAAAAGATCGGGCAGGTATGTCACCTTGAAAGATCTCGTCGATGAAGTAGGTGTTGACGCGGTGCGCTTTGTTTTCTTAAGTAAAGACCATACCTCACCGCTCGATTTTGATATGGATCTTGTTAAGAGAAAGGACAGCGAGAATCCCGTCTACTATGTCCAGTATGCCCATGCGAGGATCTGCAGCATATTCCGGAAAGCAGCAGAAAGGAACATACGTCTCCCTGAAGATCCCGGTCCATGCCTTAAGAAGCTGGTGCTCGATGAAGAGATCGCCCTGATAAGAAAAATGGCTGATTTTCCTTGGTTGATTGAAGACATTGCAATCAAAAGAGAGCCTCACAGGCTTACCTATTATCTCATAGAGCTGGCCAGCAGCTTTCACAGATACTACAATAAGCACAGGGTCATAACTAAGGATAGAACCTTAAGCCATGCGAGACTCGGCCTGTCTTTAGGCGCAAAGATTCTCATCAAGAACGGGCTTAATCTCTTAGGCCTCAATGCACCGGAAAAGATGTAGCCTGAACAATGGCCAACAAAAAATCCTCCCCTAGGAAGATAAAAAAAAGATACACGTTTCGGCCAACGCTCAGTACTCTCCTGTTGCTCTGTTTCGGAGTGCTCTTCCTCCTGGCGTGGGCATTTACCCTGGGGGTAATGGCCGGCAGGAACCTCCTACCATTTCCCTTCAGTGCCCTTTCAAGCACTGAGGAAACCGCCGCTGAAGAGAGAAAGGAAGCAACAGCTGATCATTTTGAACCGATCAAAGAGGAAGATCTTACCTTCTATGATCAACTTGTTCCCAAGAAAGAGAGGTTCAGGAAAGAGGTCACCGCCGAGCCCCCTGCGAGTGTGCGAGCAGTAAAGAAAAAAGGGACACCTGCTAGAGGAACAGGCGAGGAGTCCCATCACTATAGTGTTCAGATAGCAGCGCTCCAAGATAAAGGGAAAACCGAAGAAATGGTTGAAAGATTGAACGGTTTGGGTTATCGGGCCTATTATCGCCAAGCCGTCATCAAAGGCGAGACATTCTATCGGGTGCGCTGCGGCCCGTTTAATACCGTAGAGGAGGCCAGAGACTACGCCAAAAGGCTAACAGCGAGAGAGGGATTCAAACCCTTTGTCGTGTATCCCGACGGCAACTAGATTTCTATATAAGCTGACATCTTAACATTTACCCGTCAGACTTCGGGCGGATTAATATCAAGTTTTTGTAATACCACTAGGGTGCAAAGGATACTTGGGATCGTAGAACGGTTGCGGTTGCGCAGCCCTGGCCCAGTCCTGGCTTATAGGTTTAGCAGTCTTATTCAAGATCATAGCGCCAGGGCGGGCTAGAAACGGTTAACGGTCAAGGTCATACGAAACCAGCCCGCCATAAGTCTGGCGGACCAGCAGCGCAACCGTATAACCTTAGACGAAACCAACATCGCTTCGACAAGTCGCTGACGCGCCAAAGCCGCTATGGCGACGATGCGCTGAAGGGAATTATCAAGTTAACCATCACCTATGAAAAAAAGCGAGATAGTACAAATCATAAGCAACCGCCTAGCCAAGTCGAAGGCCGAATTCGAGATATATCTCTCTCGGAGAAAGATCCTCTCATGTGATATAAAGGAGGGCCACCCGGATCATTTCCGTTCATCGATGGAGCTGGGCATTGCGCTTAGGATCTTGGACGATGGAAAACTGGGGTTTTCCTACCTCTATGGGGCAAACCCCGACAGCCTGCTCCGATTGACAGATCGGGCAGTTGAAATGGCACGCCAGGCTGACCGTGATCCTTTGCACTCTTTTTCACCACCTGAACAGGCTGGTGTACAAGATCTGGAGGTTTTTGATAGTACTCTGTCTCATAGAGCCAACAAAGAAAAGGTCGAACATATCAAAGAAATGGAGCAGGGCGCTCTGCATGCCGATACCCGAATACGGAAAGTAAGAAAGGCGGAGTATGAGGAAACAACGAGCTATACCTCTGTGGTCAACTCGTGTGGCCTCGATGTGGAAAAGCAAGGAACCGTCATCACCATGTCCGTCATGGTACTTGCAGAGGACAACGGCAATGCCGAAATGGGGTGGGAAGCGGAGACTGCCAGGTGGTATGACGACATTGATCCAAGCAAGATCGGCATGAACGCAGCACGTAGAGGGATTGCCATGCTCGGAAGTCGCCAGATCTCCACGCGTACATGCCCGGCAGTTTTGGAAAACAGGGTTGTGGGAGAATTGCTTGATGTATGGTCCTCTTCCTTCTTGGGAGATAACATCCACAAGGGGAAGTCCTTTCTCCAGGACAAGATAGACCAAAAAATTGCCTCCGAGAAAATTACCTTAATTGACGATGGGCTCTACACCAGGGGTTTAGGGAGTGCCTGGTTTGACGACGAAGGTACACCTCAGAAGAGTACTGTTTTGGTAAAGAACGGCATCCTTTTGGCATATCTTTTCGATCGTTACTGGTCAAAAAAGGCAGGATCCCAATCTACCGGTAACTCAGTGAGGGAGCGCACCTTATCTCCACCTTCCCCAGGTCCATCCAACCTTTTCATCCGCTCGGGAACCCTTTCCTTTGATCAGCTTTTAGTGAGCATGAATAAGGGCCTTTTGGTAACCGATCTGATGGGTGTTCATATGAGCGACCCGATCTCAGGAGATTTTTCATTGGGAGCATCCGGCATGTGGGTAGAAAAGGGAAGGCCCGTTTGTCCGGTCAAAGGGGTGACGGTTTCCGGGTCAATTCACAGCCTCTTTGCAGCTGTCGCGGATTTGGGAGACGATCTGAGGTTCTTTAGCAGGCTCGGAGCCCCGTCGGCATTGGTGAAGGAAATAATCGTAAGCGGACTTTAAGGGAGATTGACTATGTTCGGTGTTGGCATGCCAGAGTTGATTGTCATTTTTCTGATTGCCTTAATCATACTCGGGCCAAAGCGGTTGCCCGATCTGGCCAGGGCCCTCGGCAAAGGCCTTGCAGAATTCCGAAGAGCAACGACCGAGTTAAAAGCAAGCCTTGATATAGACGAGGTTGAAGACGAACTGAAAGGGGTGGAAGAAGAACTGGCCGACTCTGTTAGCGGTCTGCTCGATGTATCGGAAATGGAGGAACAGGCACAAGCCGAGGAACATGTAGCTCCTGAAACTGAGGAACAAGAAGGCACCGACAAACCTGCGGAGAAAAAAGAGAATGACCAGTGAAAAACAGCCGTTCTTGAGCCACCTTGAAGAGCTCAGAAGAAGATTGATCGTCTGTGCAATAGCCATAGGCGTCGGATTTGTCATCTCCTATGTCTTTTCAAAGCACCTCTTCTCCCTTCTCATTCACCCCTTAACAAAGGTTCTCCCTGCAGAGAGCACTCTTATATTTACCAGTCTCCCCGAGATGTTTATCGCGTATCTTAAGGTCTCCCTCATAGCCGGGATCATTTTAGCCATACCGGTTGTATTTTATGAGCTCTGGATGTTTGTCGTCCCTGCCCTCTACCGGAGAGAAAAACGATATGTCATCCCTTTTGTTTTGTTTTCAAGCATTCTCTTTGTTGCGGGGTCTCTGTTTGGCTATTTCATTGTTTTCCCGTACGGTTTCAAGTTTTTCCTGGGCTTTGCCACAGAGGACATCCAAGCACTCCCTTCCGTTAAGCAGTACTTCTCTTTTGCCATAAGGCTGCTCCTGGCGTTCGGTCTGGTCTTCGAAATGCCTGTTGCAGTTCTCTTCTTGACCAAGATCGGGCTAATTAGTCCAGACTCGATGAAAAAATATCGTAAATTTGCCATCTTGGGCGCATTTGTCCTCGCCGCAATCTTAACGCCCCCCGACGTTGCCACTCAGATAATGATGGCACTGCCTATTATTATACTCTATGAAATCAGCATCTTTATTAGCAAGGGAGTCTATCGGAAAGACAAAGAAGCATCCAAACCGGGGCAATCGAGATCGACCTGACATTGGCGGCTTTCAGAAAGACTTCTTGACCCTGCCATGCTTTTAAATTTCCCTGTCCGTATCTTTCTACCAGTACGCCTTCCTAGAGTGCCATTCGTCCTTTGTGACATTTCCCAGGCCCGCTTAAACCCACGGCACTGTGAGCCAAGCGCAGCATTTCCCTAAAGTGTTAACCGCGGTAAACCGATAAGGGTGAAGAGAGCGACACGTGAGGAGTGCTGTCATGAAGAAAGACGCAAAGACCGGGAATGATAATGCCGCGGAAAAAGAGAAATTGCTCTATTACAAGGCCCTCAATGATATTGCCAACCAGATTCATGCAGCCAAAGATATCGATGAGATCCTCATCACCCTGAAAGACAACATATTGAGCTTGTTCGACGCCGATCGCATCACAATCTATGTAGTAGACGGCAAGACAAAAGAAATCTTCTCGCGGTTTAAGGCCGGGAACATTCCGCAGGAGATCCGAGTCCCTATCAATAATAAGAGCATAGCAGGGTACACTGCCAACAACGCGCAAATAACCAGTATTGTCGATGCGTATGACCAGCACGCGCTGGCCATGATCAATAAGGATATCTCCTTTGACAGAGCCTGGGATAATAAGCACAACTACAAGACGACGCAGATACTGAGCGTTCCAATATTCTTCAAGAAATATGTTATTGGCGTGCTTCAACTCATCAACAAGAAAAACGGGAATCATTTCACGCTCGAAGACCAGAATTCTGCTGTGGAAATGGCCAAGATCCTGGGAATCGCCTTTTACAATCAGAACAAGCTTGCCAAACAGAGGGCTAAACTGACCAAGTTTAACTACCTAGTGAAAAACCTTGTTATCACCGAAAAGGAACTCGAAAAGGCTGTTGCGATTGCCCGGGCTAAAGGCAAAACCGTTGAGTCTGTCCTGATCAATGACCTCAAGGTCAAAAAGGAGGAGGTGGGACAAGCGCTCGCCGATTATTACAACTGTCAGTACATCCCCTTTAGCAATAGCGTTCCTATCCCTCAAGACCTCTTGTCACACCTGAAGCCTGTTTATCTCAGGAGTAATCTCTGGGTGCCCCTGGCAAGAGAAAATGGCACGGTAAGAGTTGTGGTTGACAACCCCGAGCGATTGGATAAGATCGACAGCATTAAATCCCTCATACCGGCAGAACACTACGAGCTTGCGGTCGGCCTCAAAGAGGACATTATCCAGTTTTTAGACTACTTTTACGGAACCCGCCCTGAAAAAGAAGAAGGATCAATCGATGAACTTCTCGGGAAATTGGAGACGCCCGAAACAGAGGAGTCCGAAGTCGGCGCTGATCTCCTCACTGAAAATGACAACACCATTGTCCAGCTGGTCAACAAGATCATAAAGGATGCCTATACCAGAAATTCCTCGGACATCCATATTGAACCCTACCCCGGAAAGGCCGGCGCCGAGATCAGATTCAGGGTGGACGGAAACTGCCAATTATATCAGACCATTCCCTATAATTATAAGCAGGCCATTCTTTCCAGGATAAAGATTATGGCTGAGCTGGACATAACCGAACGAAGAAAACCACAGGACGGCAAAATAAGCCTAAAGAAGTTTTCGCCACTGGATATAGAGCTGCGTATTGCCACCGTTCCAACGTCAGCGGGGCAAGAAGATGTGGTGCTGCGTATCCTGGCCACGGGCGAACCCATCCTCTTGGACCGGTTAGGCATGAGTGAAAGAGACTACAATCTCTTCATAAACATGATCCAAAAGCCTTATGGAATCATTCTTGTCGTCGGTCCGACAGGAAGCGGGAAGACTACCACCTTGCATGCCGCTCTGGGCTATCTGAACAAGCCCGAGACCAAGATCTGGACTGCAGAAGACCCTGTGGAGATCACGCAGCGGGGCCTGCGCCAGGTGCAGGTATCGCCTAAAATCGGTTTCGGTTTTGCCGCTGCAATGCGCGCCTTCTTGAGAGCCGACCCGGACGTCATAATGGTAGGGGAAATCCGAGACCAGGAGACTGCTTCAATCAGTATTGAGGCATCACTAACCGGTCACCTTGTCCTTACCACGCTCCACACAAATACCGCCCCCGAGACTATCGTACGGCTCTTGGACATGGGCATGGATTCTTTCAACTTCTCCGATGCACTGATCGGTATTCTGGGGCAGCGACTTGTGAGAACCCTCTGTAAAGATTGCAAGGAACCGTACCACCCGAGTCAGCAAGAATATGATGCCCTTTCCAGAAGTTATGATGCCGATCTAAGCGCCGCCGGTTTTCCTTATCACGATGATTTGGTCCTCTATCGCGTCTCAGGATGCGATAACTGCAATCATACCGGATACAAGGGCAGAACAGGTCTTATAGAGCTTCTCGAAGCCACAGCTGAATCGAAGCAGCTCATTCAGAGTAAGGCCACGGTAGAGGCTTTGAGGGACCAAGGCATCAGAGACGGCATGACCACTCTGATGCAAGACGGAATCAGAAAGGTGCTCTTGGGGCTGACCGATATGCAGCAGGTCAGAAAGGTGTGCCTCAGGTAGACCCACCTACTCTGTCTGCGCCCCTCCTTTAGGTTCCTGACACCCAATCTCGCCGCCAACATTGCTAATATTCGCCATCTTTCTTATCCGCAGGCCGCCTATTCCATTTTTTACTTGAAAGAAACTTCTTCCTTAGACTATATTTCCTAAGTCTATCCAATAAGGTTCGAAGGTCCCTTGAGACAGAGGAAGAGAGGAACACTTGCGGAACAGGACGTTTCAAACCACTTACAAACACCATTTGAGATTGCAGGGATCAGCATGAAATACCGTTGCCAATCGTGTAACTACGAGCTTCCAGACATATGGAAGTGGAAGATCGTTGACCGATCGAAATACCTCATGGTCGTCACCTGCCCTCACTGTAACAACGAATTTATCCGTATGGAATATGACCCCAATACGCCCTATGGTTACAAGGTAGTTTCTTCAATGATTTTTATACCTCAGGGGGTCAGAAATAGGGTGAAGGGAAATCGGTAGTTAGACATGAAGGTCACCACGGTTTATCCAGCAGTAGTCATGAGAATCTCGTGCCCAAACTGTGCCGCAGAGGGTAAAGTAAGAAAGGAGAAACCTCCGCAGGCAGACTTCACTGTGGTGTGTCCGCGATGCAAGGAGAAATTCCTGATAAAGATTAATGTGCGAAACTATTACAGGAAGCCTGTGTCCATACCTGTCTATTACTCTCGGTACGACATACATCGCCCAGACGATCACAGGGCTCGGATGGGGACAATCGTAGACCTCTCTCAACAAGGGATGCGCGTTGAAAGTTCCAAGCACGACTTTTCACCGAGTCACTTTCGGGAAGGTAACCTATTTACCTTCTTGTTCTCCCTCCCTCCCCGAAACGAGATGCTGAAGGTACAGGGCGAAATCGCCAGGTTAAGCCAGCAGAATAATGGAAATACCGTGATGATGGGGATTAAGTTCTCCAATGTAGATCACTTTACCAATAAGCAGCTCGGGTTCTTTCTTTGGCCGTGATGGTTGTTTACGGACCAAAGGCCTTTGCTTTCTACTCTTTTCTGTACATCTGCCATTTTGACCCTGCTTTAAAAGGCAAATCCTGCTCTCCAAGAGATGCCGAGAAAATTTTCTCATATCTCGGGGGCTCTCCTTTCTACACCTAAATCCTTTCCCTGCACCACTAACTCCCATTACTCGTGCTCTGGTACAGAGCTTTGTGACCAAGGTTTCTTTTCCCGGCGAAATCATTTCCTTAGTGCTGCTATAGCCAGATAATGAGTGGTCTGTTTGACGAGAATTGCATCGGCATCGAGATTTTCTTGACAAGATACAGATCAAGGACTATATTCCAATATTAGAATATAGTGGGAGTTCGTTATGAAGCCCTTTATCAAGGTGATGAAGGCTCTTTCTGAGCCGAATCGGGTTAAAATCATGAAGATGCTGCAGCATAAGATGATGTGCGTCTGCGAGTTACAGGCTGCATTGCAGATAGCCCAGCCTTCTGTATCAAAGCACCTCAAGGTACTCGAAGATGCCGGCCTGGTAAGTAATCATAAAGACGGAATGTGGGTGAACTATCACCTCGCAGATGGGGACAGCAGTGCTTTTGCAGCAAGTCTCCTGGGAAATCTCAGGCACTGGCTTGAAGACGATCGAGAAATTGCCGGGCTGTTGGAAAAGCTCCCCATGATCCGGCGGGAGAATATCTGTGGGATTTAACTCCCTCCCGGGGTATGGTTCAATTTTGATAAAGGGGCTGCGCGCCTTATAAGCCGCAAAACCAATTGTAACCTTATTCGGCATTCACCCTCGATTTGAAAGTCGGGGTGTTGTTGTACAGTAATGAATAGATAAATCGGAATATGGCTAATGAACCACCCTGCAGCAATCTGCAGGGTATCCAATGTCAAAGTCCCCTCCCTTAATGGGAGGGGATAAAGGGGAGGGTGACCAAACATTTTATCACCCCCACCTAACCTCCCCCATCAAGGGGGAGGAACTATGTTGTAACCCTGCAGCAAGCTGCAGGGAATTATCAAGTT
>DATKZQ010000181.1:0-4016 GCA_035527895.1 Desulfatiglandales bacterium
CAACGCTCGCCTTTCTTAAGGAAACTGGTGGTTGGATTTTTGATCGGCATGATGTTTCTAAGCACCATGGTACGAGTGTATGCGCTACAAATCACATTTGGGCCCACGGGCTTTGACAAAGTTATTTGCGGATTTCTTCACATAAGCACCAACAGCCGCTTTTATACCGAGATATTGGTGGTGCTCGGGCTTCTGCATTATGTGATCCCGATTTCGGCGATCACGCTGCTTGGCACCACCCAAAACCTCAATCCCCGGCTGACTGAAGCTGCGCAAGTGCTGGGGGCTCCACGCTGGAAAGTTCACGTGTCCATCACAGTGCCGCTGTGCGTACCCGGAATTCTGTCGGCCTTCCTGATCTGTTATACCTTCTGCATGAGTGCCTTCGTAGTACCGATGGTCCTCGGCAAGGGCAGGGTGCTGTTTGTGTCAAACCTTATTTACAGTCGCTTTAGCGAGATCGCCAATTATCCAAGTGGTTCTGCTGTCGCAATCCTCATGCTTTTGCTGAGCCTGACTATCATTTACGGCATTACCACTATCACTTCTCGATTGTATAAAGTCTGAGGAGATCTAATATGAAACGATATGTCGATGACATTGGGTTTGGTTTTGTGATCATGGTTATTGGCCTATCCTTGGTTTTTTTAGTAATGCCCATCGTCGTCGCCGTCATGATGTCGTTCGACGGCAGGGCTTATCTGGGTATGTTTCCGCCACCGAATTATTCAATTCAGTGGTACCAGAAATTCTTCTCGGACGCCTATTATTTACATGGCCTAAAAATAAGCTTGATCTTGGCCTTAATCGCCGGCATTGTCTCGACCGCTTCCGGTGTGAGCGCGGCCATCGTGCTCGACCGTTATGAGTTTAGGGGTAAGAAGGCCTTGGAGACGTTTTTCTTGTCGCCTTTGGTGGTACCAGCAGTGGTCATCGGGTTCGCATTGCTTCTTTTTTTCGCTCTCTTCGGCGTATTTAGCGGTCTACCTCGGCTGCTAGGGGGACACATCATCATCACTTTTCCATACACCGTGCGGACGACCCTTGCTGGTCTGGTGGGCATAAAAAAATCGCTGACCGAAGCGGCACTAAGCTTGGGTGCCAATGAACGGCAAGCGTTCTGGGACATCACTTTTCCGCTGGCCCGCACCGGCATGGTCGCCGGCCTCATCTTTGCCTTTGCGTTTTCCATGGATGATGTCGCCGTCAGTATGTTTCTAACGTCACCTCAAGTATATACCCTGCCTGTGGCCATGGTGAGCATGATGCGCACGAATTTCGACCTGACTATTGCGGCTGGGGCGGTGTTGCTCATGGTTTTCACCGTCGCTGCCATCTTTATCCTTGACCGGATCTTTGGCCTTGACCGATTGATCGGACAAGGTATTTTTAAATCTTAGGAGGTTTAAGTTGTGGCTGTACTCGAGATCAGCAATGTGACCAAACGCTTTGGCACCCTCACCGCTGTGGACAAAGCTTCGTTTTATGTCGATTCGGCTCAGATTCTTTCTCTTCTGGGGCCGAGCGGCTGCGGCAAAACAACGATGCTGCGGCTGATTTCGGGGTTTGAACGTCCGGATGAAGGCAGCATTCGCATATTAGACCAGGACATCAAGGGCGAGCGTCCTTATGAACGTAATGTCGGGCTGCTGTTTCAGGATTATGCCCTCTTTCCCCACATGACCGTGCAGCAGAACGTGGCCTATGGTTTGAAACACCGCGGCTATGACAAGCAAAAGATACCGGTCCGGGTCAGCGAGATGCTGGAGCTAGTCAAGCTGTCGGGTTTGGAAAAACGCCGCCCGGCCCAGCTCAGCGGCGGCCAACAGCAACGCGTTGCCCTGGCGCGGGCGCTCGCCATCAGCCCGGCGGTGGTGCTTTTGGATGAACCCCTTTCGGCCCTCGATGCGAAACTGCGCCAGCAACTAAGGATTGAGCTCAAGGAAATCCTGAATTCAGTCGGGGCTACCACCATAGTCGTCACCCATGACCAGGAGGAGGCAATGAGCCTCGGTGACGTGGTGATCGTTATGGACCAAGGCAAGGTTATCCAACAAGGTCTGCCCACGGAGATCTACGCTGACCCGAAGACGAAATTCGTTGCTGAATTTATTGGGCGTTCGAACTGGTTTTCCGGCAGGCTTAGGAATTTGGTGGCACCGGGAGTCCGAGAGTTTGAAACCGCAGAGAGGATTACCGTTTTGGTGCCGGAACCTGATGGATATGGGGCGGACGACACTGACTTTGAAATATGTATCCGCCCGGAAAGGATCCACATCCAGCGCCAGGCAGTGGAAGCGGTAACTTTAAGCGAGAACGTAAGTAGAATCACGGGCACAATCCGCGATATTGCTCATCTGGGGGCCGAAATTCATCTGGTAATTGAAATACACGGCGGACGCCGGATAACCGCGACCGAGCAATACTTGGGTCAAACCCTCGAACAAGCGGGTGAAGAGGTGACAATTACGTTTCGCCCTGAGGACTGTATTATCGTGCCGGCCGAATCCTAATATACTCATATTGGACATTTCTTATCTTTTGACCACGGACCTGTTGTAGATAAATGAGAACATAAAATGCTGGAAAAATCGTTGGCCTAATGACAGGAAACTTGATTCATCTGAAGATAAATAACAAAAGGGGAATTTATGAACCATTTAATGAGCGGATTCAATGAAATCAAAGCACCACTGTTTAAGCAATTTAGTGACGAGCAACTTCAGGAGATTCATTTTGCCAGTTTAGAAATTTTAGAGAGGACCGGCGTTATTTTAGAGTTTCAGGATGCTATTGATATGCTGAAGAAAGCTGGCGCTCATGTCTCTGAAGGGAACCGAGTCAGGATACCCTCTCACCTGGCTGAGTGGGCGTTGAGGACGGCTCCCAAGCGGGTAGTGCTCTGCGATAGGGATGGCAACCGGGTCATGCCTCTTGAGGGGAGGAAATCCTTTTTTGGGACGGGTTCAGATTGCCTCAATATACTTGACCATAGAACCGGCGAACGTCGCAAAGCCGTGCTCGCTGATGTCGTTGATGCAATCAAGGTCTGTGATGGCCTTGAAAACATCGATTTTGTCATGTCCACCTTTCTTCCGTGGGATCTTCCCCAAGAGACAATGGATCGATACCAAATGGAGGCTATGCTTTCTTATTCACGCAAGCCCATTGGTTTTGTCACCCCTGGCTTTGAAGGATGTGTGGACTGTGTGGAAATGGCAGAGATCCTTGCGGGAGGTGAAGAAGCACTTCGGTGCAACCCCTTCATTGCCTGCTATATTAACCTAACAGCTGACCTGAGGCACAATAAGGACTCCTTACAGAAGCTTCTCTTTATGGCTGGAAAAGGCCTTCCTACAACCTATACCCCTACTGGTAACAGAGGTGCTTTAGCCCCGATGACGCCGGCTGGGGCCCAGGCCCATATAAATGCTGGTAATTTAGCAGGTCTGGTTCTCTCCCAATTAAAATGCGAGGGATCTCCTTTCATTTGGGGCGGATGGGGCCTTCATATGGATATGAAGACTCAAATTTTTCCTTATGCTTCTCCCCGTATGAGAGGACTGGGGGCTGCCTCAGCACAGTATTATGGAATTCCCTTTTTTGGGCTGTCAGGATGCAGCGATTCTAAGATGTTGGATGGGCAGGCAACGGCGGAGGCTGCCTTGACGCTGATGGTGGATGTGCTCAGTGGTGCCAATTTGATCCATGATTTAGGGTACTTGGAGTCGGGGCTCACGGGTTCGCTTGAGTTATTGGCCATCTGCGATGATATTATCGGATGGATCAGGCATTATATGCAGGGGATTGAGGTCAGCGAAGAGACTTTGGCACTAGATATGATCGATGAAGTCGGGCCCGAGGGCCACTTTATCGACACCGAGCATACGCTGCGTCATTTTAAAGAGGATTGGTATCCCTTTCTCATGGACCATCGAACCTATGAAGGATGGGAGGCGGCCGGGGGCAAAAGCATTAATGTACGGGCTAGAGAAAGGGTAGAGCAAATTCTAAAC
>DATKZQ010000182.1:0-6363 GCA_035527895.1 Desulfatiglandales bacterium
AAAACAGGCTATTGACCGCTGAGGTTATTTCATATAAACACAAAGCTATTGGTAAAAAATGACCTATAGCTCATGAGCAAAAAAAATAGCAATGGAAAAAGCTCTCCTCTCAACGTTCCCTACGTCTGGGCATTCACTACCTACTTCGCCGAGGGCCTTCCGTATACCATAATCAGGATGGTCTCCTCTGTTTTCTTCAGAGACATGCGGGTGAGCCTTGAGGCGATCGGCCTCACATCCCTGTTCGGCATACCATGGGTTATTAAGTTCTTGTGGGGTCCGCTCATAGATCAGTTTGGCACCAAGAGGAAATGGATCCTTATCATGCAATTTCTTCTGGTCCTCCTGTTCCTTGTCGTTGCCGTTATGAGCGCCCTGCCCTTCGGCGTTACGGTCATCGGCGGGCTTCTTTTTTTCGGTGCATTCCTGTCAGCCACCCACGATATTGCCATCGACGGCTACTACATGGAGGCGCTCGACAAAGAGGGGCAGGCGAAATTCGTGGGCTACCGGGTCATGGCGTATCGCCTGGCAATGATGGCAGGGACGGGTATCATCGTTACGGTGGGAACAACCGTGGGGTGGCTTACCGCCTTCGTTTCAGGGGCAGGGGTCCTCGGGGTGCTCTTTATCTACCACAACTTCTTCCTTCCCCGGGTGGAAGCGGAAACATCGAGGATACGGGATCTCGTACGGCGAGTATTCAGGGCCAGGTTTCTCGTTGCCTGTGCCGTTGTGGCTCTGGTCTTGTGGGGGATGCGATCGCTTGTCTGGCAACGCCTGGGCAAAAGCCTCTTAGAAGTCCTTCCTTTTCTGAAAGGGATCAGCTTTTCGGGCTGGGTCGCGATCGGGCTGCTCATTTCGTTGATCGGGCTGGCTTTTTTTAGAAACAAGATCAAGGAGCTGTTGTTAAAGGACAAGGAGTCGTTCTATTCACAGGCCTTTATCGACTATATGGACCGGGAGCATATGGCCGTGGCCATAGCCTTCATTATCCTCATGCGAACGGGGGAATCTACGCTGGCTGCCATGGCAGCGCCGTTTATGGTGGATTTGGGGGTCAAGGTTCACTATGGGTGGCTTTCAGGCGGGGTTGGGCTGCCCTTCTCCATTATCGGGGCCATGGCAGGGGGGTTTCTAATCTCCACGTTCTCTCTAAGGAGGACGATCTGGCCGCTCCTGCTGGCGCAAAACCTCACCAACCTGGTATATATGGTGCTGGCCCTCAGTATGGCAAAGTACCTTGCCCTGAACACCGGTGCGGAGGTCATTACCTCCGTCGGTCATTTCAACCTCTTTCTGGTGGCCTGCGTGCACGCATTCGATCAGTTCGCCGGCGGCCTGGGCACGGCCGTTCTCATTACCTTCTTGATGAGGACCTGCTCGGAGCGATTCAAGGCGGCACACTTTGCCATCGGCACCGGGCTCATGAACGTAAGCGGTGTTCTGGCAGGCGTTGCGAGCGGCTTCCTGGCCCAAAGGCTCGGCTACGGGCTTTACTTCGGCCTCACCTTTCTGTTTTCCATCCCGGGCATGTGTTTGATATTCTTTGTTCCGTTTTTAGATACAGAGAACCGATAAGAATCCAGCGCTCGAGTTAATTGGTTTGAGATGGCTAAGGAAAACTAGTCTTCTATCTGCACCTTAAGGAAGAGGTCGCCTCTCTTGCCGTTATCCAATTCCCTTCCCAGCCCGGAAAGTCGCAGTTTGGTTCCCTCCGTGGTTCCGGGGGGAATGACGAGCACATACGTTCTCTTCTTGAGCCCCTCCGGGATATTAACGAGCTTTCTGGCACCGTTAGACGCCTCTCTCCCGGTCACGGTTATGGTGCCGTACCGGTGGGGGTCGTGGCCGAGGCTCACCGGCCGTACCACCTTGATTCTATCGGAGGTCCTCTTTTTCGTGATGTGCCTGGCCTTCTCGCCTATGGATGTCCTCCTGACCGACAGGAGCATCTTCAAAAAGATAATCCCGAAGATGAACCCGCCGATATGGGCCCACCAGGCAATCCCGCCCTGCCCCTTGCTGCCTGCTGCGCTGAGGAACTGAAAGACGAACCAGACGCCCAAGAAGAATACGGCAGGCACCTCTACAATGGGAAAGAACAGGAAAATGGGGATGAGGGTCAGTATTCGTGACTTGGGGTACAGGATCATGTAGGCGCCCATGACCCCTGCAATGGCGCCGCTGGCGCCGATGGTTGGCATCTGAGAGTTCCAGTTGAGAACCAAATGAGAGGCGCCTGAGGCAAACCCGCAGAGCAGGTAGAACAGGAGATACCTGAAATGACCGAGGGTGTCCTCCACATTGTCGCCGAAGATATAGAGCGACCACATATTGCCCAAGAGGTGCAAGAAACCTCCGTGAAGGAACATGAACGACAGGAAGGGGAAGACCTGCTGGCCCGAGGTGAAATAGGTTGAGATCGAGGGGACGGAGTACCGGGCCGGCACCAGCCCGTAGGTGAAGATAAAGCGGTTCAGGTCCTGTCCCTGGGCGAGCTCAATGAAGAACACAAAGACATTCAGCACAATGATCGTCGTGTTGACGACCGGGTAGTTTTTCGATCGTATATTGTCTCTGAGGGGGATCATTTAAGTCTCTAAAGTGAGCTAAAGTGAGCTAAAATTGAAAGTTTATAAAAACATAAGGGGCAACGTACAATCCTCTTTTTTGAATTGCGGATTCCTTTATTCATAATAGCCAATTCAATATTCCCAAATCCCCCAATTCCCAATTCTTAACTAAAGATAACCGGCTCCCGGAGGACCAGGGAGATGGCGTCTGCCGCCGTTGCGGCAATTGCAGGGTACACACCGGTGAGGGCAATAACCTGCCGCAGGTTGTCGGCGGTCCGTGAAGCCAGCATGGCCAGATGGCCTTCGGACATACCCGCTATATCCAGGACCGTTTCCCAGTCAACCCCCTTTGCCCACGCGTACATGGTTGCCGCTGCCCACAAAGGGCTGGGCCGCACCGGAAATCCGCCGGCAATCTTCCGTTCTATGAGGGGCTGGAGCCCCCTTTTCATGGTGCCATATGCCTCAAATAGTGCCGTGGGCACCTTGGACTGGTCAAACTCAATCTCCATTTCCTTATCGTATACAAAGGTTGCGATGAGTGCAGCCAAGAGAGCCGGGTCCGATTGCGGCAACAGGCCCTGTCGCAGCCCCTCTGCTATCAGCAGCGGTTGATCCACCCTGAGCTGGGATGCCCACTTCCCGTCTTCGCTCAAGGTGTCATCATCCTTTACATAACCCTCTTGTTTCAAAAAATCCAGGTACCTCAAGAACTCGGCCCACAGGTGTTCCCGTACGGCATTGGCCGCATCCCACAAGTGCGAAAAACCCTCAATCGCCTCCTGAAAGGGCTTATTGTGCCTACCGTGACAAAGATTGAAATGCTCACACCCGTTGCATATGAGGGAATCACGCTCCTGCTCTAAGAACGAGATTCGATCCTGCAACGGCTTGAGTTTCGAGATCTCCTCCTGGCCGAGTGGCAGATCCTCAAGGGGAGGCGGCATCTCGTCCATGGGCTCTTTGATCAGCGCGCGATATAACAGGTTCGGATCATCCGCCGACGCAGCGTCTAGTACCTTGTCGAGGACGACGGCCACCTTTTCAGGGGAGAAAAACCGCATCTTCGGCGGTTTTTTCCTCTTTGCCGAGAATCTGATGCGGCAGGCAAGTACCCCGCTTGTATCCCTCCGGGTGTAGCTTTTCATCACGCAATAGGGGCGATATCTGTTATCCAGAAACAGCCTTCCGGGCACGAGGTTTGCCGTTTTAGAGAGGATCGTCTCAAGGCCCTGTTGGTTTTCCTTGACGTGCCGTATCTCCCTTCTGAGGGCACTCATCTTCCTCTGGAGCCTCAAGGCCGCCTCCGGCGAACCACAGAGAGCATGAGGCAGAAACTTTATTACGTTCTTGCCGGCCTTGTCGATCCTTCCCTCAAACCGCCTGTCCCTGTCTTTTTGGCTCAGATAGTTGGCGAATGACCGAAGAAGGAGTTTCCTAATCTTCTCCGGATCATGTGACAGGAGCAGGTTTAAGGTCATGGAAAAATCGATCTTTATCTGGCTGAGGATATCCTCAGGGGGAGATTTGATGAGCGTTGCAATCAGGGGAAGATCCATATACGGCCCGGGGAACAGCACGGCAAAGCCGATATTGTCCATGCCCCTTCTGCCTGCCCTCCCGGTCATCTGATGGAGTTCGGTAGCCGTCAGGGGAACGAACTTATGTCCATTGTAGCGATCGGAGTTGAAGAAACAGATACTTCGGGCAGGCACATTGATTCCCGCAGCCACGGTTGATGTGGCGAACACGGCGTCGAGCAGGCCGTCGGCCATCAAATCCTCTACCATCAGTTTCCACATCGGCAACTGGCCGCTGTGATGCGCCGCCACCGCACTGTGCCTCATGTGCCATAACTGGTTATGCCGTGCGAGATGAGGGTGCACCGTTATAGATTTCTCGATCCGTTTATTAAGCCTGTTTTGATGCGATGCATCGCTGCCGCGGTGATCCCTGCACAGCTCTAGTGCATCGTCGCAATCTGCCCTGGATTTGAGAAAGAAGATGGCCGGAAGGAGATTGTGCTTTCTGAGAACCGTTACGATCTCGCCGAAGGGAGGGAGTTTCCTGCCCGTAGCAAGGGCGGGCCTTTGGGGGCTGTTCAGATAATCCCACACCTTCTTATCGAGGCCCGTTCTGTTCATTAAGGGAAAAAGCCTTCCCGTTGGATGAAAGAACAGGTGAGCCAGGGGAACGGGCCTCCCTTTCTCTTCGATGACCGCGCATTCCTTATCCCTCAAAGATTCCAGCCAGGTTGCGATCTGACGAGCATTCCCTATCGTGGCGGAAAGCATGAGCAGGGGGATGCGCACCGGCAAATAGATGATGATCTCCTCCCATACAACGCCCCGATCTTCGTCCCCAAGGAAATGGGCCTCATCCAGGATAACCAGATCGGCAGCCAAATCCTCACCCCGGTGCATGGCATCATAGAGCTGGTTTCTCAGGATTTCGGTGGTACCCACGATAATCGGGGCATCCGGATTCTCGATCCGGTCACCGGTGAGGATGCCGACATTCTCCTTTCCAAAACGCTGGCCGAATTCTATGAACTTGGAATTGCTGAGCGCCTTGAGGGGTGATGCGTACCATGATGTTCCATTGTTATTGAGAATCTCGCTGATAGCCTCTATGGCAATCCAGGTCTTGCCGCTTCCGGTGGGTGCCGAGACCAGGCAGTCGGCATGCCTGATGGCAGATACGCCCTTGACCTGAAAAGGGTCCGGCTCAAACTCAGCTTTTCCCGGCACACCGATCTTGGCGAAGACGCTCTCGAGCCTCCTGTCCGCGCTGGGCCGTATGGAAGGGACGACATGGGCCGGGGGGCTTTTTCTCCTCCCTGCAACCACTTTTCTTTTGTATTTGGTCTGGAACTTTGGCACTATGGGTTTCCTTTTCAGTTAGGAATAGGAAGAGCGGAACGTTGGAATGATGGAGCGTTGGGTTTAGGGATTGATGAGCGCTGCCACTGATTCGAGTGTTTTCATTATCACAATTCCGTTCTTTTAGCGGGCGGTAAACGAGAGCCGCCACCTGCAACCGCATTTCAAGCGGTCGTTGAGATTTCATTACCATCGTTTATAGCCCAACAGGTGCTATTTCCACAATGTGAAAATGATAACGTAACCACGATGAGCCGGTTTTCAATCAAACAAGATTACCTCCTTCAGGAAATCAAGGACATTTACGAGCACAAGAGGGCGGAGATTTGCCGCAGGCTAGACGAGTTTAAGAAGATCTGGCATGCAGGTACGGAAGAGGAGATCTTCTGCGAGCTCGCCTTTTGCATCCTCACGCCCATGGCCCGGGGCACGATGTGCTGCGTGGCCGTGGAGAATATGACAAGGTCGGGGGTGCTCTTTAGGGGAGATTGTGCCGAGATCGCAAGAGAGTTGATCGGCGCCCGATTCATCAACAAGAAGTCCGCTTACATCGTGGAGGCCCGGGACAAGTTCCTGCTTGGCAACCCAATTTCTCTCAGATCTACGATAGGCGGGATCAATGATGGCCATGAGGCACGGGAGTGGCTCGTAGAGAATGTAAAGGGCATCGGGTATAAGGAGGCGGGCCATTTCTTGAGAAACATCGGCTTCGACCAGGACCTGGCGATTCTCGACCGGCACATACTCAAAAACCTGAAACGGCTCGAGGTAATAGATGGTGTTCCCGGCTCCCTGACCAAACGACAGTACCTTGCCACAGAAACAAAGATGAAAGAATTCTCCGAAGCCATTCACATCCCCATGAGCCATCTGGATTTTGTGCTCTGGTACAAGGAGACAGG
>DATKZQ010000183.1:0-8880 GCA_035527895.1 Desulfatiglandales bacterium
AAATTACGAGAACATTCGACCCCTTGACGGGGATGGCAGAAAGCTTGATGAAAATCTGAGGCGTCAGGTTGAGGTAGATATCAAATACGAAGGCTATATTGAGCGACAGCAACAGGAGGTTGAACGATTCAAGAATCTGGAAAAAATCAAGATCCCCCCAGCGTTTGACTACACCAAGGTCCACGGCCTCTCAAATGAATTAACAGAAAAACTCCTGGCCATCAGACCTATCTCATTGGGTCAAGCATCGCGGATACCGGGTATGACCCCGGCAGCCATATCTGTCATGATGATCTTCCTCAAAAAGGCTGGCGCATTGCAATAACAGTCCACGGAGGTCGGTCAGCTACCTGCTCTTCCCTCAATACTTCAACCCCTGCTCGGCCCAATCAATCAAAAACCCCCGAGGTCACGATATGACAAAGACCCCTCAGAGGGGCATAAGAGACCGTGCCTATTGTACAGCTTGATCCTCGGCATGAGGGAAACGGCGCCTTTTTTTAAAGTGACTGGTGGGCGGGTTTCCTATATGATTCCCCGAAAAGGTATGGGCAAACACGGACCCGGGAGTTTCTCTATCTTTGATAGGGTGGCCCCTGAGGCAAAGCTACTTCAATCAACCTGAACCCCGGGGGAAAGCCTTTTCAGGGGAAATTCCAAAAGAAATCGGAGTGGTACGGGCCTCACAAAGGCACTATTCCACCTGAAATAACTCGTTTACCAACAGATGCGACAGAAGAACCATTCCTTATCAACCGATTCAGATAGACACACTTCTTCCGACAGGATCTTGAGCCCCGTCAGCTCCGTAAAAGGGGTTGGGAAGGTATTTGCCGGAGAACTCCGGAAACGAGGTGTGCACACCGTCTACGACCTGCTCTATCTCCTCCCTCGCTCCTACCAGGACCGGACAAGATTTGTATCCGTTCGTGATATCAGGCCTGGTCAGAGCGCTCTCATCAGGGGGAGGATAACTGGGATCAGGCGACGCAGGTTCAGATACCGTACGGTCCTTGAAATGGTCATAGGTGATGGGAGGGACGTCATATCCGCCAGATGGATGGGGGCACCCCAATATCTGTTCAGGTTCCGGAGGGGTGAGGAGATTATCATCTATGGTCAGTTCCGTACAATCGCCAACCTGCCGGTTACCTATCACCCTGAGATCATAGAAAAGGACGATCATCAGGACGCAGGCCGGCTCGTACCGGTCTATCCTGAAATCGAGGGGATTTCATCGCGGAGGATGCGGCGGATTATAACGGACGCCGTAATCCGGTTTACCGAGGACCTGGAAGATCCTCTACCTGCAAGGATACGGGAGTCAAGCGGCCTTCCCCGATTGGATCTGGCCTTCAGGGAGGCTCACTTCCCCACCGAATCAACGCCTCGAGAGCTTCTTGCCTGGAGGGCACCGGCCCAGCGGAGACTCATATTCGATGAGTTTTTCACCCTCCAGCTCGCCTTGGCACTCAGGAGAAGCAAGGCATGCCGGGAGCCAGGGATAGCCTTTGGAAAAAAGGATGTAGATGAGCTTTGCCGCCTTCTTCCCTTTCGGCTCACCGCATCTCAGACGAGGGTCATTCACCAGATTCTCGCCGATATGAATCGGCCGGTCCCCATGAACCGGTTGCTCCAGGGTGATGTGGGCTGCGGCAAGACCGTAGTTGCGCTCATCGCCGCTTGGGTGGCTGCAAGGAATGGTTATCAAGTTGCGTTCATGGCACCTACCCAGATCCTGGCGGAGCAGCACTACTTCAGCACCCTGGGGCTCGTACAAAACATGAATCTGAGCTCAGCGCTACTCACAAGTGGAATGGGCACGCGCGGGGATGAGGTGAGGCATGACGTTGAAAAGGGGAAGGTTGAAATACTTATCGGCACCCATGCCCTCATCCAAGAAAGTGTAAAATTCAAGAGGCTCGGCCTCGTGATTATCGATGAGCAGCACAGATTCGGCGTTGCACAGCGTGCTCTTCTCAGGCAGAAGGGCCTCAGCCCCGATCTCCTCACCTTGACCGCTACCCCGATCCCGCGGACATTGGGGCTCACCCTGTACGGAGATCTCGACATATCGGTCATAGATGAGCTTCCCGTTGGGAGAAAACCGATTCAGACTCGACTGCTTCGTGAGAGGGATCGCAACAGGATCTATGAAATCCTCAGATCGGAGATTATCAGGGGAAGACAGGCCTATATGGTCTGCCCGCTCATCGAGGAGTCGGAAAAGCTGGACCTCAATGCGGCCACCCGGATGGCAGATACGGTCAGGTGTGCGCTCCCCGAATTCCGTATAGCCTTAATCCACGGAAGAATGCCCCTGGAGCAAAGAGGCGCGATAATGCAGGAATTCAAGGATGGGGCCATAGACATCCTGGTCTCTACCACCGTTATCGAGGTGGGCATCGATGTCCCGAATGCAACCCTTATGATTATCGAGAATGCCGAGAGGTTCGGGTTGGCGCAGATTCATCAGCTGAGAGGCAGAGTAGGCAGGAGCACCTACCCTTCACAGTGTCTGCTTGTGACCCCGTTTACCAAAACCGGTGAGGCCGGAACAAGGCTTCGAATCATAGAAAAGACTACAGACGGATTCAAGATTGCCGAGGAAGATCTCGCCCTAAGGGGTCCGGGAGAGTTCCTGGGCATAAGGCAGTCAGGATTTTACCAGTTCAGAGTGGGCAATCTCATGAGGGATGCCCCCATACTGTCCGAAGCACGGCAACAGGCATTCCAGCTCGTTGAAACGGAACCCGAGATTGCCCGTAAGACCTTTCGTCTCTTCAGACGTCTGTTCAGGCCCGGTGAACAGGCAGAAGATGAATTCGTGGACGTGTTATGATTCTCATGTGTCTCTCACAGAGCTCCCAGAGGTTCACCCTGTTAAATCAACGCACAAATCACTTTGTGGGTGAAACGAGATCCTCACCGTGCCAATAGGTCATCATCTTCCTGCTCCCACTGTTCATAGAGCATCCTTTGCGCCCTCTTCTTTCTCGCATACCCGAGGATAAAAACGAGGGTAATCAAGAACCACAGTGTCGTGGTACTGGTAAGGATAGGGATCCAACTGAACCGCAACCGCAGATATCCCTTCCACTCCTCCTCAAAATCATCCCACCCTATACCGTACACCTTCACCAGGATCTCCTTCAAATCCCCACCCCTTATGTATTCCCTGATAAATCGATGAAAGTTCTCTCTTCCGAATTTGCTTACCAGAAAAGAAATAAGGTAGAAACTCTGGGAATAGGCTAGCTCTGCCCTTGCTACCTCCCGGGGGAAACTGCTGGTTATCTCGGAAAGGGGGATCAGCGAGTCGGTGAGGACTGCCTTGGTCATGGTAGAAACCCGGGATAAGCTCCACTCCCTGGACTCATACATGGCCAACCCCTCGTCCAACCATCGTGGAACCTCCTCCCTCCCGCGAAAGGCCCTTCCCACGGCGATGTGGGTGAGTTCGTGCCTGAAGACCTTCGCCAAATCCATTTGACCTCCTTTCATGACCCGAGGGGATTTCATGATAATCAGGTTTAGGCTGGGGTAGGCGACCGCAGCCGACCATGTGGGCACCCACCCTCGCGGTTGAATCTCGACATACTCGCTGAGCGAAGAGGTGAGATAAGCCTTGGTTACCCCGTCAAAATCCAGGCCCAGATCTTGGATAATCTCCTCCCTGATTCGTTCAGCCTGGGCAGTCAATGATGTGGCGAGCCCTTCGTCTTCTGCATGAAAATAGAAGACGAAATGGGAGGTCGCAATAATACAAACGTCAGAGGCAACACTCACACAGGGTGTAAAAACATGAAGGAAGGCAAGTATAATCCAGAATAGTATCCTTCGTACCATAATAGACGGGAACATTTTGATTACCACCCTGTAAGCCTCTCCTTGACCAGGGCTCTGCTTGCTCTCAGTTATCACATCTTCTTTATACCAGAAAGTGCACGCAATGTCGTGGGGGCCTTTTCCGGTATGTCTTTTAAAACTTGGATATGGGCGGATGAAGCACCCCGCAGCCCCGCAGGGCGGGACCCTCCAAAGGCGGATAAATCTGCGTTCGCTTCGACAAGTCGCCGGCGCGCCAAAGCCGCTATGGCGACGGTGCGCTTCAGGGTATTCGGGCAAAGGCGAATAAAGGGATGGAGGATGGCATGCGCGAACCATATGGAAACTGTTTCTCTTTGAGACGATTCCAGGGGGATTACAGTATACAGCACCTCAGGGCAGGAAACAAATGGCGGGAAACGCGGAAGTGCCCCCAGGATAACCCCAAATCACCCCCAAAGAAAAGGAAGGCGCTTGCTGAAGATCAGAGGATCTGGCTGACGAACAGCTTTGTTCGTTCATGAATGGGGTTGGTGAAGAAGTGCTCGGCTGTGCCCTCCTCCACGATCTCTCCCTCGTCCATAAACACGACCCGATCTGAAACCTCGCGGGCAAAACCCATTTCGTGCGTTACCACGACCATGGTCATGCCCTCACGGGCGAGGGTTTTCATAACGTCCAAAACCTCGCCGATCATCTCCGGATCGAGTGCTGAAGTGGCCTCATCGAACATCATGATTTTCGGGTGCATGGCCAGGGCCCGGGCAATGGCAACCCGCTGCTGCTGCCCGCCCGAAAGCTGAGATGGGTAACCGTTCTCCTTCTCAAGAATCCCCACCTTGTGGAGAAGACCCCGTGCAATCTCAGTCGCCTTTTCCTTGTTTCTTCCTCGCACAACGGTTTGGGCCAAGGTAACGTTTTCAAGCACGGTCTTATGGGGAAAGAGGTTGAAAAGCTGGAAAACCATCCCGATCTCTTCCCGAACCTCGTTGATGTTTACCTTCTTGCCATAGATGTTGACACCGTCGATGATGATCTCGCCGCTGTCGATCTCCTCAAGGCGATTGAGGCACCTGAGGAAGGTGCTCTTTCCAGATCCACTGGGCCCGATGATGACAACAACTTCGCCCTTTTCTATGCGGGCCGAAAAATCGACCAGGGCCTTTACCTCCCTGCGGTCGGGAGTCTTGAAGGTCTTGTAAACGTTTCGAGCTTCAATCACTGATGGCAAGCCTCCTTTCAATATATTGTGTCGCCATGGACAGGGCGAACGTCATGACCAGATACAGGAAGGCCACGGTAAAATATATCTCAAAGGCATAGTACGATCTCGCCACGGCTTGCTGTCCCTGAAACATGAGATCCGCCAATGCGATGACCGAAACGAGCGAAGAATCCTTTATGAGCGAGATGAACTGCCCTGCCAGGGGTGGTATGATCCGCTTAAAAGCCTGGGGAAGAATAATATAGCGCATGGCCTTGCCATAGCTCATCCCAAGCGATCTGGACGCCTCCATCTGGCCTTTATGTATCGATTGGATACCGGCCCGAACGATTTCACCTACGTACGCCCCCGCGAAGATTGCCAGGGCTGCGGTACCAGCCGTAAATGCCGAAAGCCTGAGCATGGAACCCACGAAGAAATAGATGATATAGATCTGGACCAACAGGGGGGTGTTTCTGATGAGCTCCACATAGGCCAGTGAAAGCCCTTTTGTCACGGGCTCTTTGGAGAGCCTGCAGATACCCACTACGGTCCCGATGATGATGGCAAAAAATATCGATGCCACCGATATCTTCAGCGTCAAAACGAAGCCCATCATCAAAACACCCATCCGCAGGCGGGGCACAGCATCTGCGGCGGATTTTCCACCGTGGTAGAACAGCATTTTGGGAACCTTCTCCCAATGCCATATGTAGGTGATCCCCTTCCGAGTAAAGAAATAGTACGTGGCTATTACGATCAGCGCCAGAACGCCAAGCGTGATCAGCGATCTTTTGTTGAATTGCAAGCCAAATCTCCCCTCTTTTATGACAAAAGGGGGATTCCCTGTTTACCTCCCCCTTTTGCCCATCTATTTACTGTTGCTTAGCCAGCTCCTCTATGTAATCGACGAACCACTTCTGTTTGAGCTGATCCCAGCGACCGTCACCGCGAACCTGTGCCAGGAAGTTGTTGAGCCAGTTCAGAAAATCCGGATCTCCCTTCCGGATGGCCCACGCCAGCGGTTCATAGCTAAGGGGCTCAAAAAGCCCTACCGTGTCCTTCTTGTACTTGGCCGCAAACACCCGAACCTGCGGTTCATCATAGATGAAGCCATCGGCTAGGCCGTTTGCTACCTGTAGGGCCGGCTCTGCCTCTGTTTTGAACAGTCGGAGGGTTGCATTCGGCATCAGCTTTTCGGCGGTGAAAGCTCCCGTTACGCCCAGCTTACTCGTAACAATCATGCCTTTCTTGTTGAGGTCTTTGTAGCTCTTGATCTTGTCAACATCCTTTTTGTTGATCAGCAGGCACTGGCCGATGTAGTAACTGGGCTGGCAGAAGTTGACCTTGAGGTTTCGACTCGGGAGCACCGTCATCCCCGACATAATGATGTCGAATTTATGGGTCATCAGGGCCGGGATGATCCCCTCCCATGCAGTGTTGATAAGCTTGACCTTCTTTTCTCCTCCTTCGCCAAAGAGGGCCTTGCCCATTTCATAGGCCATGTCCACATCGAAGCCAACGATATTTCCCTTTTCATCTTGCATCTCAAAGGGCTGATACCCTGCTTCCATGCCCACCAACAGCTGACCACGCTTCGAAATCTCCTCAAGAGCGGACGCCTTGGCGAGATCTTCGGTTGTTAATGCCATTGCAGAGCCAAGGCAAAAGGCCCCAACAAGTAGTACGCTTAAAAGTACGATCAGTGACTTTTTCATGTTAGACTCCTCTCCTTAATGTGAATGAAAAAAAGAGACCATGGGCCTTGTCGGAACCCATTTCCACGAATCCTTGTGACAGTCACCTCCTTTCCTTTTTCATTTCAAGAGCAGCAGGCGTAGATCTCTTCCTCTCTCCCGCTTCCTCTTCACAGCCAGCCATTACTACTACCTTTTTCGATAAACGAAAAATCCCGCCTTCGTTGCTTAACAATTTTTGAACTTTACAAACTATTCTCCAATAATGTCAACAAGTTTATTAGGCGAGGTTGGCCCTGCAACCGAATGCCAGCGGCTTCCATGTGAATAGATTCATGCAAAAAGAGCGAATAAATTACCGGAGACATGATCGAATCAGGCGGCAACTGAGGGCTCTCACCTGAGAGAAATCAGGGTGCCTTTATCCCCTTTCTCGAGGCTACGATAATCGCAAGAAATATCAAACCTATTCCAAGGCCTTGAAAGGACCCTATTGTTTCAGCGAAAATGATATAGGCCAGAATCGAAGCCCCAATGGGTTCTCCCAGAGTGGTAATGGCAACCATACTCGTTCTGAGATGCTTCAGCGCCCAATTGATCGCCGTGTGGCCGATGAGTTGAGGGACAACGGCGAGGAGGGCCATAAAGAGGTAGGAACGTGCCCTGTATCCCGTAAAAGAGATCCCCAAGGAAAAAGAGGCCAGCAACAGAAAGCATGCCGAGAAGGTATACACGACGGATATATAAGACAGCACATCCATCTCCTCCCTCAGTTTCGACCCCACCATAAAATAGCTGCTGCCCATGACTGCACCGAGAAGGGCGAGAACATCTCCTACCAGGAATGATGGGTTTTGAATGGCCAGACCCCTGAGCCCGCTGTCACCGAGCACCAGGATAATGCTTCCGCAAAAGGAAAGAGCAATCCCCACAATCAGCTCTGGGGGCTGCTTTTCCTTAAACAACAGGTAGGAAAAGAGTCCCACAAATATGGGGTTTGTGCTGACAAGAACAACGCTGCTTGCCACCGAGGTGAACTTCAGAGAGCTAATCCAAAAGGAGAAATGGAGAGACAAAAACAAACCGCCCAGTGCGCCCAAGAGGAGCTGCTTCCTGGTGAAGGCGGAAAATCGTGTCCCTCTGCTTTTTGCGATCAGAAGCAGAATGATCGATGAGATGGTAAGCCGGTAGGTGGCGATCATCAGTGAGGGCACATCGCCACAAAACTTGATGAAGATGGCAGCAAAGGAAATCGCGACAACGCCGATCGAAACGCAGGCAACTGTTCTGAGCAAGGATTACCCCCTGTTCACTCTTTTATCCGTTTCACCTTGTCTATTTAGCATGGCTGACAGGATAATAAAAGTACCGAATGGCAATGATGTGGATACACGCCGCCCCGTTGCTCGCGCTACAATAGTGAAGGTGCTTGTCCAACTCACCGCCTCTAGACCCAAAGGCTGTCTCTCTCGACCGTGATATCCCCAACCCTATAAACCCAATCTTCGACGCGTTACCGTTTTCCGCAAGACCGGCAAGTCTAAGACGGCGGGAATTCGGTGCATACCTTTATTTACGCGAGGTATCAGCTGCTCTTTTGACACCCCTCTTCAATTGTGGGGAACAAACACCTGCATTGCAGATGGCATGACCGGATCGCCGGTTCTTTGGGCCAACCGTTTGTCCCAAGCGGGCCCGAGAAGACTTTGAGGATCCACGACAAATGAACCACCCTGCAGCAAGCTGCAGGGTATCCAATGCCAAAATCCCCTCCCTTAATGGGAGGGGATAAAGGGGAGGGCGACCAAACATTTTATCACCCCCACTTCACCCTGTTAAATAAAGATGGCGAAGAATTTGTAACCTATCTATTTATCTATTCTATGACTATCTATTTTCCCTATGACAGCTTCTACTACCCTATTTAACAGGGCAGGCCTCCCCCATCAAGGGGGAGGCACTATGCCGTAACCCTGCAGCAAGACTTCGGCGAGCTCAGTCGAGCCGCTCCAGGGAATTATCAAGTTAAAAAAATCTTATGGTTACATGGACATGATCCGATGAGATATCAAGGCGCCAAGTCCTCTCAGGCTGCGATCTTGAGGCCTGATTCACCGGTCCTCAAGGGTGGCGATCGGTTCCGAATCGGCA
>DATKZQ010000184.1:0-14721 GCA_035527895.1 Desulfatiglandales bacterium
CTTGCTGATAGGGGGAGTGAGGTTCTCCTCATCGATGCTGATCTAGGAACTGCTAATCTGCATACCTTTTTCGGCTTAGCGCCTCCCCAGATAAGCCTTTCCGATTTCGTTAGCAGGAAAAAGGCGAGTATCGATGGTGTCGTTGTTAAGACGGGAGTAAATAATCTTAAGCTCGTCTCCGGCGCCAAAGATATGTTGGGAATAGCCAATCTCTCCTATGGCCAAAAGACAAGGGTGCTGAATCATATTAAGAGGCTCAAATACAAATACATCTTGATAGACCTCGGTCCGGGCACCTCCTTCAATATCCTCGATTTTTTTTTGATTTCCCACTGCGGTATCCTTATTACATCACCTGAGCCTACCTCTATTGAGAATACGTACCGTTTCATCAAAAGCCTCCTTTTCCGTTATTTGAGAAAAACGATCAACCAAAACGTAGTAAAATCCCTTATAGATAGCGGGGTCAGGCACTCGGGAGAACAAAAATTCGACTCAGTATTTGATCTGCTGGAGGCCATTGAAAAGATCGAACCGAATCTCGGATACTCCGCAGCACGATATCTATCATCCCTGGATATCAAGCTTATTACCAATCAGGTGAGGACTGATAGAGACCGGGCCATCGGTGAAAAGATGGCTCTCGTAGCCAAGAAGTACTTTGGAGTTCACATTGACTTCTTGGGAAATGTAAGCCATGATGCAAACATCAGGAAAGGATTGCTCCAGATGAAACCCCTGACTACCTATTTTTTCCATTCTAAAGCATTCAAGGAAGTCGATGAGATTAGCCAAAGGATATCGCCTGTGTGCCAGTTGGATCTCCGTTTTTCCACTGATTAGCTTTCGCTGTACCAGAATCTTGGTGATGTATGAAACGGCTCACTGAAGTGAACTATTATGATCTGCTCGACATTTCGCCGAAGGCCTCTTTTGAAGAGGTTCAGGCAGCATACGATGAGGCTATAGCCGCCTATGCTAGCGATTCGATCGTCACCTATTCGCTCTTTACACAAGAGGAAAGGGAGCACATAATCGCTCGCCTGGTCGACGCGTACAAAACCCTGACTAACACTCACCTCAGAAGGGAGTACAATGAGTTCTTGATAGAAAAAGGAGAGCTCTTTCCCGAAGAAATCCAGGGGCTTGCATCAGAGGGCACCGGACTGCCTGAAACGCGCCTGAGGGAAGTGACGGTAGAGAGCCTTATCCAGGAGAAAGAGTTCAGCGGTGCTGGCCAAAGCCCTGGCAATAACCTCGAGCTTTTCGGTGCTCACGCCTCTATAACGGGCTCAAGCATACGGATGGTGAGAATGAACAGGGAGATGAGCCTGGAAGAGGTGTACCGAAAGACCAACATACCAAAGCAAACTCTTGAGGATATTGAGGAGGAGAATTTCGAAAAACTACCCGCCCTTGTATATCTCAAGGGATTCTTGAAGGCCTATGCCGACACCCTCAAGGTTGACCGGGCCCTCATGGTGGAGGGATATGTGAAAAGGTTCCTCGAATGGAAGACTACCGGGCAAAAATAAAAAATCAGGCAGCGATGAAAGTAGCAGTAGAAAGGGTCAAGCAGGAGGGCAAGAAGGTTGTCTTCACGAACGGGTGTTTTGACATCCTTCATCTCGGCCATATCCGCTATCTCTATGGAGCAAAGAAGTGCGGTGACTATCTCGTGGTTGGCCTTAACAGCGACGCATCCGTCAAAATCATCAAGGGAGAAAATCGACCGGTAATCTCCGAACAGGCCAGGGCGGAGCTACTCGCTGCGCTCTGCTTTGTTGACGGGGTCGTACTCTTTGATGAAGAACACCCTTTGGCCCTAATCAGGCACCTCCAACCGCAGGTCTTAGTTAAAGGTGCGGACTGGGAAGAAGCTGATATTATAGGCGCTGATCTCATAACCAAACAAGGAGGTGAGGTCATCCGAATACCCCTCACCCCCCACTGCTCTACTTCAGACATAATTCGCAGGATCGCGGATCTTGACTCCCGGGGAATCCGCTGAACAAAAATGCCTTCCTTTTTCCCTCAAGGCGTGTTAGTTTTCAGCGAGTGCGCCCATAGCTCAGCTGGATAGAGTAACGGACTACGAATCCGTAGGTCGCAGGTTCGAATCCTGCTGGGCGTACCACGTACAATGCCATGGGAACCAATACAAACATAGTCAGCCAACGGAAACGGCGTGTGATGCGTGTGAGAGTTTATGGTAAACGTATGCGTGAGGTACGGGAAATTGTTTCACGTGAAACAATTGGCGGCCATTTCATGAACCCTCCGTTCTCAGAAAGTGAATTCCGCTTTAGCAAATGACCCCGGCGCTTCGCTTCAGGGTTATACATGAAAGAAACGGTATGGTGAGCATGGAGATGTCTTTTTTTGCCTCTGTCCCTGGCCCAGACCTGGCTCATACGGCATGAGTAAGGAGAGCAGAGATGTGAAATACTCTCGTATCCATACATAACTCCGGAAGCTGAGCGCCAGGGCAGGCCTCTCATGGTTTAGGGGAGTGGGCGTTTCAAAACGGCGCACAGAGACTGGTACCTTAGTGCTAAGGCTTATCGGGCGGTGCGCCGGTTTAAAACGGCCCTGTACGGGGCCTTGTTGTGAGGGCAGAGGCAAAAAAAGACATCTCCATGCTCTTTTGTATCGCTAGTTTCTTAGGAGCCCATGGGATCGATAATATCCATAGTTAACCAGAAAGGAGGAGTTGGCAAGACAACAACAGCGGTCAATCTATCTGCCTCTGTTGCCGCTGCCGAAAAAACCTGCCTTCTGGTCGACTGCGACCCCCAAGGAAACGCCACTACTGCCCTCGGGATAAACCCCGCAGAGCTAACACCAAGCCTTTACGATCTCATACTAGGAGATCACAGGGGAAACAACGTCATCCTCGATACGCCGATTCCAATGCTCAAGCTCATCGGGGCCAATCCTGACCTGTTCGGCGCAGAAGTGGAGATGTTTTCCCTAGAAAATAAGGAATATCTCTTGCACGGTATCTTGCGTGACATAAAGGATCAATATGACTATATCTTCATCGACTGTCCGCCGTCCCTGGGGTTCCTCACGCTCAACGCCCTGACCGCCGCTGATTCCTTTCTCGTACCCCTTCAGTGCGAGTATTTCGCCATGCAGGGATTAACGCAATTACTGAATACCGTCAGGCTCGTGAAAAAAACGCTTAACCCATCATTGTATATGCTCGGTGTCCTACTAACAATGTTCGACGCCCGCAACAATCTCTCATATCAAGTTACGGAAGAAGTGCGCCAACACTTTAAAGGCTCCGTCTTCAGGACGGTTATTCCACGAAATGTTGCGCTCAGCGAGGCATCAAGCTTCGGGAAACCAATCATTCTTTATGATATCCGATCTAAAGGAGCTCGGAGTTATCTTGAGCTTGCAAAGGAAATTATCTTGACAGGAGGGGGTGAAGGTGACCAAACGTAAGGCTCTCGGAAGAGGATTTTCAGCGCTATTTCCAGATACGGTGATTGCAGAAGACGATAGGGGATTCTTTTACTGCCCCATCGAGTCGATCTCTCCTAACCCACACCAATCGAGACAAGATTTTAGCGAATCCGAATTGGCAGAATTGGCGCAATCCATCAAGGAGAAAGGCGTAATTCAACCTATATTGGTTACCAAAATAAAGGACGGTTTTCAACTCATAGCCGGCGAAAGGCGCTGGCGTGCTGCCCAGAAGGCAGGCCTCGATAAGATACCGGCTTGGATACGGGAAGTATCCCCTGCCGAGGCCCTTGAAATAGCCCTGATTGAGAACATTCAGAGACAAGATCTTAACCCCATAGAAGAGGCAATCGCTTACCAGGAACTCATACAAAGGCACAACTTCACCCAAGAAGCGCTTTCCAAGAGCATAGGCAAGAACCGTTCAACCATCGCTAATTTCCTCAGGCTTCTCAAGCTCCCTGACGTTGTTCAACGGGATCTCATCGAAGGCCGGTTGAGCACCGGCCATGCTCGGGTACTGGTGAGTATTGACTCACCGTCGACCCAAAAGGAGATAAGGAATCTCGTTATCCAGGGATCTCTCTCCGTTCGCCAAACAGAGGCTTTAGCCAAAAGAATTCTTATCCCGAAAAAACCAAAGGCCATCAGAGATGATATAGATACGTACTTAGAATCCCTGGTCAAAGATCTCCAAACCGCTCTCGGCACGAAAGTGGCGATAAAAAGGAAAGGCAAGAAGGGCAGGATTATTATCGAATTTTACTCTGATGAGGAGTTGGGCCGACTGGTCGAGCGATTGAGATAGCCTGCATTTCGCCACTTTCTCTCATTTCCCTGCAACAACCTTTGGATATTCCCCCGATGAAGGAAGGTAATCAGCAGTGCGATGACCAAAGAAAGCAGGACGAGCTCCTTCGAATGCCCCAACAAAAACAGCCAAAGCGGCAAGGTAAAGGCAGCGAGCATTGATCCCAGTGAGATATAACCCCACAGAATAACCACCACAGCAAATACCGTTCCCGAAAACAAGCACACCATGGGGGAAAGGGCCAAAAAAACACCAAGCCCGGTGGCTATTCCCTTCCCTCCCCTGAAACGATTGTAGATAGGGAATTGATGCCCTACCAAGGCCGCCATTCCTACTATTCCCCTAAGAGCTTCGGCCGTATCAGCTGGCGGTCCGATAACATGGTACGCCAAGGCCACCGGAATGAAGCCCTTTAAGGCATCGACCACCACGGTTACCAGCCCCCATTTAAGACCGGCCTCGCGGGCAACGTTTGTAGCCCCGATATTTCCGCTTCCCGCTTTGCTGACATCTACGTGCCCGACAGAACGGCCAATCATAAGACCGAAGGGAATAGATCCCACCAGATAAGCGCCTATGAGGAAACCTATGAAAGCCGTCCACATGCCCGTTACTCCCTTTCAGTGAAGCTCCCCGCGCTTCCGCGCGGGGCATCCGTGGCAAAGCCAAGCGGAACTACGCCGAAGCCAATCCGGCTTTCCATCCTCCGCAGCAAGGGCTACTGCGGACACCGTCGGCCATAGCCTTTGGCGTCGGACGAGGAGGGGCGCCCTGCGGGGTACGCCGCGGTCGCCTGTCGCCATCCCTGTCGAGTAGGAGCCTTTGGCGGAGGCTGATCATCCCTGCAGCCCCTATTTGTCGGGAGGTCCGCCATGATTCGGGAGGACAGGTCCGCTTCGCTTCGACAAGTCGCCGACGCGCCAAAGCCGCTATGGCGACGGTGCGCTGCAGGGTATTCCGGCGAAGGCGAACAAAAATCCTTTTCAACCTGGATCCCCTGTTATATAGTGATTAGAAGATCCTTTGGATCTGAGATATGCTTAGTACAATAACCGGGTTTTTGGAATGTTGCAATACCTAATCTGAATCACGGGGGCTTCTTTGAACCTACTTATGGTCATTGACGGGCAGGGGGGTGGCATAGGAAGGGCCCTCATCAAAAGACTGCGGGAGTCCCTAAATGACGAAGTTGAAATACTCGCCTTGGGAACGAATTCGGTAGCGACTGCCCAGATGATGAAGGCGGGTGCAAATCGAGGAGCAACCGGTGAGAATGCCATTGTTACCATGGCCCCCCAGGCCGACATCATCATCGGTCCCCTGGCAATCATCATGGCCAACTCCATGATGGGTGAAGTAACAGGCGAGATGGCCAGGGCCGTCTCATCAAGCAAGGCCCTTAAGATACTAATCCCCTTGACACAGGAGAGAATCAGGATTGTTGGAGTTTCAGCTGAACCCCTTCCCCACCTTATCGACCAGGTTCTCCAAATCATTACGGGAGGAGAAAAATATGTGTGAGGCCTCAGCTTATCTATTTCACGATGGAAAAGAGGAGCTTATCCTGGAGCATGTGGATGAGTTGCACCGGCAAGGTGATACGATTAAGATCATAAACCTCTTCGGCGAACAGCGGGTCCTCGACGCTCAGATAAAAATGATCTCCTTCGCAAACAGCAAGATCCTCTTACAGAAAAGCGATGACTGACCTCTCCTGAAGTCTCTCCGGAAATCCCTGCTCTCGTCTAATTCCTTGGCGTGGTTCAAAAGTGTTGGCATGAACACTATTATTCATTGTGGTTGCGAAGAGGGCATGGCTGTTTTCGAAAGGCGATATCTTCTAAAAAAATACCACTGGGTTTTCCAGGGGCCAAAATATTTGGGGTTTACGCCTCTGAAGCACTGGGAGCCTTGGTTTGGTTGATCTAAACCACAAATATTTGGCCCCCTCTTGTGAGGCCCACAGATATCGCCTTGAGAAAATTGGCATGGCCGGATAGAGGGAATCATGTGTACGCCCCCCACTAACAGAACATTGTGCCAACACTTTTGTACGATACTAATTCCTTGCTATGGGGTAAACAGGGCCCCCATGCCCATTCTAGCATGATAGGGATTTTACAAAGCCCCCTCTTGTAAGCAAACCTTCGCCACCAATCATACCTGGTTCAGGGAAATCTTTCCCTCCTCTTTAATCCTTTCGGGCAGCGACAGGTAGAAATAACCCTCCTCCTGTCTACCCCTCTTAATGCACCCGTTACCATATATAGTGCACTTGACAGCTAGCTCTTCCAGGGCTGCCGCCTCCTGATCGGCAGAGAGTACTCCGCTGTTGATTAGTTTAGCGAGTGCCTTGACTCTGAAGCGATCCATTCCAGTGTGTTTCCGTGAAAGCTGGCCTTCATGGCCTCCCTCTTTCACCACAAACTCCCGGTCAATGAGGTAGACAGGATATCTGCATGAAATCCTCAACCAAAGATCATAATCTTCGGCAGCCTCTAAGGTCTCGTCAAAAAGGCCTACCTCATCAAATACAGATCTCTTGAGGATAACGCTTGACGGGCTAACCAGGCAGAGCCTTAAAGACCGCTGAAATATCTCCCCGGACGGCTTTTTATGTATTTCCTTCGGGTTTACCCGTCTGCCCCTTCTGATCCATATTTCCTCAGTCTGGCAAGCTACCGCGTCCGGAGCCTGGGACAGAAACTCCATCTGGACATGCAGTTTTTCCTTAAGCCAATAGTCATCGGAGTCGAGAAATGCAATCCACGTTCCGCTCGAATTCTCTATTCCCTTGTTTCTAGCTGCCGATACCCCCCGGTTAGTCGGCTGCCTCATGTATTTGATCGAGGCCCCACAGGGAACAAGGCGGCCTTCGGTGTCATCCGTTGAACCGTCGTCAACTACAATGATCTCGAGATCTTTGAAGCTCTGATCCAAAACCGATTGAACTGCCCTTACTACGCTCCCGGATCTGTTATAGGTGGGGATTATGACGCTAACCTCAGGCATCTCTTAGACCACTTTCCAGGCCAGGCCTAGCAAGCCCGCTAAGAAAAGATTGCCTTCGGCAAAACCTTGCAGGCGGGGGCCTCCTCGCATCCAGCCCTTTTGATAAGCGGTGAGATATAGAAATGAATTGAGAAAGCAGATCAGGAGCAGATACCCAAGGCTTGACACTGCCTTCAGGGCAGCCGCCAGCAGGACAATCGCCCCAAAGAAGAGGTTTAGCACTATCAGAAGTTTCACCGCCTTATCTTCCCCCAGGGCTATTGGAAGCGTCTCTCTGCCAACTATCAAATCTCCCTGGATATTGAGGATATCGAGGAGGCCGCACCGAACATAGCACATGGAAGAGACCAACAGAAACGAAACAACAACACCAAGCCACTCGAGGCTCGTCCGCCCGATAATGGGTAGCAGCGAGCTGATAGTGCCCCAGGCCAATGCCTCTGCCATGGTCTTTGATCCTGGCAGGTCTTTGATCCTGGCATAACGACCCAGGTATCTGAATCTCCACGGAATTATTGGCAGGCTATAGACTAAGCCAAGGAGCGTCAAAGCGAGAAATACGAAAAACGCTATTAAACCCAAATAAAGCGAGAGGATGATTCCTGCACCTAAGCCTGCTAAGGCTGTGGCAATAAGAAAGCCTCTGTGCTGGGCATAAAACAAGGCCACTCCAGGATCGTTGTAACGGCTGGCCTCCTTATCGAGGACCCGGTTGAGCACGTGCATGCCATAGACATACAACAGGGCAAGCACCGGGTAGATGAGCGCGGCACTTCCTTTTGATAGAATCAGCCCGGCATAGGTCAGGGAAAAGGCTCCTACCGCCTCGGGAACATTGATCTTGACGAGAAATCGGGTTCCCTTTTTTAGCAAACCGGCAAAGGATTCTTGTCTGGTCTTGCCCATAGTCTTCAGTTGGTCGATCACCTTTTTTAACATCCAGTTCGGTGTTGAAGCACCCGCGGTAACCCCAACGGTTTCCTCCGAAGAAAACCATTGCTCTTCGAGCTCCTGTTCTGCCTCAACATGAAAAGCTGGTTTTCCCGTTGCCCGTGCGACTTGATACAGCCGAATCGTGTTACCGCTGTCGTATCCACCAACGATCACCATGCTATCAACCTCGCGGGCCAATGACCGGACCTCGCTCTGCCTCTTGTATGTTTCATCGCAGATCGTATCAAAGATGAGGGCCTCGGGAAACCGGGCTTTGATGGCACTTTTCACCTCGCTATACGCCTCCGCATTCTGGGTCGTCTGAGACACAACGACAAGCCGATTCCCTTCGAGGAGCGTTTTCACGTCTTCAACACAACTGATGACTATGCCACGGCCTTTGCTGTAACCCATCAGGCCTACAACCTCTGGATGCCGGGCATCGCCGAAAATAACCGGAACATAGCCCTTATTACTATAGTGCTTAATAATCCCCTGTACCTTTGCTACCCGTGGACAGGTGGCGTCAATTATCATGAACTTTGAGCTTCGAATTGTCTCTCTCTCGGTCGGTGTTATCCCATGGGCCCTAATGACTATCCTACCTTGGTCCTGCTCATCAATAACCTCTTTAACATGAACCCCTTTAGACCGTAAGAGCTCGAGCACCTGTCGGTTATGGATAAGCGGCCCATAGGTGAATAGCTTCCCGTCCCCTTTATTGGCCTCTGACAAGGTGATCTCCATCGCCCTCCTGACGCCCATGCAGAATCCAGCGCTTTTGGCCAGCTTAACCTTCACGCCCCATACCCTCCTGGATGGATCTGAAGTACTCATCGACCACAGCGATGAGCCTTTCTTTTCCATTTATTTCAGAAATGACCCCCTTGAGAAAACCCCTGTTTGGAAGGCTCTTTGTGTACCAAAGCAAAAAGCCCCGCATCAAGTTCGTTGCCCTCTTCTCTCCCAGATATTCTATAAGCAGGAAATAGTGCTCCTTTGCAACTCGATACCGCTCTTCCAGGCTGGGATTTGTAAAATGTCCGGTTCTCTCCATCTCAAGAACCTGTTTGAAGATCCACGGACTGCTCAACGCCGCTCTGCCTATCATAACCCCATCACAGTTTGTAACAGAGCGCATCCGTAAAGCCAAGGCAGGTTCTGTTACATCGCCACTGCCGATGACCGGGATCTTCAGTGCCCGTTTGACCTCCGCAATTACTGTCCAGTCAGCCTTACCGGAAAATCCCTGATTGGCAAACCGCGGGTGAACGCAGATACCGTCTGCCCCGTTGTCTTCAACAATCCTGGCGATATCCAGCACATTCGCCTCTTCAGGTGACCACCCGGACCTGATCTTTACCGTCAGCGGTAACGGCGTGCTTCGACGGACCGTCGAGATGATCTTCGCTGCCTTTTGTGGATCCCGCATCAGGGCTGCTCCAGCCCCTGACTTAACGACCTTCCGTGCCGGACACCCCATATTTATATCCACCCCATCCATCCCTTTCTCAGCCGCTATCCCGGCCGAAATGACCATGGCCTCCGGTTCAGATCCAAACAACTGTGCTGAAACAGGCCTCTCATCGGGATGGGTCTTGAAATAGGCATGGGTCTTTTCCTGGCCCCGCCACAGGCCTGCGGCACTGATCATCTCAGTAATAACGAGGCCTGCTCCCCATTTCTTAACGATAAGGCGAAAAGGCAGATTCGTCCTGCCCGACATTGGCGCCAACACCAGCCAGTTCTTCAACTGTAGGGTACCAAGAGTGAGCATGGGCCTATTCTAAATAAATCTTTCACCTATTACAATCCATAAGAACGAACTGACGAATGAGAAAACCTCAACCTATCGACTTTTCACCCCAAACCTTAGGATCCTTCAGCCCTATCGCCCTCGCTGGGCCTTTCCCTTCTTGTTCTTGACTTCACCATGGCTTTAAAATATCTCTAGATAATACACTGAAAAAAGGAGGAAAAACATGGACAAGGCATTACATGATAGGATTGAGATCGTTGAAGGCGATATTACCAAGATGGAGGTGGATGCCGTTGTCAATGCCGCCAACACCTCACTTCTGGGCGGTGGCGGTGTTGATGGCGCTATACACAGAGCTGCCGGCCCGGAACTTCTCGCCGAAACGAGAACACTGGGTGGTTGTCCCACCGGCGAGGCTCGCGTAACAAAAGGGTACAAATTGCCTGCCAGATGGGTCATTCACACCGTAGGTCCCATATGGTCAGGAGGAAAGAAAGATGAGGACAGGTTGCTGGCGAGCTGCTATGAGAATACACTTAAGGCAGCGGTACAAATCGGTGCTGCTACGCTGGCCTTTCCGTCGATAAGCACCGGTGCCTACCGATTTCCGCTTGAAAGGGCAATAAACATCGCCTTGAGAGAAACGAAATCGTTCCTTGGGGCCGATCAATCAATTAACAAGGTCTTCTTTGTCTGTTTCGGCAGTGAGGTTCATGAAAAATTCCAAAGAGCATTCGAAGCGCTATTCCACTAGGTAGCCTACCACAATCGACGGAGGCCCGGCTGCACACAACATCTGAGGGAGTTTCCTTTGTGGTCACAATCCTGATCGTTTATCATTCTCAAGCGGGCAGAACCAAGAAAATGGCCAAGGCAGTAGCCAAGGGGTCAAGTTCCATAAAAAACGTGAAAACGGTCCTCAAAGAGGCACGGGAAACGACCCTTGATGATCTTATTGGTTGTGATGGTTTGGCCATCGGTTCACCTGAATACTTCGGCTACATGGCTGGTGCTCTCAAGGATCTCTTTGACCGGACCTACTACGAGGCCCGGGGCAGAAAGGAGATCTTCAGAAAACCCCATGTTGTATTCATCTCTGCCGGGAATGATGGTTCAGGGGCCTTGAGAAGTATCGAAAGGATCTGTGTGGGCTATCAATTCAAAAAGGTGCACGAGCCGGTTATAGCCAGAGGGGAGATTGACGGGACTATCCTGGACCGCTGCGAGGAATTGGGCAAGGTTATCGCTGCTGGTTGTGAGGCTCGTATCTATTGACCCCCGGTAGAATCCGTGCTACTCTTCGCTACTTTCCGGCGTATTACCTAATGAGCTAGCTCTCGAATGGTCTGTGTGGGGATCTTGCGGATAGCGATATACCGCAGGGCCTTGGAGGAGGTATCAAGAATGGCGAGGAATCAGGCGGGTAATGGCTATACCGAAGAGGTAAAAGCCAAGATCAAAGACCTAGGGGCAGATCTTGTCGGTGTGACGGATACTGAGCCCTTGAAACGACTGCGATTGGATCCGCCAACACTCCTGGATCCCTTTCAACGAGCGATAGTAATTGCCATAAGCCTCCCCAAGGCCGTGTTCGAACAGATAAAGGATCGGCCTACCCCCTTGTATGCCTCTGTGTACCGGTCTGCCAATGGGATCCTCGACGAAATGGCCTTTCGGACTGCCAATCTCCTCCAGAAAGATGGGTTTACGGGTCTGCCGATTCCCGCATCTCAAGTATTGGATAGACAGAACTGGTTTGGTGCCATTACGCATAAGGCCGTGGGCCGGATGGCTGGGCTCGGGTGGCAGGGCAAAAGCCTGCTTCTGGTCAATCCCGAATATGGTCCTCGGATCAGGCTCGCCACCATCCTGACGGACGCCCCCCTTGAGCCGGACAGCCCCATCGAAAATCGCTGCGGAGATTGCACCCGGTGCGCGGATGCCTGTCCCGTAGGAGCCATAAAGGGCGTTGGCACAAAAGACATGTATGAATCCAGAGAGGAGGCACTGTATTTCTCACGGTGTGCGGAAAAGCTTACGAATGAATTCTCAAGGCTTCCCAACATAGACGGTGCTATCTGCGGGATTTGCATCAAGGCATGTCCATTCGGGCGTTAGCGTTTCTTCTGTATAACGCGAGGTTTCTCTGTTTGCAAGGCCATCACCGAGGATTAACCCTTACTACGGCCCAGAGACTGCGGTGAGCAAGAAATACAACAATATACTAGATACCATTGGCAATACACCGATCGTGCCGATACGGCATCTGAACACCAATGATAAGGTTGCCATCGTTGCCAAACTCGAATCCTTCAATCCGGGAGGTTCTATCAAAGACAGGATAGCCCTATGGATGGTTGAAGAAGCCGAGAGGAGCGGCCACCTGACAAAAGACAAGATAATTGTGGAGGCTACGAGCGGTAATACGGGGATAGGCCTTACCCTGGTTGCGGCGATCAAGGGCTACCGGGTTCTGCTCACCATGTCTGATTCGGTGAGCGAGGAGAGGAAGAGAATACTCAAGGCACTGGGAGCAGAGTTAAGGCTCACCCCGTCACGACTCGGCACCGACGGAGCAATCGAAGAGGTATACAATCTGGCCAGAGAAGAGCCGGGTAAATACTGGCTGGCGGACCAGTTCAACAATGAAAGCAACTGGAAGGCACACTACTACGGGACTGCCGTTGAAATCTGGAAACAGACCCAAGGAAAAGTGACCATAGTCGTTACTGCCATGGGTACTACGGGCACGGCTATGGGCGTTTCTCGCAAGCTGAAGGAACTGAACCCGAACATCCAGGTGGTCGGGGTTGAACCCTATCTGGGTCACAGCATTCAGGGAATGAAAAACATGAAGGAATCCTATCAGCCTGAAATCTTTGACAAAACCCTGTTGGATCGCATCGTGCATATCGAAGATGCAGAGGCCTTCCAGATGGCACGACGGCTTGCCAAAGAAGAGGGAATATTCGCCGGCATGAGTTCAGGAGCAGCCATGGCCGCCGCTCTCAAGGTAGCTCAGGAGACGAACGAAGGGTTCCTTGTGGTCATATTGCCGGACGGCGGCGAACGATACCTGAGCACCAACCTGTTTACCGATAGAAAGAAGACTGGCGTCACCCTGTTCAACACCCTGACCAGGCAAAAGGAAGCCTTTATTCCTATCAAGGAAGACAGCGTGTCCATGTATTCATGCGGACCCACCGTATCACAACTCATCGGTCTCGGAGACTGCAGGAGGTATGTGGTTGCTGACCTTTTGAGACGCTACCTTGAGTTCAAGGGTTTTGCCGTGACCCACATAATGAATATAACCGATCTGGATGACAGGACTATTAAGGGAGCCGAGGCTGCTGGAGAAGAGCTGAGCACCTTTACCGAGAAGTATTACAAGGAATTCTTGCAAGACATGGATGCCCTTGGAATCCAAAGGGCAACCAAGTACCCCTTGGCCAGTGAACATGTTGAGGAAATGATAGAAATCACCCAGAAACTCCTGGAAAAGGGTTTTGCCTATGAGCGATTGCGCTCCGTGTATTTCGACATTTCCCGTTTCAAGGATTATGGTAGGCTCTCCAGGGTGGATCTCAACAAGATGAGGGTCGGAAAAACGGTCGACCTTGACCAGTATGAAAAGGACAACCCCAGAGACTTTACTTTGCTCAAAAGATCAACGCTTCATGAGCTCAAAAGAGGCATCTTCTTGACCACAAAATGGGGAAAAGTCCGACCAAGCTGGCACATAGAGTGCGCCGCCATAGCCCTGAAAGCCCTGGGTGACACCTTCGATATCCACACGGGAAGCACGGATCTCATCTTCCCACACCACGAAAATGATATCGCTATTTCGCAGGCCCTTACCGGCGAACCGCTGGCCAACTACTGGGTGCATAACGAACTGGCAAGGGAGAAAAAATCCCCTGAAACGACTCAGGATAAGGCAATCACCCTCAGGCAGGTCCTCAATAAGGGATATAGCGGAAGGGAGGTCCGTTTCTGGCTCCTCAATATGCACTACCGAAAAGCAATTGATTTCTCGTGGACCAAGCTGGTAGTGGCCAAGAAAACGGTCGCCCGGTTGGACCGGTTCGCTGACAAACTTCGAACCTGCCACAAAGGTCCAGTGACTGGAGAGATCGACCAGCTCATCTACGACCTCAAGCAGCAGTTCGTTAGCGCTATGGATGATGATCTCAATATCTCCCAAGCCTTGGCAGCACTTTTTGACTTTATCCACGCCATCAATCGGATCGTGGACTCCCAGGGGTTAAATCTATCCGATCGGAAAAAGGTCGAGGGTATCCTCTCCGGACTGAACTCAGTGCTCATGATCATGGATCTGGACAAATCGGAGCCCTCTCAAAGGATAGAACAATTGCTGCAGGAAAGGGCCACTGCCCGAAAAACAAAGGATTGGTCCAAGGCCGACCAAATAAGAAACGAGCTCAACGAATTGGGGATTGAGGTGATTGACACCAAGGAGGGCACAACCTGGAGGAGCGTAAGAGACTAGCCCCGAACTCACGCCAAGCACACGAAAGGTGGCGGAGAGAGAGGGATTCGAACCCTCGGTGGAACTTTCGCCCCACACTCACTTAGCAGGCGAGCGCCTTAAGCCAACTCGGCCATCTCTCCGCATTATGACGGAGGGAGTAGGATTCGAACCCACGGTCCCTTTCGGGACAACGGTTTTCAAGACCGCCTCCTTCGACCACTCGGACATCCCTCC
>DATKZQ010000185.1:0-2584 GCA_035527895.1 Desulfatiglandales bacterium
AGGAGTGGGCGTTTCAAAACGGCGCACACAGGCTGGTACCTTAGTGCTAAGGCTTATGGGGCGGTGCGTCGGTTTGAAACGGCCCTGTACGGGGCCTTGTTTAGAGGGCAGAGCAAAAAAAGACATCTCCATGCTCTTTTGTTATCGTTAGTTTCTTAGAACGTGCTCGCAAAGAGGTCATTGATGCCCTGTATCAGGATATCCTTCCTCGTTCCAGGTGTAAAAACGGCGTTTACACCGAGTTGTTTCAGTTTCTGCACATCATCCTTAGGTATTACACCACCGAATATAACCTTAATCCGGTCACCTAAACTCTTGGCGTGCAATTCCTCCAAGAGTTTGTTCGCATAGTAGAGATGCTCAAACTCCAGCGAGCTGATCCCTATGGCATCAGCGGCTTCCTCAATCGCCATCTGAACGATACGCTGGGGACTGTTATAAAGTCCAGCATAGAGTACCTCGTACCCTGCCTCGAAAAGCCACCTGGCAACGATTTTCATACCAGTATCGTGACCATCCAAGCCAAGCTTCCCGAGAACGATCCGTTTTCCCTTAAACTCCATTGCTTTCCCCTCCCGCCTGTATTGTTCAACTCGGAATAGTGAAGTCGGCACCTCTTCTCATGGCATCAAAAATTTCTTGCAGTGTTGCCTTAGATTCAACCGCTTCCATGATGGGTTCAACAAAGTTCACCTCCGGTTTGTGCTTGGTCAATTCGTACAGTTTGTCCAGTGCCCTTTTGACAGGTTCTTGATTGCGATTCTTCTTGTAATCCTGGGCATACCGGATCCTTCGGGCTTGCATGTCTTGCGCATATCTGAAAATCTCTATGTCCGTCTTCTCGTCTTCATCGCGGAACATATTCAATCCAATAACAGGGCGCTGTCCTGATTCAATCTCATCTGCCATCATGTAACGGGCTTCATTAACTTGTTCCTCTATCCATCCGTCTTCGTAGCACTGAATAAAACCACCTTTCTCCTCAATAATCTTCATCAATTCCCAGATTTGTTCTTCTATCCGATCTGTTAAGCTCTCAATCAGGTATGACCCGCCAAGGGGATCGACCGAGTTCACGACCTTCGTCTCGTAAGCTATAATTTGCTGCGTCCGGATGGACAACCTTTGGCTCTCTTCGGTGGGGAGACTGTGTGCCTCATCATAGCCTGTTGTGTGTATAGATTGGGTTCCTGCCAGCACGGCCGCCAAGGTTTGAATAGTTGCCCGGACGATGTTGTTCAACGGTTCCTGAGCCGTGAGCGGTAAGGCTGAGGTCTGGATGGCGGCCCGGAACCACATACTCTTCTGATGTTTCGCTCTGAACCTCTCTTTGAGCATTCGGGCCCAGATTCGTCTCATTGCCCTCAACTTCGCGACTTCCTCGAACAGGTCTATGTGGGCGGCACAGAAAAAGGCCATCCGGGGGGCAAAGCTATCAACATCATGGCCCCTTTTGATCAAAGCCTTCATATAATCAGCAGCAAGCGTCATTGCAAATGCCGCTTCTTGTATAGCATTAACGCCTGTTTCACGAATGTTGTACGCATTGATGTTTACAATATTCCATCGCGGGACACGAGGTATCATATATTCCATGACATCGAGGCCTGTTTTCAAGGTGAGGTTAAAAGGGAAAAAGGCCATATTGGACTGATATGTTGGTCCCACAAGCTGGGTAATGGCACAGTTCATGATGGTTCCGATCAGGTTTTCCCATGGTATCCCCCTCTCCTTTGCCAAGAGGAGATACCACGCCATGATCAGTGCGGAGAAAGGCGGCTGAATGATCAGCGTCGAACTCACCTTGTCCAGCGCAATATCCCTGTACAGAGTTCTCATGTCCTCATACGTGCAGAGTGAAGTACCTTGAAGACCTACATCCCCCTGAGCTAAGGGATAATCAGGATCCAGGCCTAATTTGGTTCCCGTATCGCAGTCCATATTGATACCGGTCTGCCCCACCCTCAGGAGGTATTTGATTCGCTCATTGCTTTCCTCAGGTGTGCCATAACCGCTCTGCTGTCTCCGAGTCCACAACCTCTTTCGATACATATCCGTGTGGATTCCTCTGGTAAAAGGGTATTGCGCTGCATCTGATAGCTCATCAGACCAATCAGCCTGTGTATAGATCCGCTTGTATTCATTGCCGGACAGGGATCTGAAATGGGGCACCCTTTCACCCTCAAGATAGATGGTTGCGATTTCCTCTGAAGCACTCATAGCTGTTTCTCCTGAAAATGATGTATTAATTGTCGCGTAATTCCACTCTCCAACAACCCTTTCGGCACTATATCGAGTTCCTTCATCCGCTGAGGACCTGAGAGTAGACTCCTGCGTCAAATGGTCCCGCACAATCAATGGCGATAGTACCAACAGTATTGTTTTCGGTGGAGCCCCACGCGCAAGCGCGTGGCACCTCCACATTCTTCGGCGGAACCCGCCGAAGCATATCCGCCTTCGTCCCAATAGGACTACGGCGGATTACCCTGCCCAGCATTCATCCACGGGCAAGCCCGCGGCTTTCTGCGTAGGCGGGTAAAAAAAGACGGAGCGATGCGGTTGCCTAGCCTGCTATTAATGCTAA
>DATKZQ010000186.1:0-7804 GCA_035527895.1 Desulfatiglandales bacterium
TTGAATCCGCAATCAATGGCCTTCTGAACAACGAATTCCATATATCCCTTCCTCAGCAAATCCTCTGGTCCTATACCATCAGTAACCAAAATGAGCCTTCTGAGGTCAATCCCGGAATCCTTGATTCTGGATATAGAATCAAGATCGCTTCGTATGCTTCCCTCCCTTATCATGACGTGCATGCCCAGTCTTAATCGCTCAAGAACCTCTTCAGCATTTATCGGCTCATGGCAGGAGGATATACCAGAGGCTATATACGCCATAAGTTTCTCACCCTTTGCCCCTGCAGAATGCCCCTCTAATCTTTTGCCACTATCAAGAGTTTCCTTGAAAATCGGAAGATATTCTTCTGGTTCCTTTATCACCGTCTGCCAATAAGACTCGCCCAGCCCTAAAATATCATCTCTGGTAAGTAGTTTCTTGAGCACCTCTTTTGGAATACCTCGTGCCCTTTTACTTATGGAAACCATTGCGGGTACGGTACCAAAGATCTTGATAGGTTGATCACTGATAGACGCCAGAAAATCAACTACTCCATTATACCCTACTGTGTACAAAGGCTCTATGATCTCAGTGATAATTGTTGTTGTGCCACCAACCATGGCATAACGAAGAAACTCGCTTGCACTATAGAGCCACACAAGATGGGCATGGCCGTCAATAAGCCCTGGAATAATGGTTTTCCCTGTTGCATCAATCACGTGAGTGTGGGGGCCGATCGTATCTTCTGGATCATTTCCTACATAGGCAATCCACTCCCCTTTTATGGCCACCGAATAATCCTCTAACAATTCACCGGTATATACGTTCAGGATGGTTGCATTGATAAGAGCCAGATCAGCCTTTTCCTTACCGAGGGTAACGTTCATTAATTCCCTTGTTTTCTCTATGCCTCCTATTGAGAGTATCCCATGCCTTCCCATAGTAGAAATCTCCTTAACTCCTGATAAACCTCTAGTACTCACTCCGTCTTGGCTAAACCGTCAGCATGCCTTAAGAACAACGCATTGGCTAAGATCGTTTGTTTTAAATAATAATGGCCCGCTCTGTTTAAGGTCTCATGAACCCTCAATGATCAAGGCAGACTGTCATCTTTCCACGCCAGCCCGATGCCCTTCTGCTGAGGATTTAGCCATTTTTTTAACAACTTCGCTGCCCCTATTGTGAAAAAAAGTATCGGCCCGCTTAACGCAAGGTGCCATATTATTTCCAAGAAAGTCAGCGAGTCAAGAGGAAAGAAAAATCCCAAAATCCGAGATTCGTCTTGTGTAAACCAGCTTGCTATATTGTAGTAAGCCTTGCGGATAAACGAAAAAGGCTATACTCATCTTGATTTAAGCCTGTAAAGCTGGTTCAGGTGAATCCTTTTCATACCAAGTGTGTAAAGGGGTTGACGGGGAATTCCCCAAATAAAACGGACCACAAGGACCCTCGTATGCGTTCGCGAAGTGTTCAGATGTCCGGGAAAAAACGTTTTACTATTTAGCCCTGTAATGATAAAAAGCTTGCGGAAGGAATTAGGCCCGAAGATACGTCGCTAAATCAATGAGTTCATAAAGTAAGATGATGCTCTTATCTATTGAAATGTTTTGTCGGTTTTAAGTCATCAACTAAAGAGCCAGACTGGGGTTTAATGCGGTTATGATTGATAGGCGCACGCCAATCTTAATAACAGAATCCATTGAATTGAGGTAAGAGATTACTATGCATCTTCCTAAGTTCGAACATCTTCGTCCGTCATCGGTGGGAGAGGCCTGCCGACTCCTGAAAAAGCACGGGCCTCTGGCAAGGTTAGCAGCAGGTGGTACTGATCTTTTTCCGCGCATGAAGTACGGCTTGGAGAGCCCCGAAGTGGTCATCAGCCTAAAGGACGTGCCCGTGAGTTCACCCAAAATTACAGACGATGATGAATTGCACCTGGATGCCCTGATGACCTTGGCTGATGTGGCTCTTTCACCAATGGTTTTGGAAAGGGCGCTAATTCTGGCAGAAGCTGCTCTGCATGTGGGTTCTAATCAGATCCGCCATATGGGAACCCTAGGCGGCAATCTCTGTTTGGAGGCCCGTTGCACTTACTACAACCAAAGGCATACCTTCCAATATGTTGAACCGTGCTTCAAGCGAAATGGTCACCGCTGCTATCTCCTACCAAAAGGAAAAAAGTGTCAGGCCGTCTTCATGGGAGATACTGTTCCTGCCCTGATGTGCCTTGATGCAAAAGTTAAGATTATGTCAACCAGGAACAATCGCCAACTGCCTGTGGAAAAGCTTTACTCTGGCAACTCGTTGAGGCCTGTAAGGCTTTCCGACGATGAGATTGTGACTGATGTGATCATTCCTAACGCTGCTTCGCTCCGTGGGACGGGTTTTAAGAAGTTCAGCTCGAGGGGCGGTTTGGAATTTGCCGCTCTTACAGTGGCAGCGCTTCTGGATATGGTAGATAATGGCAAGACTTGTGCAACGGCACGCATCATATTAGGCTCTATCTCGGCAAGGCCCATTCGAGCGCTGAAAGCTGAGGCTGCTCTTTCAGGACAGAAGCTCTCAGATAAACTTTTGCAGGATGCGGCCCATGAGGTCGCGGCCGAGGTACGCCCGGTTATGCATCATGGATACTCGGTTCCATTTCTCAAGGAATGCCTTAGGGTTCAGACTCTTCGGACATTGACTCTGGCAGCGAACCGCATCAACCAGAAGCAACATGATTAACGGCCTTACTTCATTGATCTGATGACGTATGGCAAACGTAAGGCCTATTAGCTGTTATTGCGAGCAGATCTGGGAAATCTGGTTGATTTCAAAATCGGCTTCATCGTTTCGCTCCAATGAGGTGCAATTTCAATTGATAGAAGCCGGACAAATCACGAACCGTACATGTAATAGGGTGAACGATGAGACTACTTTAAGAATTACGTTATACCACTGTTTTTTTGAGGATTTTTGCTAACTCGACGGTAAGGAGAAAATAAGTGAAGCAACTCATTGAATTTCATGTTAACGGCGAGGCCTATGAACTGGCCGTTGAACCGCAGACAACGCTGCTTGAAGTCCTGCGAGACTATTTGGGGTTGACCGGTACCAAGGAGGCCTGTGGGACAGGGGAATGTGGTTCGTGTACAGTCCTGATCGAGGGGAAACCCATCTTGTCCTGTCTGGCGTTAGCGGTGGATTACCCCAACAAGGAGATTATAACGATAGAGGGTTTGTCTCAAGGTGAAAAACTGACGCCTGTGCAACAGGCGTTTGTGGACTGCGGAGCTGTTCAATGCGGCTTCTGCACGCCGGGCGTGATCCTATCTGCCAGCGCATTGCTTAAAAAAAATCCCAGTCCCTCAGAGGAGGAGATCCGAAAGGCCCTTGAAGGACACCTCTGCCGTTGTACGGGCTATAACAAGATTGTTGAGGCCGTCAACACGGCGGCAAAACAGATGGCTACCAAGAGATAGTGAAACCCGGCTTGGACTTATTATATGGGCGGTGAAATTTTAGTCTCGATCCTACACATAGGGTGCCTCCTATACGTGCAAGGATCAGGCACTGGTAGGGGAAAGGTTTTGGCTGCCGCCATTTACTTGACCGATTGCTATGAAAGGATGACGCTGCCATGAATTCTAGAAATGCAGAAATCTATAGAACCGATTATGTGGGTAAGCGTATACCGCGAAGAGATGGCCCGGATAAGGTCACAGGAAGGGCGAAGTATACCGTGGATATCAAGCTCCCTGGACTGCTGGTGGGTCGTATCTTACGAAGCCCTCATCCTCACGCCAAGATCCTGAATATTGATACTTCCCGTGCCACTGCATTGAAAGGTGTGAAAGCGGTTATCACAGCCCAGGACACTATTGGCGTGAAGCATGGTTTCGTAGAGACTCCGAGATACCCACCGGATCAATGGCCCCTTGCAAGCGATCGCGTGCGATTTGTGGGAGAGGAGATAGCGGCCGTCGCCGCTAGGGACCCCTATGTGGCAGAAGAGGCCCTGAGCCTCATCAAGGTGGACTACGAACCCTTGCCAGCTGTCTTCGATCCGGAAGAGGCCATGCAACCCGGTGCTCCCGAGATCCATCCCACACATCCAAAGGTGAAAGAGCCCCTCGCAAACATTGCGGGTAAGACAGAATCGGAATGGGGGGACATTGAGCTTGGCTTTAAGCAGTCTGACTACGTACGCGAGGATCGGTTCGAAAGCCACCTGAGAACCCATGGGTACTTAGAACCACAGGTGACGGTGGCTAGTTATGAACCGAGTGGCAAGCTCAATGTCTGGACGTCCTCGCAGGGGCCGTTCATTAAGAGAGCTAAGTTGGCTCGGACCCTTGGTCTACCGTTCTCCACCGTACGTGTGCAGAAAGCCTATGTGGGAGGAGCCTTTGGCGGAAAGGTCGATCTTTTTACCCATGAGTTCTGTGCTGCGCTGCTCTCTATGAAAGCTGGTCGTCCTGTCAAAATGGAAGTCTCGCGAGAGGAGATCTTTGCTGCAGGTCGTCATGGCCAACCGCTCATTGTGGAAGTAAAGACAGGCGTGAAAAAGGACGGAACGTTAGTGGCCCAAAAGTACCGGATCATCAATAACTGTGGGGGCTATCGTGGGAGCGGCGTGGTCGTTATCTTTCTAGTGTGGGGCTTCATTATGGTTCCTTATAGGTTACCTAACCTGAAATACGAAGGGTATGCCGTCTATACCAACAACCCGATCCGTGCCCCACAGCGCGGCCATGGAGCCCCTCAAGTGCGTTTTGCAGTGGAATCCCAACTGGACATAATCGCCGAGGAGCTGGGAATAGATCCTGTTGAGATCCGTCTCAAGAATGCCCGCCAACCAGGCGAGCAACTTCCAAATGGAGATAACGTGCACAATTGCGGCCTTAGTGAGTGTATCGAGCAGGCGGCTGAACATACCCAGTTCTTAAGAAAATACGGGAAAGAAAAGAAGGCAGGCCATTCTAACGGTCATATTCGTCGAGGCATCGGCATAGGAGTGAGTTCATACATGAGTGGTTCCCTCATCTACCCGAATAGTTCCTCCGTGGTGGTGAAAATGAATGACGACGGCACGGCTACGCTACTTACGGGGGCCTTGGATATAGGACAGGGCGCGGAGACGATTATGTGTCAGATTGTAGCCGAAGAGCTCAAGATCCCTGTTGATGAAATCCAGGTGATTGCCGCGGATACGGAGACGACCCCTGTGGATATCGGATCGTGGATCAGCGGCAATGCCTATGTTACTGGAAATGCGACCCGTGTTGCGGCCAGCGAGGTGCGCAAGAAGCTTTTAGACGTCGCTGCCGAGGAGATGGAGGCAAATGTTGAGGACCTAGTGCTGGAAGAGAAGAGTGTCTATGTGGCAGGCTCTCCTAAGCGCAGACTCAGTTACCAACAGCTTATTACCAGCAGCGTCCAGAAACGCCGTGGCGACCCGATCATCGGTGAAGGCCACTGGCGGACCATGCGGGATGAACCGTTCCACTCCAGCCTGGCTACCGCCAAGGGTCGCTGGAGCGAGAATTATGCTTTTGATGCACAGGTGGCAGAGGTGGAGGTGGATGTGCAGACAGGTCAGGCCCGTCTCGTGAGGGCCGTAACAGCCCATGACTGTGGCTTCCCCATTAATCCGCTCTTGGTGGAAGGGCAGATCGATGGGCAGGTGTCCATGGCGTTGGGTCATGCCTTTCTGGAAGAGATCGTGATGAAGGAGGGCCGGACCCTCAACCCGAATTGGTTAGAATACCATATGCCAACTATTCATAATATGGCCACCTCAGAATACATTGAGGTCAAGACTGAAAGTTATAGAAAGGATTCGCTACCTTATCGTACGAAGGAGGTGGGAGAAGGTTATGTCTCGGCTATCCTGGCCGCTATTGCCAATGCTGTTTATGATGCTGTGGGAGTAAGGCTCTATTCCACACCCTTCACCCCGGAAAAGATTTTGAGAGGATTGGGGGAAATCAGGAAACCCTTTTAAAATCAGCTTCATCCTTAAGGAAGGTGGTAAGGGCATGGAACAGGTGACCTATTGGAAAAAAGAGATCGAGACTCTTCCGAGAGAAAGATTGGAGGAAATCCAGCTACAAAGGTTTAGGGAACGGATGCAGTATGTCTATGAGCAAAGTCCTATGTATAAGAGGAAGTATGATGAGGTGGGAATAAAGCCATCGGATATCCGGACACTGGATGACATTCAGCACGTTCCCTTTACTGAAAAGGAAGAGCTGCGAGAGAGTCAGGCTCAGCATCCTCCATGGGGCGATTTTATATGCATTCCGCCTGAAGAGGGAGTACGTGTATTTCAAACTACCGGAACTTCAGGTATTCCAGTAAAAGCTATCCTTAACAAGAGAGATTGGACCGTTCACTTCTATGAACAATTTATGCATTACATGTATGGATATGGCGTAAAGACTTCCGATATTCTTTTCGTACCGTTTGGCTATGGCCTCTATATTGCCTGGTGGGGTTTTCAGGCTGCCTTAGAGCAAGCAGGGGTGATGATTGTTCCAGGAGGTGCACAGTCTTCTCAAGATCGGGTAAAGAATATATTTGAGTGGGGTGCTACAGTTGTTTGCGGCACGCCTACCTATTTACTATACCTCGGAGAGACAGCCAAGAAGATGGGCAAGCCCCTCGCAGATTCTGCCGTGCGTATTGTGGTTGCGGCAGGTGAACCAGGCGCCAATGTGCCTTCCACGAAAAAAGCCATCGAAACGACCTGGGGTGCCAAATGCTATGATGACATTGGGTCCACAGAGATCTCTAATTTTGGTTTCGAGTGCATTGCTCAGAACGGCACTCACGTGATCGAAAGCATGTTCTATGCAGAATGCTTGGATCCCGCGAGCCTTAAGCCGGTGGAGCTTGGTGAAGTGGGAGAGTTAGTGCTCTCTAATCTCTGCACGGAAAGCATGCCTCTGTTGCGTTACCGCATGAAAGATTTGGTTCGGTTCAACAAGGAGACTTGCACATGTGGCCGAACATTCTTAAGGCTGGACGGAGGCGTTTTGGGCCGCTCAGATGATATGTTTCAGTTTGCCGGGGTAAATATCTTCCCTTCAGGCATTGAGAATCTTATCCGTGAGGTTCCAGAGTTCTCAGATGAATATCAGATAGTTGTTCCTAAAATAGGGACCGGAAAACACCTAAAAATCCGGGTTGAACCGGCTACACATGATATCTCCAAGGAGAGAATGGAGCAGGCGGTAAAACAATTCGTTGAGACCTTTAAGTACCGGATTACCATCACCCCAGATGTTGAAATTGTAAAGATAGAGGAATTACCTCGCTTCGAGCTAAAAGCCAAACGTCTGATTCGAGAAGAATAACCTTTTAATTTTGGCCGGAATCAATGAACAAGCTTGAAAGGCATAAACCACGAAACGCTCACCATTTTCACCCACAACAATGATATCCGATATGTCCCAGGGAGCACTGCATGCAATTGCCCCTGCCCTTAAGCGAAACCCTTTGATAAGCCCCACAAAAGTCTTCCCTGGAACATGCCTTCGGTCAATGGCAGCTACCTTCAAAATGTCTTTTCTGACATCTGATCTGATCTCACCCTGAATAACCGGCACAGACAGTATAAGTTCCTTGGTCACCAAATCCGTAACCTGGTCTATGACCCTGACACTCACATGGGTGGCCTCTTTTTTCACGGGTAGAGAAAAATGGGCCGGCTCAAATTCTCGTGAGAGGTGAATGCTGTTCAGGCTCTGAGCGGAAAAGGTATGTTTTCTTGCAGATACCAGAAGATCCCCTTCCCTGGCAATAATCCTTCCCTTACTGATTACGTATTCGGCCT
>DATKZQ010000187.1:0-8979 GCA_035527895.1 Desulfatiglandales bacterium
TGGCAGTAACGATGCCCTGGCCTTCTCCCTGATGGAGAAGAAGATCACCAGTGCCCGGGGGGCAGGGGCACAGTATGTGGCCGTGGCCTGTCCGTACTGTCATATGCAGTTTGATACCGTGCAGAAGATGATGAGTATAAAGAATAAAACCAATCACACCCTCGCCCCCGTCCTCTATCCCCAGCTTTTGGGCCTGAGCATGGGTATGGACGGTGAGAGCCTCGGGTTGGGGATGAATCAGTTGGATATCACCGGGGTTGTGGGGTTTTTGGGGGAGTAAACTGGTTTTGAGATGTGATACTGAAGGGAACATGAAACAGGATAAGAGGGGACGGTTATGCAGTTGCTGTCAATCAACCATGATCGGACGACAATCCAGCCTGCTGGGTCTTTCGAGGGGCGAGATGGCATCGGGTAAAAACACCCGTTTGACTCTGATCAAGCTGCTGAAGAGGGTTTAGGGAGCATGGAACGTATGGGCAAACCCGATCGGGAAATAGTGACGAAACCGATTACCCAAGAGATGTGGGCTGAGATTGATGCGATCATCGACAACTACCGGGGAAGGCCGGGCTCCCTCATCCCTGTCCTGGGGGAATGCCAGAACGTTACCGGATATCTGCCCATGGAGGTACAGGATCGAATCTCACAAGGCCTCAATATCCCTGCCAGTACAGTCTACGGTGTGGTCACCTTCTATTCCTTCTTTACTATGGTTCCACGGGGCAGACACACCATCAAGATCTGTTTAGGGACGGCATGTTATGTGCGTGGCGGCAAGGCTAACTTAGATTTCCTGCGCCGGGAGCTCGGTGTTGAGGTAAAGGGCACCACGAGCGATCTCAGGTTTTCCTTAGATTCGGTCCGCTGTCTGGGCGCCTGTGGCATGGCCCCTGCCATGGTGGTGGATGATGATACCTATGCTCAGATAGGCAAAAAGAACATCTTGGAAATCCTCGACCGGTATCAGTAGAAGGGACGTACCATAGGGAGTATAGGGGGGAGAAAGATTTGGCTGCAATGGCCGGCTCTTGATCGAAGCATGCGTTTGAATCTTTATATGGCCGTTGCGAGAAATGACATACCGGGAGGAGCATTTAATTATTTGCATCCACTGAGAATTCTCCTGACTGTTGCCGCCATGAAATCCTTTTTGAAGAGACTGGCGGGAGGGCGCCGTTCTTTTCGCGACTTGGGTATGGGGGAAACCGCAGCTCCGCCGAAGGCGGAGAATGCGGAGGGGGCAAGACTCCCCCGTAAACAAGTCGCTGAAAAAACCAGCCCGTGAGCCTCGGAACGAAAGAAAGGATTTCATGGCATGCGCTTGTTTGAATGCAAACTGTTTTGTGCTCCGCGTAGTAACTTGAATGGTAAACGAATTAAAGAGCATTGAACTCAGCATCCGTTGCGCCCTTGCGGTGAGATATCTCTTTCGGATGGTGACATAGATGGCAATAGAGGAAGAAATGGCAAACGATAAGATTGGATCAGTTATGGTTATTGGGGGTGGTATCGGCGGTATGCAGGCAGCGCTCGATCTCGCCGAATCAGGTTATTTGGTGTATCTGGTCGAGAAGGATTCAGCGATCGGCGGCCGCATGGCACAACTGGACAAAACCTTCCCCACCAATGACTGCTCCATGTGTATTATGGGGCCAAAGCTGGTGGAGTGTGGCCGGCACCTGAATATCGAGATATTAACCATGACAGAGGTGGTGGAGGTCACCGGCGAGCCGGGACACTTCCAGGCAAAACTCCTGGAACGACCTCGATATGTTGATATGGCCAAGTGTACGGCCTGCGGTGATTGCCAAACGGCATGCCCTATCAGCATACCTTCCCTGTTTGATCAAGGGCTGTGCGATCGAAAGGCTGCATTTAAGCTTTATCCTCAAGCCGTGCCCGGCGCATTTGCAATTGAGAAACGGGGCACGGCGCCCTGCAAGGCAACATGCCCCGCCCACGTGAGCGTCCAGGGGTATATCGCACTGATAAATCAAGGAAAGTACCAGGAAGCCCTAGCGCTTTTCAAAGAGGCCCATCCCTTTCCCGCCATATGCGGCCGCGTATGCCATCACCCCTGCGAGGGGATCTGCACGCGAGCCGATGTGGATGAACCCCTTGCCATACAGTATCTCCATCGGTTCTTGGCAGATCTGGACCTGGCCAGCGAGAATCGGTACATTCCTGAGGTAAAGGAACAAAGAGACGAGAAGGTGGCCATTATCGGTTCAGGGCCTGCCGGTTTGACTGCAGCCTATTATCTTACCAAAGGGGGGTACCAGGTGACCGTCTTTGAAAAACTTCCTGTTGCAGGTGGCATGATGGTTGTGGGCATCCCGGAATATCGCCTGCCGAGAGACATCATCGCTGCTGAGATCCAGGTGATTCAGGATATGGGAGTTCAGATCAAAACAGGGGTCGCGTTTGGCGAAGATATAACGCTTGAAAGCCTTAAGAAGGATGGATTTCAGGCCCTGTTTCTGGCAACCGGTCTTCATCGCAGTCTCGAGTTGAATGTGGAGGGGGAAGACCTGCCCGGAGTGATCAAGGGGATTGAGTTTTTGAGGGATGTGGCCCTTGGAAATCCAGTCAGTGTGGGCAAAAGGGTGGTTGTCATTGGGGGAGGAAATGTGGCCATCGATGTGGCCCTTACGGCAAAGCGTGTAGGGGCTCAGAACGTAACCCTGGTCTGTCTTGAGAGACGAGAGGAGATGCCCGCCTGGGATTATGAGATTGAAGAGGCCCTTGAAGAGGGGGTAACCATCGTCAACAGCTCAGGACCCAGCCGCTTTCTTAAAAGGAATGGGGATTTCTCGGGCATAGAATTCAAGTGTTGCACGTGCGTATTTGACGAAAATGGAGTCTTCTGCCCCGAATATGACGAGACCGACCTGAGCGAAATGGAGGCCGATACGGTGATTGTTGCCATCGGGCAGGCCGCTGATCTCTCTTTTGCCGAAAAGGAGGGTATAGCAGCTACAAGAGGGCTTGAGGCCGATCCCATCACCTTGCAGACCCCCATTGAATGGGTCTTTGCAGGTGGGGATGTCTTTTATGGACCCAAGTCCGTCGTAGAGGCTGTGGCTTGCGGGAAAGAAGCAGCTGAGAGCATTGACCGGTATCTGAACGGGAGAGATCTCAAGGAGGGAAGAGAGCAGGATTGGTCCTATGAAAAACCGGATACAGAAGGGGAATCACATCTGCGCAGGACACCCATGCGGAAGATATCCGTTGAGGAGCGAGAGGGCACCTTCAAAGAGATCGCTTTGGGATTCACCGAACAGGAGGCACGGGCTGAGGCACAGCGGTGCATGAAATGTGGGATCTGTTCTGAATGTTATCAGTGTGTGTCTGCCTGCCTGGCCGATGCCATAGACCATTCCATGATCCCACGAGAGCACACCATCGAAGTAGGGTCTATCATAGTTGCTCCCGGTTTTACCCCATTTGATCCAAGCCGGCATGATACCTATGCGTATTGTAAACATCCTAACGTGGTTACCAGTCTCGAGTTCGAGCGAATGCTTTCGGCCTCAGGTCCCTTCAAAGGTCATTTGGTCAGGCCCTCTGCGGATCATAAGGAACCGGAAAAGATCGCCTGGATCCAGTGTGTTGGCTCAAGGAACACCCAGGTAGGAGATAAAGGCTATTGCTCGGCTGTCTGTTGTACCTATGCCATAAAGCAGGCTATGATAGCGAAAGAGCATTCCCCGAAGCCAGTTGATACCGCTATCTTCTATATCGATGTTCGTACCCACGGCAAAGACTTCGAGCGATACTATAATCGGGCCAAAGATGAAATAGGGATTCGTTTCGTAAAGGCGAAGATCAATAATGTGTTGCCTGGTGATGAGCCTGGAGGCCTCAAGATCAGATACACAGATGACGGGGGAAGACTGGTTCAAGAGGACTTTGACATAGTGGTGTTATCTGTAGGGCTGGATATTTCCCAGGAATCAATTGATTTGGCTCAGAAACTCGGCCTTGATCTGGATCACTACAATTTTGTGAACACCGGTAGTTTTGATCCGGTTGCAACATCAAGACCAGGGGTCTATGCCTGTGGCGTGTTTGAGGCGCCCAAGGATATCCCTGATACTGTCACCCAAGCCAGTGCTGCTGCAGCCTCGGCCACCTCTGAACTCGCAGAAGTAAGAGGTACCCTGGTTAAGACAAAGGAGTATCCGCTTGAGCGAGATGTCACCAATGAACCGATAAGAATTGGTGTCTTTATCTGTCATTGCGGCATAAACATAGGCGGGGTAGCTGACGTTCCGGCGATTGTGGAGTATGCCAAAACTCTTCCCCATGTGGATTATGCAGAAGCTAACCTGTTCACCTGTTCGGAAGATACTCAAGCCAAGATGAAAGAGGTCATTGCAGAAAGGCAACTGAACAGGGTGGTGGTTGCCTCATGTACACCCAGAACACATCAGGCACTATTCAGAGAGACATGCAGGGAAGCTGGTCTTAACCAGTACCTGTTTGAGATGGCCAATATCCGGGATCAATGCACGTGGGTTCACATGGGAGAACCGGAAAAGGCTACGGAAAAGGCGAAAGATCTTGTGCGCATGGCAATAGCCAGGGCGGCTACACTGAAACAGCTTTATGAAATCCCCCAGCCGGTGTGTCAGGAAGCTCTGGTAGTCGGGGGTGGTGTGGCAGGTATGACAGCAGCCTTGGGATTGGCCGAACAAGGGTTTAAGTCCCATCTGGTTGAGAAGGAGGGCAGATTAGGGGGACAGGCCCTTAGGTTGCATACTACATGGAAGAACGAAGGCGTGTCACCGTATGTTGAGGGATTGATACAAAGGGTTAGCGAGCATCCACTTATTGATGTGCGTTTGCAGACCCAGATCAAGGAGGTGCATGGCACTATAGGAAGTTTTCGTTCAAAACTGGCCGATGCAGAGGGCGAAGAGGCAGAAGTAAGCTTTGGTGCAGCGATCATTGCAAATGGGGGGGATGGTTACGCCCCTGAAGAATATCTCTATGGAGAAGACCCTAATATCTTACTCTCCCTTGACCTGGATCAGGAGATCATACAGAATTCTGACAGGTTCAAAAACGTAAATACGGCTCTTTTTATCCAGTGCGTCGGCTCCAGAGAGCCGAACAGACCCTATTGCAGCAAGGTCTGCTGTACTCATTCCATCCACAGTGCGGTGACCCTCAAGGAATTAAATCCTGACATGAATATCTATATTCTATACAGGGATATAAGAACCTACGGGGAAAGGGAGGATCTGTATAGAGAGGCACGGCTCAAGGGTGTGCGATTTATTCGGTATGAATTGGATGATAAGCCTGTAGTTGAAAAAAAGGATGGTAGGCTCAGGGTGACCGTTACCGATCAGGTAATCAAGAGGCCGGTGGTAATAGATACGGATATGATAACTCTGGCTTCGGCTATTGCGCCTCGGCATGATAATGGTGTGTTTGCACGGCTCTTTAAGGTGGCTATGAATCAGGATGGTTTTTTCATGGAGGCTCACGCAAAGCTGAGGCCTGTGGATTTCGCTTCCGGAGGGTTGTTTGTGTGCGGATTGGCCCATGGGCCCAAGGCCATTGATGAAGCCATTTCCCAGGCAAAAGCGGCGGTCTCCAGGGCGTGTATGATTCTCTCTCACAAGGAGAGGATGGGAGGTGGAGCTGTTGCCGAGGTAAACCCTGATCTTTGTGCTATTTGTTTGACCTGCATCAGAGTGTGTCCCTTTGGAGTCCCCCAAATCGATTTTGAAAATGCCGTAGCAAAGATAGATCCGGGAGCCTGTCAGGGATGTGGTATTTGCGCATCCATGTGCCCGAATGACGCAATCCAGGTAAAGCATTATGAGGACATCCAGATGATTGCTAAATTGATGGCCATATACTAGGGGGGTTTAATTTTCGATTTTCAGTTTTCGATTTAAGGATCAAGAGCTTTTTCTTCAGATTGCCAATCGTCAATCGAAAATCGTCAATTCAGAAGGGGAATAACAGATGGAGGATTACGAACCAAGAGTAGTGGCCATGCTCTGTAATTATTGTGCCTACAGTGCTGCCGATCTAGCAGGTGTCGGAAGGATCCAGTACCCGACTAATGTGCGCATAGTCTACTATCTCTGTACGGGCAAGGTGGAGATTGTTCACATCTTAAAGGCCTTTGAGGCGGGGGCAGATGCCATATTTGTAGGAGGGTGAGAGCCTGGCACGTGTAATTTCCTGGAAGGAAATCTGAGGGCTCTGAAAAGGGTTGAATATACTAAGAAACTTCTGGACGAGGTTGGGATAGGGAGTGAGCGGCTCGAGTTCTTTCATATCGCAGCCTCTGAAGCGCCGCTGATTGCAGAAAAAGCAAAGGAGATGACAGAGCGTGCCCAAAAGCTGGGACCCAATCCATACAGGATGCAGCTTCAGCAAGCGGGCGAAAAAGACGAGGAGTAATCTATGATCACAGCAGATAGAAAGCCTTTTGAGGAGATCAAAGCGTCGGTAAAGGATTATGACAAGATCATGGTTTTGGGCTGCGAAACCTGTGTGGCTATCTGCCAGGCAGGGGGCGAAAAAGAGGCGGAAATTCTGGCATCGGAGTTGAGGCTGGCCTTTGGCAACGAGGGGAAAAAGGTCGAAGTCAATGACGAACACGTAATTCGCCAATGTGATGATGAGTTTATGGCTGATCCGGCGTTTCTGGAAAAGGTAAAAGAAACGGATATCATACTATCCATTGCCTGCGGGGTAGGAGTTCAACACGCCTGTAACTTTTTTAATCGTACCATCACTGAGAAACCTACCCGAGTAATTCCAGGGCTAAATACTACCTTTATGGGTGCCAACATAGATGTTGGCCTATGGGAGGAACGCTGCCTTGGGTGTGGGGATTGCGTTCTGGAAAGGACAGGGGGCATCTGTCCCATAACCCGGTGCTCCAAAAGCCTGCTCAATGGTCCATGCGGGGGATCTTCTAATGGAAAATGCGAAATCAATCCGGATACCGACTGTGCCTGGCATCTCATCATCGAACGACTCGAGGTAATGGGAGAACTGGATAGAATTAAGCCGGTTGAAATGTATAAGGATTGGAGACCGAGTCACAGCGGTGGCCCAAGAAAGAGAGTCAGGGAGGATCTGAGGCTATGAAATCTGGTAGTAATCTGGAAAAGCTTTTGGAAAAGGAAGAATTTGTCGTCACCGGAGAGCTAGGCCCCCCCAAGGGCACCGATGTAGAAGCGGTCAAACAGAAGGCAGCCATGCTCAAGGGTAATGTGGATGCTGTCAATATTACGGATAATCAGACCGCCATAGTGAGAATGTCGTCGATCGCTACCTCCAAGATACTGATCGACGAGGGTCTGGAGCCGACCATGCAGATGGTGGCAAGGGATCGCAATAGGCTTGCTATGATGTCCGATCTATTTGGGGCAGTCGCGCTGGGAATCAAGAATATGCTCTGCCTCTCTGGCGACCATCAGACATTCGGTAATCACCCCGAAGCAAAGAATGTGTTTGATATAGATTCCATTCAGATGATCCGTATGGTCAAAGACATGAGAGATGAGCACAAGGTTATTTGTGGAGACGAGATAGAGGGCGAGTTCAAGATGTTCATCGGGGCAGCATCCAATCCCTTTGCCGACCCATTTCAATACAGGGTTCACAGGCTTGCCAAGAAGGTGGTAGCTGGTGTTGATTTCATACAGACCCAGTGCATCTACGATATGAAACGGTTCAAGGAATTCATGAAGCAGGTGGTGGATATGGGCTTGCACGAGAAGTGCAAGATCTTGGCCGGTGTTACCCCTCTAAAATCGGTAGGTATGGCCCGGTATATGGCCGCCAATGTCAGCGGTATTATCATCCCCGAGGAGATTGTAGAGCGGCTCAAGGGAGCGGGCAAGGGAAATGTTGCCGCCGAAGGCATAAAAATCCTCTGTGAACAGATTCAGGAGGTGAGGGAAATAGAGGGCATAGCCGGAATTCACCTCATGGCGATTGAATGGGAGCACAGAGTGCACGAGATTGTTGAGATGGCAGGGCTGCTTCCCAGACCAAAGGCGTAATACCACGCAACAGAAGGGGATACTCCTTCTGAAAAACCTCCCAACAGAGTTTCTGGCTAGTCTAGTATCCGTCCTTCCAGCCAGAGCTATTCCCTTGCGCAGCAAACAAAACGATTCTCCAGGGGCCCCGGGTGTGGTACCTATCGTGTATGATTATGCCGGGGTATATGAGGCGAACCGATATCCTTTCTCTGCCTGAGAGAATCCCCTGGCGATCGAAAAGAGCGGCATTGCCGACGATTGTGGGGAGATATGATACTGCTTGAGGTGGAATCAGTAGGGCCCTTATGTTCCATTGAGTGTTGGGCGCGCAGAATGGGTTGTTGATGCACGAATTCTCTATATGCAAAAGCCTCATCGAGATTATCGAGAAGGAAGTCATGCCTTACGGCAGGGCAAAGGTGGTTACTGTCAGGTTACGGATCGGAAAATTGAGCGGGGTGGTTCCAGATGCCCTGAGATTTGCCTTTGAGGTGCTCAGCAAGGGAGGGATTACAGAGGGAGCATCCCTGCTCATCGAAGAGGTACCATTAGAGATATATTGTCACACATGTAAGACAGCCGGTACGGTAGATGAGCCCTTTTTGATATGCCCTCTATGCCAGAGCACCGAAGTGGAGATGATAGGTGGGAGGGAGTTGGAGATAAGGGAGATGGACATAGAAGATGTAAATCCAGGTAGCCAACAACATTCTTAGTAACACTTTAGCTCTTTGAAAAGCGCTCCTGTCCATTTGCTAATGCCCGGTGGCTATTCGTAACGGAACCCAGGGAACCGAGCATGGGGATATCTTTTTTTGCTCTGCCCTCTAAACAAGGCCCCGTACAGGGCCGTTTCAAACCGACGCACCTCCCATAAGCCTTAGCACTAAGGTAGCAGCCTGTGTGCGCCGTTTTGAAACGCCCACTCCTCTGAACGATGGGAGGCCTG
>DATKZQ010000188.1:0-4581 GCA_035527895.1 Desulfatiglandales bacterium
GCGCAAGCGCGTGGCACCTCCACATTCTTCGGCGGAACCCGCCGAAGCATATCCGCCTTCGTCCCAATAGGACTACGGCGGATTACCCTGCCGAGCATTCATCCACGGGCAAGCCCGTGGCTTTCTGCGTAGGCGGGTAAATTAGCTACGTTTGGGCATAGCGCTCTTTGACCTTGACCCTGTCAGGAGAGCCATCTGCTCCAACAGGGAGATCAGTAACAAATTCCACGTATTGAGGCTTCTTGAATCTGGCTATGCGCTCACCGACAAAGTCGATAAGCTCCTGAGCTTCAAGGCTCTGCCCCGCCTTGAGCTGGCACACTGCCTTTATGGCCTCTTTCCATTTGGGATCAGGCACACCAAACACAACAGTCTTTTCCACTGCCGGATGCTCCAGTATCACCTTTTCTACTTCCGCGGGATAGACGTTTTCTCCCCCCGGCTTGATCAGCTCCTTTTCCGGTCTACGCCCGGCATACCATAGAAAGCCGTCTTCATCAAAGCGGCCCTGGTCACCGGTATGATGCCAGCCGTCCCTAAAGGTATGGTCTGTGTCTTCGGGTAGATTCCAATAACCCCTAAAAATCATGGGCCCTTTCATAACGATCTCTCCCACCTGCCCAAAGGGAATCGGTTGATCGTAATCATCCACGAGTTTCACCTCGGATAAAGGGAGCATACGTCCTGCTGAGCCGGGTCTCTCTTTATACCGGGAGATGGTAGCCAAGCAGGAGGTCTCGGTCTGGCCGTACATAGACCAGAAGTCTCCTCCCGTCATCTTTTGGTATCTCTCTATGGTTTCAGGCGTCTCTAACCCGGTCACGGCCCTCAACGAACTGATATCCCTTCCCGTCTTTTCGTGTTCATCCAGGATAGAAGAAAGCATCGGGGAAAAAACCATGACGAAGGACACTTTCTTGTCCTCAATGAGTTCTACGGCCTTGGCTGCATCGAATCTACTCATATTAATGTTGAGCGCCCCTGCATGAAAGCTCGTGGTTGCCATAAACAGGCCGCCAACATGAAAAAGGGGCAAGAAGTTCAGATGGCTGTCTTGGTGCGTCGCATTAAAGCAATACCCAAAGTGCATATCGGCGCACAAGACATTGCCGTGACTCAACAAGGCCCCCCTCGGCCTCCCGCCCACTGCTGCCGTGTGAATGATGACAAAGCCGTCATCCGTTCCCACCTCAGATGACCCAGGATCACCTGCATTATCCATGAGGGATTCAAAATCCAGAAAACCCCCATCATGGAGCTCCAGGTTAAAGAGCTTCTCCACCGAAGGCAGCTTCCCCTTCAAACCTTCTATCAATTCCTCATATTCCTTATCGGCGAAAACAACCTTGGGCGCACAGTCACTCAGGTTAAATCCTACCTCGTCTGCGGAGAGTCTCCAATTGATGGGGAGCATGATAGCACCAAGCGCTGCGGCCGCTCCGAACAAGAGAAAATACTCCAGGCTGTTTTTGCCCAACACTCCAATCCGATCACCTTTCTCGATTCCGATACCTTGCAAGCCCTTGGCCAGGCGATCAACCCTGTCCTTAAACTGGCCGAATGTGATCATGCGACCGTCGTCCACTTCCAGCCAAGCCGGCATCTCCCTGAAGCACGTGGCATTTCGGCTTATGACATCATACATGGTAATATCATATAAACCCATGGTCTTTCCCTCCACAGAGATTACGGATACGAACTGTCGATAGCCGCACTTTTTATGCCCCAAACCTCAAAATGCAACCGATTTCTTTCTGTACCCGGTTGGCCGGCCAAAGTCAATAACGAACTAGACCGCCAAAGCTCTCACCGAGCTTTGGCGGTCTAGCTTTGCATAAGTAACGGTAGTTTTTGACCTAATTACTCGGGGTAGGTGCCCTTAAACGGAATGACCTTGGAGACACCGTTGGCCTTAAAACTAAAATTTCCATCATTAATGTTAATAGGAAAGGCCATATCCTCAATTGTGGTCCACCATTTTTCAATAGCAGACCATGGATCCATTCCCTTGGCCTTGATCTGGTGACCGCTTACTGCCCCAAGGATTATAAATGCAGACATGCTAGTAATCAAGGTTGATGCCCTGAGTTGATTGGTCTTTCCGGCTGGAATCCACTGGGTCTCATAACCGTTCACCGTAATCAATTCAAAGCCCTCAAATGCCAGGCTAAATATGTATCCTTCCAGCAAAACCGGGTATGGATTCGGATTTGTGATATTAAAGGTAATGGCTACCGGCAATGGCGCACCGTGACCGCCCGCTTTACCCTTTGTAGGCTTGATATTTCCACCGTAATACCAGTACCCATCAAACTGGGGCACCTCAACAAGTTCTATAGCCACTACCGGGTTCTTAAAATTGGCCGCGGTTGGCTTGGTTTGCATCCCGGCACAGGAGGCGAAGAGCACTCCCATACCGAATAAAAACGCTATTAGTAAGACAGTAGATTTCTTAGGCATAATAACCTCCGTACTTAAGTGTTAGGGCTACGTTAACCATCTCTTTCTTCTCTTGTAATGTTTTACCTCGGCAAAACTCTTTGTCTTGCCCTTTTCAGAAAGCCCGAGGTAAAAGTCCTTGATGTCTTCATTTTCCTTGAGTTTCTCTGACGTATCATCCATGACAATGCGACCCGTCTCCATTACATACGCATAAGGGGCCACATTCAGGGCCAGCTTCACATTCTGCTCTACCAGAAGGATAGATATCTTCTCCTCCTTGTTGAGCCTCATGAGGATATTGAATATCTCATGGATGAGCATTGGTGCCAGGCCCATCGAAGGCTCATCCAGCAGCACCAGCTTCGGTTCAGTCATAAGGGCGCGGCCCACCACCGTCATCTGCTGCTCACCTCCGCTGATGAATCCGGCTGTTTCACTCCTTTTTTCCCTGAGCCGGGGAAAATAGTGGTAAACGAGCTCTAACCCGTCTCTGACCGAACCTGTTTTTCTTAAATGGGCCCCTACCTTAAGGTTCTCCTCAACAGTAAGGTGTTCAAAGACCCTGCGGCCTTCAATCACCTGGATAATACCCATCTTGGCAATCTCTACCGCAGGTCTTTTGTGTATCATCACGCCTTCAAACTCAATGGCCCCGTCGGTAACCTCCCCGACCTCCACCTTAAGAAGCCCGGAGATGGACTTGAGGGTTGTGCTCTTCCCAGCGCCGTTGGCACCTAAAAGGGCCACGATTCCACCTCTTGGTACCTCAAGAGAGACGCCCTTCAAAACGAGGATTATCTCATGGTATTTGACCTCAATATTATTGACATTCAAGATAGTCTGTGCTGTTTCCAATCGGAAACCTCCCTCTTACCACCCATGCCACTCGGATGCCCATTGCTTTGACCAGCGGCTCTTCACATCGACAAATGCCACCTTCTGGAACTTGCCGTCCTTCCACTCCTGTACCCAGCAACCGCCTGCCGGCCTATGGTCGTCGGCTGTGTAGGTAACATTTCCGGTACACAGGCCAATGTGGAAGTCTTTCATAGTCTCAAAGCCTTTTTCCCTGATGCCCGGGCCGGTCAGATCGCCTGCCTTATCCGCCCGCTTCATGGCTTCCCACAGGATTAGACCATTAGACCAGCCCTGAACGGTTCGACAGATGCGTTTTTCCAGCGGGACGCCAGGATGGATTTTCTTGGCATATTCTACTACCTTATCCATCAAATCGCAGTCCTGACCAAAGAATCCGTTGGGAGCTGCACCCATGACGGTCAGGGCATCCGGTCCACTCATGGCATCCCCGCCAAGACGCGGCAGGTTTTCATCAAACCCCCAGTTATTAATAATGTGAGCTGCCCGCAACCCCAGGGCATAGGCATCCCGGATAGTGGTAGACACAGACATGGTCGTGTTCCCGTGCCAGATGACATCCGGGCCAAACTTCTTTAGGGCCATGACCTGGCTCTTGGTATCGATGGCAAAGAGACTCACATCCTGATCCGGGCCCACCTCAATACCGAGCACCTCGGCATGGTTCTTTATGGCTGCAATGGGGGCACTGGCATAGGGAGAGCCAAACTGATAGGAGCACGCAAGACGGGGTTTCCTCTTGCCATAATCGGGATGATTGGGCCACTTCTTGTCATACCAGGCAGTTAAACAGGATCTGGCATTGGTTGAGTAGTCCGAGGAAAAGAAGAAGTTGTAGGGCGTTCCTAAGTGTTTTTTTCCATCCTTATCCACCCAATCTTTTGGCCGTGTAAGATGTGCAGAGTACGAATCTGACACATAGGGAATCTGATCCTTATTGATGGTCGGCGAAAGGGCCTCCGTATCCCCGGTGCCCCACCCCATAATAGCGGTAACTCCCATCCTTTTCAGCAGCTTATATTTGGTAATGGCCTCGGGGATCCGGTAACCATAGTCAAACCAAGTGTATTTCACCCTTTTCCCATTAATGCCACCATTATCATTCACATAGTACTTCCAAAACTCCTCCTGACCCAGGGCGGCGTCTTTTCCCACATCAGATGTGGCACCGGTAGTGTCCTTGAGCCCACCTATCTTTATCACCTGGGCTAAAGCTACCGATGTTAGACCAAACAAAAATATAAAGGCAATCAAAGGTATCAA
>DATKZQ010000189.1:0-14597 GCA_035527895.1 Desulfatiglandales bacterium
CGATGGGAGGCCTGCCCTGGCGCTTAGCTTCCGGAGTTGTGTATGGATAGGAGAGTATTTCACATCTCTACTCTCCTTACTCATGCCGTATGAGCCAGGTCTGGGCCAGGGACAGAGTCAAAAAAAGATATCTCCATGCTCGGGTTAAGATTAATTTCAAAGAGGTAAAGTGTTACCATTCTTCATAGATTTTTGGTAGCCGTTAGAAATAGGGAACAGCCATAAGTAAAATGAATCGACGATGCTTTATGAAACGGGCAATTGTCATGGGCACTGGAATTACGGTATTCCCGACAGTGCTCATACCGAAGGCGAGGGGTTCGTGGGCCAGAAAGACCCCCGTTCACCCCAATGTTGATAATCTTCGGGTTGTCGGCATCACCGATACCGGAATGACGAAGGTTATGGAAACAGGCATACCATGGGCACGGCAGAACGAGCTTGTGGTGGAGGGAGTCGTGTGGGAAAACATCGATAAGTTGGCCTGTACACTCGCTCAAACCCGCAATAGCAGGGAGGCCTGGCGGACGATTTTCATAAAACCCCCTCGCAAATCATGGTCTGATACTGTGGTGGCCATAAAAACCAACAATATCTCCCAGCAGCATACCAGGAGCGCTGTCATGGCAAAAGTCGCAAACGTGCTTACGGAGTGCCTCGGAGTGAAAGCTTCTAACGTACACATCTACGACGCTTGTCACGGCTACGAAATGGGTAGATACACACCATTTGCCGGCATCTCGAAAGGATGCAGGATTGAGGACGCGTGGGGTGGAAGCACCACAATCACAGAAATACCGGGACCATGGAAAGGCACCGGAGGCAAAGCCAAATGCCTGAAACATCTGGTAGACGGATCGGTGGATATCTTGATCAACATAGCCCTGTGCAAGGGACACAGCCAGAGATTTGGCGGGTTCACCATGACTATGAAAAACCATTTCGGTACCTTTTCTCCAAAGCCTGGCCATCAGAGGGGAAGCGAGGATTACCTCATAGCCATTAACCAGACACCGGAAATCCTGGGTTCCATGGACAAAAGGACTGGTCAGGTCCTCTTCCCCCGGCAGCAACTCTGTCTCGTTGATGCTCTCTGGGCAAGCAGAGGCGGCCCCGGGGGTAATCCGAGCCATCAGCCGAATTTCATTGCCATGGGGGCTATGTCACCGATCGTTGACTATCAGTTGGCCACCAAATTCCGTGGCGAAATGATGGGGTGGCAGCCCAATATGGAGGCAACCCGGCGAATGCTGGTTGATTTCGGGTACAGTGAAAATGACCTGCCGGATGAAGGAAGACTGGTGAAGGCCTGCTAAGAACTAAGTCCCTCGATTCATAAATACGGTAACGTATTTATTCACTCGGGATTAAGTGCTGCCCTCGGCCATGAGCCATTCGGCCTCGAGTTCATGGCCGAGAGGCTCGGGCCGAATGGAGTGAGCATTTGTTAAGATATTTCTCGTTTAGATATGTGACTATATTTGCGAATCGAAGCACTAAGGTTCAGTTTGAGAGATGGGTGTGGGCAAGGAGGGCCGTTTTCGATCACTGTGGAGGAGATGATGGTGGTCATCAGAGCTGAGCAAATAAGGGGAAAGCGTCTAGCCAGGTATGTAAGCTTTGTTTTATTGAGCGTGATGCCTTTGGTGGTAGGCTGTTTCTTGCATAATACGAGCGTATTCCAGAACGGAATGAATCTGAAGGGGTTCGAACGAGCAGGCCCCCTTGCCATATACAACCCAAAGAACCTTTTTGATTATATCGATGGCGAGGCCGAGCTCTACTTTCCCTTTGGCTTTCAGCGACTCTTTAATCAGAGCTACCGGGTGATGCAGACAGGCGCCTTGGTTGTGGTCGACGCGTACGATATGGGTACTTATGAAGGGGCGCATGGCGTTTATGAGAGATACACAGAGGAGGGCGGATCAGGGATTGAGGAACTAGGAGAATCGGCATGGACGGACAATTATATCATCCTGTTTAGGCAAGGAAGGTACTTTCTTCGGATATGGCCCGATCCGTCTCCGGAGTCGAAAGCCCAGCCGAGCTTTGAGCATATGCTTGCACTCAGCCGTGCGCTGGACCGGGTGTTGAAGGATGACTTGTAATGAAAAAAGGAGCAGGCAGCGAGGGTAGTGACATCTTTTCTTTTGACAGAGAGGACTATTTTCAATATATTTCAACACGTAACATTTCTCCCCGGGATTTATGACCAAGAACTACGCAGTAGGGGTTGGAAGTTGCAAGACAGATTGATCTGGATAGACTTGGAAATGACCGGCCTTGACCCTGACCGGCATGTCATTCTCGAGATCGCAACGGTCATAACCGATGATCGGCTGGATTTGGTGGCTCAGGGACCGAATATAGCAGTAAGCCAGCCTGAGGAGGCCCTTTCGGCGATGGAGGAATGGAGTCTGGCCAATCACAAAAGGTCGGGTCTCCTCGATCGGGTCAAGAAATCGGCTCTTGACTGCCGGGGTGCTGAGCGAGAGAGCCTTGAATTCCTCTCTCGATATTGCGGGAAACGCGAATCTCCCCTCTGCGGCAATTCCGTCGGACAGGATCGTAGATTCTTGAAAAGATATATGCCCACTCTAGAGGAATTTCTACACTACAGAAATATCGATGTAAGCACCGTTAAAGAGCTCGTCAGGAGATGGTATCCATCCCTTCCTATCTACAAAAAAGGGGAGACCCATCTTGCATTGAAAGACATCAAAGAATCGATCAACGAGCTGCGATACTATCGCCAAAGGGTGTTTCTACCGCAAGAGTGAGCAGGTAGGGTTAAAAGAGACCAACCTCAATCCCATCCCGGATTACCGTTTCATATAGTCATTCATTCCATAGGATTGAAACTCCTCAAGCACCTAAGGCCTTGAGGGCTTCAATAAACTCCACAGTTCGAGACAAGCCCGGGCTTCTCTCTGTAGGTGGCTTTTGTTCCCTGAGACCTTGATTTATGAGACTTGTCTTGGTTTCTCCGGGGGCGATGAGATGAAGGCCGGGGCATTTCAGGCTATTTCGAGAATGGATCAGTGGAATTCTTCATGATGTTTTCTATACAATCCCCGAAATTGATCGTATGTTAACCCCAACCTCTGGGCTGCCTTTCTTTGGTTGAATCTGCTTTCTTTGAGTGCCTTCCTGAGCAGAACGATCTCCAATTCGCGAATGGCCTCTTTGATTGGTTTGTTGAGGAGTTCCTCTATGGAGAGACGATCAGTCTCCTGTGAGAGGTCTTCCTGTTTTGGGATTCGGTGTTCACCGCGAGGGTAATAGAATGGGTCGAAAACGATCTCGGTGATCAGGGGGGAATCGGAACGATAAACCGCCCGTTCAACCACATTTTTCAGTTCACGAACATTCCCGGGCCAGGGATGGTTTTCAAGCGCTGAAACGCTTTCGTCGCTGAATTGAGGTATCTCCTCGCGACCCAGTTCAAAGGCCATTCGGGCTGCGAAGTGATTTGCCAGCAAGAGAATGTCCTCTTTCCGTTCTCTGAGCGGCGGCAAAAAGAGCACCTCAAAGGAAAGTCGATCAAGCAGATCCTGTTTGAATCGGCCCTCTGTTGCTAGGGCCACAAGGTCTGCGTTGGTTGCTGCGATGATACGCACGTCCACCTCGACCCTCTCCGAACTTCCAACCCGCTCAAAGGTTCCGTATTCTACAACTCGTAAGATTTTCTCCTGAACTTCCACGGGAACGGTGCCTATTTCATCGAGAAAAAGAGTACCCTCGTGTGCGACTTCAAATCTTCCGATCCGACGGCGTTCAGCCCCGGTAAATGCGCCCTTTTCATAGCCGAACAATTCCGATTCGATAAGCGTTGGGCTGAGGGCCGAGCAATTGAGCGCGACCAGCGGACCTTTCCAGCGCTCAGAGAGAAAATGCAATCTCGAAGCTGCCAGCTCTTTTCCTGTACCCCGTTCGCCGATTAAAAGTACTGGGCGGTTGATCCGGGCAACCCGGGACAGGCGATCCTGAAATTCCAGAAAGACCTCGGACTGCCCTAGGGCCTCCCCCATGCCGACACCAGATTCTGTTTGTGCTTGCTCACCTATGGGAAGCGTTTTTCTTTTCATGGCCAAAAATCCTATATATTGGGTATCACTACTAGTCTATGGCATAAAATACCACAAACCTGCTGTGTGTGTCAAGCCCGCAACCTATTGAAAACAATACATTTTTTTCAAACTGCTTCATTGGCATAGTTCCTGCTTCAAAGGGTGTAAACGTTCAAGAAAGTGGAGGTGTTGTTATGGGTATTTTTTCACGATTTCGGGATATCGTCAGCTCGAATATCAACGTCATGCTGGATAAGGCAGAAGACCCGGAAAAGTTGATCAAGCTGATGATCCGTGAAATGGAAGACACGCTGGTCGAAATCAAGGCATCCTGTGCCGGTGTGATGGCAGGTAATAAAAAGGTACAGCGCGAAATAGAGGAAGTTCAGTCCCGTGCTAAACAGTGGGAGGAGAGGGCAGAGCTTGCGGTGAGCAAGGGCAGAGATGATCTGGCCCGAGAGGCGCTGGTTGAAAGAAGGAGGTACACGGACCGGGCAGAGGCCCTTTTACAGGAATCTATGAGGCTCAATGCCATCGTTGAACAGTACCAGGACGACATTCGGCAACTTGAGGAAAAGCTGGGAGGGGCCCGCGAGAAACAACGTATCCTTGTGCAACGGCATATCCGTGCCAACAGAAAGAGACGGGCTCAGGAGGAGATCCGGCGCTTTGATAGTTCCGAGGCTATTCTCAAGTTCGAGGATCTTGAAAACCGTATTGAGCGAATGGAAGCTGAGGCCGATCTGGTTAACTTCGGGAAAAAACCCGCCGTGGATGCGGAATGGGAAAGCCTGTTAGTCGACGATGAAATCGAAAAAGAATTGCAAACACTGAAATCTTCCTCTAAAAAGGAAAATGAGGGCGCATCAACCGCATAGCGTGTTTGCAATCGGTGATAGCCTCTTTAGCAAGGGAAAGGGACACGAATACTGCAGGGGGTTTGGTTTGTCTTGTTACTGCCACAGATGCGAGTGTTCAATTATCGATTATTGCTTTTGTTCCGAAACCACTATGGTACCAGGGATATGGATGTCTTTTTTTGACACCGAAGAAGTCCATGCTGTTATGCTCGCTACCGTTGCAGATGAAGGCGGCCTGCCCTGGCGCGACGACACGGGAATATGATCCTGTTTCGCAACTTCATGGGTATACGTGGCTCTAAACAAAGTCCTATCGTGCCAGGTCTGGGCCAGGGGCGAGCTGCCGCACAGGTGACTCCAACTTCTCTGCATCTAGAAGTCTGCAGTGGAGACGGGCGCCCGCCTGGATCATCGGGAAAGAGCAGGCTCAAAGCACCTGCCTAGTTCGGTGCAAAAAAAGATATCCATATCCCTCACTATTGCCGAGTCAAGCAGAACAAATGCTCATCATTCTGCTGCGGAGCTAAGGCAATAATCGATTCAATTATAGATGAAAGGGAGTTAATTCTGTCATGCATGGAGTCCTGATTGTAGCTATTGTTTTCGGAGGGAGTGTGCTGGTACTGGCCATTATCGGCAGCACGATCCTCATGGCCATCAAGATCCTGAAAGGAGGGCTATCCCGGAAAGGCCAGAAGGTTCAGACTGAGGAAGCCAGGATGATTCAAGAGATATATCAGGGGCTATCACGGATGGAAGCACGGGTTGAGGCGCTGGAGACCATTATCCTGGACCGTGAAAGAAAGGACCGTGAATCATGAGACGATTTGAAAAGATTCTTCGAGGTGGACTCTACCGTTCCCGCAATGGGATCATACTCGGTGTGTGTAGGGGCATAGCCGATTATTTTGATTTTTCCGTGTTTTGGGCGCGGGTCATCACCCTGGTATTGCTCTTTTTTGCGGGATTTTGGCCTGTCATGATACTGTACTTTGTTGCGGCACTCCTAATGAAGCCGGAACCGGTAATACCTATAGAAACCGACGAAGAGCAGGAGTTTTACGACAGCTATGTTCATTCGCACAGAGGAGCGACTGACCGGGTCAAACGGAGATATGAAAATCTCGAGCGCCGAATACGGCGCATGGAAGATCATGTAACAGGGCGGGAGTTCGAGTGGGAGAATAAATTGAATTCATAGGGTTCTGACTGTGCGGTGAAGTAAGGGATAGTTGATTCGCGAAAATGCCGGCATACTCCGATTCGCACGTCAGGCATGGTAGGCCCTGCGATCCAAGTCTATCCACCTCTGCTCCGCACCGTAAACCGCTGAAAAAAATAAGCTTAAGCTGTGGTTGCCGGAGCCGCTCAATGCCCGGCTTTTAGAGGGATTTTGGTTTTGTGACTCCACCTTTCGAATTCTCTATCATCAGGCCTACAAAGACTGGAACCTGAGAAATGCACAATGCATACTATCGCTCGTCTTTCTTGCCTCACCTCCCAGTTTTACCGGAATACTGCCTCGCAAGTGCTTTATTCTCAAAATCAAGAATTCTGTCCAGTACGTGGCTCTCCTTTTGACTTGCTTTCCCTTTTCTGATAGTAGTAGTGAGGATCGGCTGAAAAGGCGGAAATCCTCGAAATCAGGCACCTCTTGTAATGATCGATACATGCCGTCTATTGTTTTGATCGGGGCGGAGCCCATGGTTTGCAAAAAAATGACTTAAGAACGGGGGTATGTGACGATGTTCAGGAAGATTGTGAGCTTTGTAGTTTTAATTGCCTTGATTTGGATCGTGGTTGGCATAGCACGGCCTTACTGGCACAAGTACTGGATCGGGCAAGATATTGAGGCTGCTGCCATATTCGGAACCAAAAACCCTGTTGCGGATACGAGAGGGTTTTTGATCAGAAAGATGAAGGAGGCAGGGCGCAGTTTTACCGGAGACGACTTCAAGATTACAAAGGATGAAAAGAACAACGTGACCATTAGCCTTTCCTATTATGATGAGATCCGTGTTTTCGGGTTAACACTGACAGAGCTTGAATTCACCGTCGAGAAAAGGAAGTCGGAGGTAAAAGAAACCTTCTAAGTACGAGAGGGATTTGGATATCTTGGGTACAAAATAACCGACCACCCGTACACACAAACCCCTTTCAGGGCGATGAAATCGCTTTAAACGGTAACATTTGGGGCCTACGTCATTATCTTTGGAACATCCGGTCAGGCGACCGTGTCGAGGAGCCTACAGATCTCGTTACCGAAGAGTCGCTTCTGCCAATTCCTCAACTCACCAATCCGTTGAAAATCTCCCAGGTCCTGAGGGGGTGCGTCGACCAAGGAACGGATTTGAGCATTGCTCAAGGTGAGGGCTGAATCGACACCAAGACGCTTGGATCGTTGCACCCGCCATTCCCTGAGCGCCCTGATCCGTCTCGCCACCTTTGGATCATACGCCGATCTGGGCTTGTGGGGATAACTGGGCAATGCTTCTTCCGGGAGGCTGAGGGCCTCGGATATTCTTTGCAAGAGAGGGCGGCCTAGGGATTTTAACTGTCTAGCACTCAACCTTCCGACGGATTTGAGTTCACTCTCGTTCACCGGCTTTTTCTGAGCCATCTCCATGAGAGGTATGTTCCCCAATATCTTGAAGGGTGGTCGATCCTGCTTTCTGGCCAATTCGTGACGGAATTGCAGAAGTGCCTCCAAGACCGCGAGGCTCCGGGAATCTAAGTTCCCGGCGCCTTTGAACCTCAGGAAAAATGGGGAGTCCTCCATCGGGGCAGGACGCACCTTGCTGAGCATCTCGCACTCTTCGTCCACGCAGAAGAGCAGGCCTTTAGCCCTTAATCTTTCCTCAAAGACCTTGCTCAATTCCATAAGGTGGCAGGCATCCCGGGCAGCGTAGACGCACATTGCAGAAGGCAGGGGTCTCTGCGACCAGTCTTTTTTTTGATACTTTTTTTCAATGACTAAACCGGACAGATCCTTTAACAGGCTTGCGAGGCTGGTCTCCCTGAAGCCGAGAAACCGGGCCGCAATCTGGGTGTCGAAAAGAGAACGGACCTCAATACCGAAATCCCTGTATAACGAACGGATATCATAATCGGCCCCGTGGAAAACCTTTCTGACGCCTGGGTCAGCGAAAACCGGCGCAAGGGGTGAGAGATCCTTGAGGGCAAGCGGATCGATCAGAAAGGTCTGATCATTTGACGCCATCTGAACCAGGCAGACCTTTTCCTGGTAATGAAACATCGAATCAGCCTCTAGGTCCACACCGATTATCCCCCCCGTCTGGAGGTGTTTGGCTATCCGGCGAAGATCCGGAAGTTTTTCAACCATTTCATAGGGAGGTTGTCTGTAATCTGTGATCGGTTTGCCCACGTGAAATTTCTCCTTTCAAGCTGGCATGATTCCCATCAGGGGGTTGTGAGCGGGTATTTCGGGCGCCGCAAACGAAAGGGATCAGTGATCCAAGAGGTCCCCGCATCTCGGTTGTTATTTGCTTGTCTAACGGTGCAAGAGGCGGATAGATGGTGAAACGGTGATTCAAGAGCAAGGATCAAACCTGGGGTCTCACTGTTGTCAAGCACCTAATACCTGAAAGAGGCTTCTGATTCACCCCCTGTCACTGAGGTGCACCGGAACGCTCAACTCGAACGGTTGAACCACTCTGTACTGCCCGAAAAATGACCGCATCGCCCTTTATATGCCCGAAAACGTTGACCGGACTGGCTGCGCGGGGGTGCTCGTCAGTGCTTGCAGGGGTTGGACCGAAGAAGATACAAAAGGCACGGCCAGGCGGCCAGTATCCGAGATCGCCTACCTGAACATCGTCCTGGGCATCAGGCTCTTCCTCGATTTTCACCGGAATCCCGAAATAGATTTCATCACCCCACCTATTCACTGCGCGGTCTACGGGAAGAACTTCCCATATCTTCCGGGCCGTAAGGCTTTCCCCTAATTCAGCGAGAACAGTAATATCGCCAGCCGATATTTTGATGTCTTTCACCCTCATGGCTCCCTCTCTTCTCTCAAGTTGTCATAGCGAGCTGCAGCAACAACCCAAGAGACGCACCTGCCCCCGCAATGGAGCAGTCTCTTTTTCACTGCGCTAAGCTGCTACTATAGCACCTGTTTAGGTTTTTGTCGAAGTTACATTCTGCATACCGCATAGAAAGTCACACGGCAAAAGCGAGGTTTTTCCCCCTCATAACCATCCCATACCCATCGACAAGCCTAAAACTCAATAGCTGGAGTTTAACTATGCGTGGTCCTTGTATGCTCCCATAACAGGCTTGACTGTCTTCTGTTTGGATGACATACTTGCGTGTCTGCCAGCCTACCTGCGAGTGATCGGGTTTCTACAAGCAATTTAGCTGAGCCCTATTTGCAAGGGTCAGTGTGGAAAGGAAGGTAATCATGAAAAGATTCTTATGCTTGGTCGTTGTTTTCTCTCTTGCGTTGCCATGTGCAGCAGGGAAGGCGACATCTGCTCAGGGCAATAGTCTCTCCTTCAGGAAACATATCGTTATTGATCGAAACGGGTTCGGGTATGAGGCGTTCCGTTTGCTTGTACCGAAAGGCTGGCATTTTCGGGGAGGCGTATCGTGGGATCATAATAGATTTCCACCTGAAGCCAGCACCGCATTCACGATTACCAGTCCAGATGGGGACTCGGTATTCGAACAGTTTCGACACCTGAATCTATTCTGGTCACAGGACCGTAACCTGCAATATTCCTATGCCCAAGGCGGTGCCGAGATAATGCAACCAATGGGAGCCACAGAGTTCATAAATAGTTTTTATATCCCCCGTTTCAGGGCAAACGCTTCGGGCCTCAAGGTCGTTCAGACCCAAAATATTCCGGATCTGGCGCAGCAGACCAGGGATATGGCGCAATTTCAACTGAATATCTTTGGACAAATATCGCCATTTCAATTTCAGTACGAGCTCCGTGCAGACGCCGGCAGGTGCAAGCTGGAGTACTCGGAGAGAGGTAAAAAGTTTGTCGAAGATGTCACCGTTGCTGTCACCTACATGATCAGCTACACGCCCACTATGTATGGGACCATCACGGGAGTCACCTGGATTCCCATTACAACGAGTTTTAAGGCCCCTGCGACCGGAATCAATGAAACCATAAAGATCTTCAAGATTATCATGGACTCTCGCAAGGATAATCCTGTCTGGGGTGAAAATGTGCTCAAGCTTTCAGCAATGATTACCCGCGACCAACTCCGTCATCAGCAGGCCATCTTCAACCGCATGCAACAGCTCAGCCGAACCCAATCAGAGATCGGCGATATGATTATGGATTCCTATCAGAAACGCAATCAGGCATATGACCGTATATTCGACAATTACAGTCAGGCAATACGGGGCGTTGATTCATATACTGACCCCATCAATAACTGGAAGGTCGAATTGCCTACCGGGTATGATAACGCGTGGACGAACGGTTCCGACTATGTTATCAGCGAGGATCCCGGGTTTAACCCCAACATCGGCTCTACCCAGGACTGGCAAAGAATGACCAGGCAGCGTTAGACAACATGAATAGGAGATGAATCGGGAGAAATCGTGACACCATCTGTGAGGAATGCATTGATGATTGAAGAGATACTCCCCCGTCTATACAAACTGGAAATCCCGCTTCTCGATAGCCCCTTGAAAGTACTCAATTCCTATGCGATTAAAGGACGAGAGCGGAGTCTGATTATAGACACAGGGTGGAATCGTGAAGAGTGCATGCTGGCAATGCAGGCGGTCTAGCACGTCTGGACATTGACTTAAGGAATGCAGACTTCTTTATCACCCACGGGCATGGAGATCACCTCGGACTTGTCCCCGGTCTCGCCACTGATACCTCGCGCATCTATTTCAAACGGCCTGACACGGAATGGCTTCAAAACGCTGCCCGCTGGGGGAGATTTCTTGACTTTGCGCGGTTGAACGGGTTTCCGGAAGATGAGCTTCAAAAAGGGCCTCAAGGCCCACCTGAGTATAACCTGCCTTTCAGTATTGTAAAGGAGAACGATACCATCGTAACAGGGGAGTATCAGTTTGTGTGTATTGAGACACCAGGTCATACGGCGGGGCACATATGCCTGTACGAACCTGAAAAGAGAGTCCTGATAGCGGGGGATCACATCCTCGGCGAGATAACGCCAAACATTACCTTGTGGTCCTATGATAGAAATCCGCTCAAGGAATACTTGTCGAGTTTGGATAAGGTAAGCAAGTACGACGTTGAACTTGTTCTGCCCGGCCACAGGAGCCTTCTCGGAAATCCCAAGAAAAGGATTCGGGAGTTAAAAAAGCACCACGAGATGAGAGCTGAAGAGATCGTCGCTATTTTGGCGGAGGGGCCGCAGAACGCCTTTCAGGTGGCAGCAAATATGAGCTGGGATATTACCTATGACTCGTGGGACCTCTTTCCGTTGACACAGAAATGGTTTGCCACCGGTGAAGCGATCGCTCACCTGAAATACCTCGAGGAGCAGGGGCTGATCCAAAGGGAAATAGATGCGGATGCGGGGAGTTTTCTTTTCAGAAAGGGCGCTGGGATCTAATCCGTTCGAGCATCTTCCGGCTCACGCTACGTACGATCACTGTTGCGGTGTTTGCCGCCCCGAAAAGGATTGTAGTGCCTGAGACAAGGCGCACGAACTCCACGCTGAGCAAAAAGGCAGCCGGTATTTTTTCTCATGAAGTAGCACAGTTGCCCTCTGGTTGAGGACCCACGAGGACCCTTTCGATCAAGGTACGGAGGGCGAGGGTGATTTGCGACTGAGCAAGGCGGTAATAGTATGGCGGCTTGCCGTAGGGATCAACGATATCGTCCGCATCGCGCCCTTCTGAGATATACTGACCCAAAAATTCGGTCTTTCCTTTGCTTTCAGGCCACCGAACCTCGAGATCCCGTGCATGCGCTTGCTCCATCACAAGGATCAGGTCTGCCCAGGTTATATCCTCCATGCTAACCTGCCTCGACTCGTGGGTTGCAACAGGGATACCCTGTTTTTCGAGATGGTCCACCATGACTGGATCAGGGGGATTGCCCGGGCAAGCGTAGATGCCAGCAGACGATACAGAGACGTTACTCACCTTACGGATTGCAACCTCATGCTTGAGCAGCATCTCGGCCAGATAGCTTCTACTAATATTTCCACTGCATAGGAAGAGGACATTCATCCTGCTTAGCACCCGGTTTTCATAGGCTCGTTCCGACTGAGTTCAAACCGAGCCGACTGCGGACAAAACATGAAGGATGGTCTTTGTGAGCCCCTCCAGCTGACGGACTTTTGTTCTTTCTTGGCGATCACTTTCTTTAAGGCGGCGGCGTCCTTCCAGGACAGTTGTTCGCGCAAAAGACCGTTGGCTGGAGTGTATCTTCTGGATTAGTCTTGCGCTGGAATACTGAATCCCTGGACTTACGGCGAATTGATTTCCTGGATCAGCGATGCCAGCTTTTTCGAGTCATGCCGTACAATGCCGCCGGAGATGTCGAGCATCTGGGCGGTATAGACCCTTCGATCTCCCCACCAAGCATCATTCACGTCAATCTCAACGAATTCCGCCTTCTGCTTTTGGTACTGGTCCAAGAGATGTTCATCAGGCCTTTCGGTGTTATAAATCACTCCGTCAACCTGCCGTTCAATACAGTCCTCGAGTTTCTTGACAAAATCAACGCCGGCAAAATTGTGCGTTTCGCCGAACTTGGTCATGATATTGATAACATATAAGAGAGTTGCACTTGTTTGTTTGATCGCTTCCTTAACGCCGGGAACAATAAGGTTGGGAATTATGCTTGTAAAGAGATCACCCGGCCCGATAATGATGTAGTCCACAGATCTGATGGCCTCAACTACTGGAGGGTATACAGAAATACAGTCGCTGTGATGGGGAACAAGGAAAACATTGCGAATCTTTTCTCGCTGCGTTCCCCGCGGTATGTCGATTGCCGTTTCTCCATAGATATGGCTCCCGTCGGTCAATTCGGCAACAAGCGTTGCCCTGTCAATCGTGACCGGCAGAATAGTGCCACGGGCTTCAAGGATTTCTGCAAGGGCCTGTACACCTGCAGGAAAGCTGCCCGCATACTGTGAAAGCATGGTCAGGAGCATGTTTCCTGCATTGTGGCCCTTTAAACGGCTGTCTTCGGTAAACCGTTTGAGCAAGATCTTTCGAACAATATCGTGATGCGGTGAGAGTGCGAGAATGCATTTCAGAACGTCGCCGGGGGGCAAGATGCCGAGTTCATCCCGAAGCCTGCCGGTGCTTCCGCCGCTGTCAACCATGGAGACCACCGCAGTAATCTCGATCTCCTCCAGGATCCGCAAGCCCGAGAGCAGCGCGAACTGCCCGCTTCCGCCACCAATGGTAACGATTTTCGTTTTTCCGTCTGCCATCGTTATCCCCCCGGGATTTCATCTCATTGGGATTTGAGGCGCGAGCCCTTCTTTGCCGAGAGGAGGTCCCTATTAAGATAAAAGAATATAAAAATATGAGGATTATAAGTCAAGCAGTATGACTGGTCGTCGTTTTTGGGATTCAAGGTCGCGGTTTTGGGGAGGCCTGATTTGTTTGCTCTGAGGGATAGATAGTGCTGGCGGCGAGTGATGGCATGTTCTTCTCCGGAGAGATTCAAAACGCGCAACGGATGGCTTGTGAAATCTGATGGGGCCAGATTGTTGAGAATTGTCTTGCTGGAGCTATCTTAAAAGAACTACCTAATTCCCTTGATGAGACCCGCAAACAGGGTTGCTATCACCATAGCCGCCGCCCCTGCTCCGAAGGCGATGAAATAACTTCCAGTGACATCAAAGGTCAAGCCCCCTACTGCAGGACCGGCTGCGGCCCCGATTCCCCAACAAGCAGACATCAGACCCATTATCGTTCCGATGCGCCGGGTTCCAAATACGTCACCAATGAGGGCTGTTACGAGAAGGTCAAGCCCTCCGAAGCCGAGACCAAAGACTATCGCAATCCCGTAAAGCATCCACAATTCCCTGGCCCACATGAGCCATAGCAAGGTTGCAACCTGAAGCGAGGCGGAGGCAATGGCCGGGGACCTTCTGCCTATCGCATCTGATAACGGCCCGATCGTGAGACGACCAATAATGTTTGCCCCGCCTATTAGACTGAGGACAAGAGCCGCATCCATTGGTGAATATCCCATATCGACGGCATAGGGTATGATGTGGACGTATAGGAGGTGGAGGCAGAAGGACATAAGCAACCAGATGGACCCCAGAAGCCAGAACTGCTGGGTTTTCAATGCCTGGAGGAGATGGGTACCAGCTGATTGAACCTTCCGCTCCTCAATTGAAATAGGACCTTGGTTCGTATGAGACCTCTCACCGTCAGGTAAGAGCCTCATAGCAGCGGGGTCCTTTCTTAATAGCAAGGACATTGAGCCAATGAGGAGCCATGAAATTATTCCCAATACTATAAACGCCATACTCCAATCGAAGATCGAGATAAGGCAGGTAGCAAAAGGAGCCGTGACAATAGGACCGAAACTCGCTCCCGAGGAAGTAATGCTTAAGGCGAGGCCTCGCTTCTTATCAAACCACCTCAAAACCGTTGCGTTGACCACTGAATACAGCGGACCGGTTCCCAGAGATAACAACAGGGCATAGCTGATGTACAGTTGCCAGG
>DATKZQ010000190.1:0-45515 GCA_035527895.1 Desulfatiglandales bacterium
GGCTCGTTAACCCTGGTGCGCAAACCTGCGAGCGAGCAGATCAAGGTGCCCATCACCATACATGCTACCTGGCGAGAATTGAGCCAGGTCTGGGGGAAACGGGAATAGGATGATCAACAGCCCCTTATACTTCGAGAATCCTGAGGAGGGGATGTTGGTTCTAAGACAACTTGCTTTGTACGTCTTTTGTGGGCAAAGACCTGCAAAACAGGTTTGGAGTAGCTTGCCACGACCCACATGCTGTCAAATTCCCGTTTCATTGTGGGTATGTCCCTCGTATCACAGACCCAAGAGTGGAAAAAAGAGGGGCTTTCAGGAAAGGCCGTTTCTCTCAGAAATCGATACCTCCTTGATATTGCATATTTGATTTCCTAATCCCTAGTGAGTTCAAGTGCTGCTGAAGTAGCGGCGCTGGCAAGCAGCTGAAAAAATACCGGAGCACTTGAAATGAAAGGCTTATTTGGGTAATCTACAGTCTCCGCTTTTTCAAACTTACTGGAAATAGAAGTTTTTCTTGGCTGTTCTCAGGTAGGACTTTGGCAAGTACCTGCAATCATGGTTGAAGAAAATTTATGGCTAATTGATAAATTTGTGGCAATGATAGTGTGATATATGGAAGGCTTGTATATTGAATATTACGGTTTCCATATATATGTTAAGCAGAATCCTATTTTTCAACTTAAATGGGAGGGCTTGCAGGATGTCTCAAGTTCTTTTGTATCTAGGTGCGATCCTCACCGGGATATGGGGGATCTCACACCTCATTCCTACGAAGAATGTAGTCGCTGGTTTCGGTGATATTAGTGAAGACAATCGCAACATCATCACGATGGAGTGGATAGTTGAAGGTGTCTCGTTGATATTTATTGGAGCCCTTGTAAGTGTTCTGACGTACATTGGTCCATTCGGAGTACTTCCAAGAGCTGCTTACACTGTTGTAGTTGCTGGGCTCCTTGCCTTGGCAATCGTATCCCTGTTCACAGGATTTAAAGTGAAATTCCTTCCGTTCAGGTTGTGTCCATTCATACTCACGATCTCAGCAGCTCTAATCTTTGTAGGTGGAGTACTATAAAGACGGAGATCATGCCTAACAGCATTCACCGGACGCTAATCGCGTCGGTAATGCAGGTGTTAGGCCCATTTCAACTCAATAGAAAGGAGGGTAATACCATGTCCATAGAGGAAAACAAAGCCATGGTGCAGCGTATCTGGGAGGAGCTCTTGAATGAGGGTAAAACAGAAAAAATGAATGAGCTTATCGCTATCGACTATGTCTATCATGGCCCCGGAGGTCACGAAATAAAGGGTATAGAGGGCTTAAAGAAGTTTATTACCTGGCTTCATACGAGCTTTCCCAATATCCACTTCACCGTTGACGATCTTATTGCCGAAGGGGATAAAGTGGTAAGCTTTTGGACAATGGAGGGGACACACAAAAGTAACAAGCAGGTGAAACAGCAAGGGATTATCATAAGCCGTGTCGCAAATGGTAAGGAGGTAGAGGCTTGGGAAATCTTCGACAGGCTTGCGATCGCTTCACAGCTGGCTCCCGGGTGGATTGCAAAAGCAATGGTCGGTTTTATTGTGAAGCAAATGTCAAAAGATCGGCCTTAGCACTCTTATGATCTAGCTAACAAATAATAAAGAATTGGGCCGCCCTTAGGAATTAAATATCCTTACCAGAAGGAAGATTCCTTGTGTTAGGTTTCGTGCTGAACGTGCATAACTCATAGTGAATACCATTCCCTTACAGGCCCTTTCTTGACTGATGCCGCTCCGGTGAGATAGGGATTCATAACGCCAAGGTACCTCACAACATCCACTCGAAACTCGCCCCTAGCCTTTCGACCCGTCTCATCGTGCTAACCGTGGCATGGTGGTAGGTTAACCAGTGGCCCTGTGAATTTCAAGCACGTTCTGCACGAGCCCCTTCTTCATTGTGGGTATGTCCCTCGTATCCTAGACCTAAGAGGAGAAAACGATCCGCCTACAAAAGAGGCTTTCAGGAATCGTGATTTGCTTAGAGAATCGAGCACTGCTTGCTGTTTGATATTCGATTCCGTAATCTTTATTGAAATCAGCCGATGTTCAGGTAAAAGCTCTGACAAGAAGCGCACACTTTTCGAGCATTGTTGCCCACCCCAACATCTTGTGGATAAACCTCCTGCTGCATTAAGGGAAAGTAAAATCTTCCACAGCCCTCCTTATTTTTCTTCTTGATCAGATAGAACTTTCTTTGGTTAAATGAATTAAGGGCCTTCGTTCAGATCAGCCAACCTCTATCCCGAAGTTACGCACCGGACGCGTCAGGAGAAAGAGGCCCTTTCTTAATTTCATGCTAAATCAAAGGGGGTGATCGGTATGGTTTAAGATCTTGTCTGTAACTAAGGGTAAGGAAGGAAACTCATAAACCAGTAAAAAGATGAGGTAAAGCGATGAAGAAGTCCCTATTTGTTTTGGGGTTAGTGTTAATTAGTGGCCTAATTCTCTTCCCGCTCGAGGGAAAAAGCCAGATGGGACATGGCATGATGGGACCGGGGGGTTATGGAGACTGGAACTACTGCCCATACTGCGGCGGCCCTGTTGGTCCCGGTGGAGGATCCGGCATGGGCCCTGGGTACGGTATGGGTCCTGGCTATGGCTACGGTCCTGGAATGATGCATGGCGGTAGGGGTATGGGCCCCGGTATGATGGGTCCTGGATACGGCATGGGTCCGGGCATGATGGGTCGAGGCTATGGACCACAATACGGTCCTCAATACGGACCCCAATATCAGCAGCCCCAGAAGCCCCTGGATGAGAAGGAGGTCAAGGCAATGCTAGATAACTACCTCCAGGGCACGAGGAATCCCAACCTCAAGCTGGGAAAAATCACTGAGAAGGACAACTACTTTGAAGCCGAGATCCTCACCAAGAATGATTCTCTGGTGGATAAGATCATGGTTGATAAGTATACTGGTTGGATGCGTTCTATTTACTAAACCGGAGGGCATCCCATGATCCGGTAGGGTTGCGGGGTGCCCACAGCGAAAGAAGGAGGATAGGAGATGAATCTTGTTGCTAAATTTCCAATAGATATCGTGACCCAATGGCGAGGGTATGATTATGGACATGGCCCCGGGATGATGGGGTGGGGCTCCGGGATGGGCTGGTTTGGAGGGATTATCATGCTCATTTTCTGGATTGCCGTTATCGTTGGGATCATATTGCTGATCCGGTGGCTGATTATATCGACGAAAACGACGAGCCACGGCACGAGCTCCGGCGACTCTGCCCTGGAGATCCTTAAAAGGCGCTACGCCCGAGGCGAGATCGATAAGCAGGAGTTCGAGGAAAAAAAGAAAGATCTGATATAGCATCCTGGCGGTACAGACTGTCTAATTCTCGACTGACCTGGATACCTTCATTCCTATCGCGGGACCCCGGCACTGTTCCTCGTTTGCCACTCGCCTTTTTTGCCTTTGTGATCTTCTCGCGACAGCATCGCAGAAGAAGTTTCAGGGAGATTGAATCGGGTTGTTGAGAGAGTGCGGGCGCACGGTCGAGAAGGTTCTTGAAAAACCAAGAAATTTGCCAGCCAGGCGTGTAAATCAATGCACTCATAGTGTTAGTCAGGAGATAAAGGAGGGGGTATTATGCCAAAAGATCCGGTATGCGGCATGGAGGTAGAAGAGAAGAACGCGAGACACAAGCTTCAATACAGGAGCAGAACATACTGCTTTTGTACCGAGCGATGTAAGGAGGCATTTGAGGATGATCCGGAAAAGTATCTAAGGGAATCGGAAGCGGATTTGGCGGATCGGCGCAAGGTTGCTATCGTGGGCACAGGGCAGGTAGGCTCCACCTTTGCCTTTGCCCTGATGATCAGCGGCCTCGCGAGCAGTATAGTTCTTATCGATCAGAGGGCAGAGTTAGCCGAGGGACACGTGATGGACCTCAATCACGGTCTCTCCTTTGTATCCCCCTCCAGAATCTTTGCCGGCGATTACTCCGACTGTAAGGACGCCAGCATTGTCGTCGTCACCGCAGGGGCCGCTCAAAAACCGGGCGAAACAAGGCTTGAGCTCGTTCGGAAAAATACCGATATCTTCAAGACCGTTATCCCTGAAATCGTTCGGTACAATCCCAGGATACTGCTCATCGTGTCCAACCCCGTGGACGTCCTCACCTACGTAGCGCTCAAGGTCTCTAACTATCCCATGAATAGGGTTATCGGATCGGGCACCACGCTGGATACCGCAAGATTTAGGTATCTTCTGAGCAGCCACTGCGCGGTGGACCCCCGCAATGTCCATGCTTACATCGTCGGAGAACACGGCGACAGTGAGGTGCCGGTGTGGAGCCAGGCGAGCATCGGAGGGGTTTCATTTCTTGATTTTTGCACTGTCTGTGAAACAGAGTGCCCTGAGGATGAACGGGAACAGATCTTCAAACAAGTAAGAAATGCAGCCTATGAGATCATCAATAAAAAAGGGTCTACCTATTTTGCCATCGCGCTGGCCCTGGTGCGAATCGCAGGGAGCATCCTTCGAGACGAAAACAGTGTGCTCACCGTTTCCGCCCTTGTAGACGGTTACTATGATGTCAGCAATGTCTGTCTAAGCGTTCCGGTCATCTTGAATGGAAATGGGATCTCAAGAATCCTGAGAATCGCCCTGGATGAATCGGAGATCAAGAGACTCCAGGCCTCTGCCGCAGTTCTCAAGGACGTCATTAGAACTCTAGAGCTCTAAAGGCACTTAACTCTGCTTTGAAAGGAGGTCAAACAATGGTTCAGAGACACGACCACCAAGGCCATGAGATGCAGCAAGGCACGCACGGCAGGGCTCACGAGGGACACGGCCCCGCAGGCCACGAGGGGCAGGTAAGAGGGGGGCACCAAAGGCATCACGCCCACATGGTTGCGGACTTCAGAAGACGGTTTTGGGTATCCCTGATTATCACTATACCGGTCCTCGCCCTCTCCCCGATGATTCAGAGGTTTCTGGGGCTAGGGGATTCCATCAGATTCACGGGCGACTTGTACCTACTGTTTGTACTTTCCTCCGTCATCTTCTTCTACGGTGGCTATCCCTTCCTAAAAGGCCTCGTTGATGAGCTGAGATCAGCACACCCAGGGATGATGACCCTCATCGCCATAGCCATTACAACGGCCTATACGTACAGCAGTGTTGTAGTATTCGGACTGAGCGGGAAGATATTTTTTTGGGAACTGGTCACCCTGATCGACATCATGCTTTTGGGCCATTGGATCGAGATGAAATCGGTGATGGGCGCCTCCCGTGCCCTTGAGGAGCTGGCCAAGCTCATGCCCTCAGATGCCCACAAAGTTATGCCGGATGGCAGTTTCAAGGATGTGCCCATAGATGAACTTGTGGTGGGTGATCGCTTCCTTGTAAAACCCGGGGAGAAGCTTCCTGCCGATGGTGAGGTGGTTGAGGGTCAGACATCGGTCAATGAAGCCATGCTTACGGGGGAATCAAGACCCGTATCCAAAGCAGTAGGCGCCAAAGCCATAGGAGGTTCCATCAATGGCGAAGGTTCAATTACCGTAGAGGTTAAGAAGACGGGAAGAGACTCATTCCTTTCGCAAGTAATAGATCTTGTCAAACAGGCCCAGGAAAGCAAGTCAAAAACCCAGGATTTGGCGAACCGGGCAGCCCTCTGGCTCACTGTGATTGCCCTCACCTGCGGAGCCATCACCCTCATTATCTGGCTTGCCATAATCCATAAGGACTTTGCCTTTTCCCTTGAGCGGACGGTAACCGTAATGGTCATTACCTGTCCTCATGCCCTCGGGCTGGCGGTCCCTCTGGTGGTTGCCGTGTCAACGGCCCTGTCAGCACGAAACGGCCTGCTCATAAGAGACCGTGCGGCCTTTGAAAGGGGAAGGAACATCCAGGCGATCATCTTCGATAAGACAGGAACCCTTACTGAGGGGAAGTTCGGGATTACCGATATTATAACTTTTTCAGATGGCATAAGCGAAAAGGAACTTCATCAATATGCCGCTTCGGTGGAAACCCACTCTGAGCACCCCATTGCCCAAGGGATCACTGCTTCATCACAGGAGACCCTATCTGTGGAGAATTTCAAGGCCATCCCCGGAAAGGGAGCCCAGGGGATTGTGAAGGGCAGGCAAGTGAAAGTGATAAGCCCTGGATTTCTTAGGGAAAACAATATCTCGGTGAATGACGAGAGGATCGAGAAGCTCAATGCCCAGGGAAAAACCGTAGTGTTCGTCCTGATCGATGAGAAATTAGGCGGCGCCATTGCGCTTGCCGACATCATCCGGGAGGAGTCAAAGGAAGCGATCTCGAAGCTCAAAGAGATGGGCATCCGGTGCATGATGCTCACCGGCGATAACCGGCAGGTGGCAAAATGGGTTTCCGATGAAATAGGCCTCGATGAGTACTTTGCCGAGGTGCTCCCCCAGGAGAAGGCCGAGAAAGTCAAGGAAGTCCAGTCCAGGGGGCTCATTGTTGCCATGACCGGCGATGGGGTCAACGATGCGCCGGCCCTTGCCCAGGCCGATATAGGTATCGCCATCGGGGCAGGCACTGATGTGGCCGTGGAAACGGCGGATATTGTGCTTGTCCGGAGCAATCCCCTCGATGTTATGGCGATTGTCGACCTCGCCCAGGCTACCTACCGGAAGATGGTCCAAAACCTCGTCTGGGCTACCGGGTACAATGCCTTTGCCATTCCCCTGGCGGCAGGAGTACTGTACAAATCTGGGATCCTCCTCAGCCCTGCCATGGGAGCGGTATTGATGTCTTTGAGCACCGTGATCGTGGCAATCAATGCGAGGTTTTTGAAGATAAGGAAATGAGTCACCGGTGAATGATGCAATACCCTGAGTCTCGTCGAAAGAGTAATCGGCTCACCAGTATCCGGCGCATGGATTGCGTAGAGGGGAGATTGACACATGAGAGGTGTTCTGTCAACAGAAGTTGTTCTCACTATCTTTATAGGTTTCGTAATGGTACTTCATAGCGCTGCCTATGCCCAGGTTTCCGAATCCTTAAAACATGATATTGTGGTAGCTGAAAAGTTATTCGAAAAGAGATGCACCGAATGTCATTCCGTCGATACCGCTCTTTCAAGCAGAGCTTATCGAGACTGGCGCCTGGGTATATCCCAGAGACATGGAAAGGGCTCTGATTGGCTTTCTGACGAAGATGCCAGGCGGATTTTTCTCCACCTCGTTGTTCACTTGGAGCCGCACCTCAAAACGGCTGTGCAGGCAGAGAGGGTGGAGCCGAAAGAGAATTGGAAGACCCTCATTTGCTTAATAAGCGGGTTCAGCACCCTTGCCCTGCTTATTACAGCGGTAATCTTTGGACACAGCAAGACACTAAGACGGAAATGGTTCAAAGGCCACAGCTACTTCGCTACCGCTACTCTTGTTGCTGCCGTAATCCATGGGGGCTACTGCTTTTACATGTTCGGTTTGGATTAACCGCGAAACCCGAATTCAAAGCGGGCTGTCAAGAAACCGGCTATAGAGGAGTCGGGAGCGGTTCGAGAGCTTGGCTAGGCCATGAGTAACTTATTTGCAACAATAGACCATATTCAACAATGAGGTTCAGGATGAACGTTGATCGATCCTCCAAAGTCATTTTGTGTATCATTGCCGTGCTGCTTTTCCTGAACTTTATATGTGTCTGATTCAAAAAAAGCTGCGAGTATCCCATTTCCTCGCAGCGAATGGAGGTCCTATGGTGGAACAACGCGAACATGAGAAAGACATAATAGCTGAGTGTAAGGCAGGGTTTGAGACTCGCACGGAATTCCGCGAGCAACTTCCGGAGGTGGTGGAGAATATTGTCAGGAGTTGCCACGAGCAAGATTGTTTCGAGCATATCGACGCAGAACTGATCCCATCAAGAGAGTCGGTTATTGGAATAGTCTTCAGGCTCAGAGAAATCCTCTTCCCCGGGTACTTCAGCAGAGAGAAGATAGATGCAGCCAATCTGAGATACCAGATAGGCCAGTCAGTAGATAGTCTCTTTGAATCTCTCTCGGAACAGATAACCCGCAGCTTACGGCACGAGTGTTTGCGTTACAATCAACCATGCATCGAATGCGCCAAACTGGGATATAAAGAGGCGCTCATATTCCTGGCGTCTGTTCCCGCGCTGCGGAGGGTCCTGGCAACCGATGTTCGTGCTGCCTACGAAGGCGACCCAGCTGCTAAAAGCTACGATGAGATAGTGTTCAGCTATCCGGGGGTCTTCGCTGTCACTGTCTACCGCATTGCCCATCAATTGGTTGAACAAGGGATTCCCCTTCTTCCGCGCATTATGACCGAATACGCCCACAGCGTAACCGGGATAGACATCCACCCGGGTGCCCGGATCGGGGAAAGTTTTTTCATTGATCATGGCACAGGCGTCGTCATTGGGGAGACAACGGTGATCGGCAGAAATGTGCGAGTTTATCAAAGCGTCACCCTTGGCGCATTATCCTTGCCCAAGAACGCCGGAGAACGCCTCCGCGGGAAGAAGCGCCATCCCACCATAGAAGATGATGTGATCATTTATGCCGGAGCCACCATCCTGGGAGAAAAGGCCGTAATCGGGGCGCGCTCCGTAATCGGGGGCAACGTGTGGATCACCGAGCCGGTGCCGCCGGATACAAAGATATTCCTAAAGCCTTCGCGGTTGGGGCATGGACGGAATCGAGGTGGTTTCGGCGCCTGAAGGCATTCATCGGGTAACATATAGTGAAGGAGGTAAGCTTTGGAGAGGATATTTTTCGACATGAGCAAGACAATGGGGGGTACCCCGTTAGTCCGCTTGCATCGTGTGGCAAGAGGTTTGGAGGCCGAGATTCTCGCGAAACTCGAATTCTTCAATCCCCTGGGAAGCGTAAAGGATCGTATCGGTGTTTCGATGATCGAAGCCGCTGAAAAAGACGGACTGATTGGGCCCGATACCCTGATTGTGGAGCCTACGAGCGGGAATACGGGAATCGCCTTGGCCTTTGTCTGCGCTTCAAGGGGATACCGTCTGTGTCTCACGATGCCCGATACCATGAGCATTGAGCGGAGAAAACTCCTGAAACATCTGGGGGCGGAACTGGTCTTGACACCCGGGAAGGAAGGCATGAAGGGAGCCATTTCAAAGGCAGGGGAAATTGTGTCCGGCAGTACGAATGCTTACATGCCCGATCAGTTCAAAAACCCGGCAAATCCGAGGATACACCGTGAGACGACTGCAGAAGAGATCTGGCGCGACACCGATGGCGAGGTGGATATCCTTGTTGCGGGCGTCGGGACAGGGGGGACGATCACCGGGGTATCGGAGGTGATCAAGGCTCGACGGCCCTCCTTCAAGGCAGTTGCAGTGGAACCGGCGGATTCGCCTGTCCTTTCAGGGGGGAAACCAGGTCCTCATAAGATACAAGGGATCGGCGCGGGTTTTATTCCCGATGTCTTAAACGCGAATATCATAGATGAGGTCATAACGGTGACCAATGAGGACGCATTCGACACTGCAAGGAGGCTTGCGAAAGAGGAGGGGATACTCTGCGGGATCTCCTCCGGGGCTGCCGTGTGGGCCGCACTGCAGGTGGGAAAACGGAGTGAGAACAGGAGAAAAAGAATCGTGGTGGTAGCTCCCAGCACCGGCGAGCGGTATCTTAGCACCGAATTGTTCGCAGAGGGATAGCCAACCTCAATTTTTGGGGGGATGTGCGTCTGATCTGTGGGAGGTAGTAACACGAAACCTAAACCTTTGGGAGAGGCGTATTATGTGGGAATATACAGAAAAGGTCAAAGATCACTTCTTGCACCCCCGGAATGTGGGGGAGGTGGAAGACCCCGATGGTGTCGGGGAGGTGGGGTCGCTCGCGTGCGGTGATGCCCTGAAGCTCACCTTTAAACTGGATGAACATAAGCGCATCGAAGATGTCAAGTTTCAGACCTTCGGCTGTGCGAGCGCCATTGCCTCTTCATCTGCTTTGACCGAGATGATCAAGGGCATGACCCTGGAGGAGGCCAAGAAAATCACCAACGAGGATATTGCCCGGTATCTCGGGGGGCTTCCACAGGAAAAGATGCACTGTTCGGTCATGGGACGAGATGCCTTGGAAAAGGCGATTGCTCACTATCGCGGTGAAACCGAGAAGAAGGCCGAGGGCGAAATCGTCTGCGAGTGCTTTGGAGTTACCGACCTGGAGATCGAACGTGCCGTTCGGGAGAATAATCTCACCACAGTGGAGGATGTCACCAATTATACAAAAGCAGGCGGCGGCTGCGGAAAGTGCCATGACAAGATCCGGGAAATTATCGATAAGGTTCATGGCAGACAGCATGCCATGCAGCGGAAGCCGGCACGGCTGACCAACATTCAGAAGATGAAGCTCATCGAAGAAACGATAGAGCGTGAGATCAAACCTTCCCTCAAAAAGGATGGAGGGGATGTGGAGCTGGTCGATATCGACGGCAATACGGTGATTGTAAAGCTGCGCGGGACGTGTGCCACCTGTGTTGCGTCAGAGGTTACGCTGAAACACTACTTGGAGGCTAAGCTCCGCGAGCTTGTTGCACCGGAGCTCGTGGTCGAGGAGGTGGAGGCATGAAAGCGATTTACCTAGACAATAACGCCACGACACAGGTGGCGACAGAGGTCATGGAAGAGATGCTCCCATACTTTCACGAATACTATGGTAATCCGTCCAGTATGCATACGTTTGGTGGCCAGGTGGCTCGGAGACTAAGGGAAGCGCGAGAGAAGGTCGCCGGTCTTATTGGGGCAACTCCGGAGGAGATCGTATTCACGAGTTGCGGAACGGAGAGCGACAATACGGCGATCCGCGCGGCCATTACATCGTACCCTGATAAGAGGCACATCATCACCACGCGGGTCGAACACCCCGGGATCAAGAATCTCTGTGAGCACTTGTCCCACGATGGGTATCAGGTCACATTCCTTCCTGTTGATAGAAAGGGAAGATTTGACCTGGAGAGCTTGGAGAAGAGCATTTCAACAGAAACCGCCATTGTAAGCATTATGTGGGCTAACAACGAAACTGGGGTTCTGTTCCCCATCGAGGAAATCTCACAGATAGTGCGGGAAAGGAATGTTGTGTTGCATACGGATGCGGTTCAGGCCGTGGGAAAGGTTCCCGTCGATGTCCAAAAGATTCCGGTCGATATGCTCTCCCTTTCGGGGCACAAGATCCATGCGCCGAAAGGGGTTGCCGCACTCTATATCCGAAAGGGCACCAAGTTCTCACCTTTTCTCATCGGTGGGCATCAGGAAAGGGGACGGCGGGGCGGGACGGAGAATGTCGCCTCCATAATCGGCCTCGGCAAGGCCTGCGAGTTGGCCGGGAAACGCATTCAGGAAGACAGCGAGCGGGTGAGATACCTGAGGGACAAGCTTGAAGATGAAATCCTCAAGCGGGTTTCCAACAGCATGGTCAATGGGGACCGTGAACATCGCCTTCCGAACACTACCAATGTTAGCTTTGAATATGTGGAAGGCGAGGCGATCCTTCTCATGATGGACGAATTCGGTATCTGTGCATCCTCGGGTTCAGCGTGCACGTCAGGTTCCTTAGAGCCCTCCCATGTTCTCCGGGCGATGGGAGTCCCCTTTACCGCAGCCCACGGTTCTATCCGTTTCAGCCTTAGTGCCTACAATACGGAAGAGGAGATCGATTTTGTCATCGAAAAGCTCCCTCCGATTATTGAGCGGCTTCGAGTGCTCTCTCCTTTCAGGGCGCGATCAAGCGGAAAGGCTGTTGCTTGTTCGTAGAAGGCTGGTAAAATCTGCATCCAATCTTGACAAGCCATACTTGTTCGGTGAGCATGCGTGCCTGCTTCTGCGGCTCTCTGCGGTTCTTCTCTAAGGCACCCCAGGAAAAGATCATGCGATCAGAGCGGCAACTGGCCTCGAGCAATTGGTGGCGGAGATTACTCATGAGCTCAAGAATCCCCTCATGTTGATAAGTGGTATCGGTAGTCAATGCCTAACACCAAATGTACAGAAAAGCTTCTGGGCAATCAGATATATGTAGGTTTTTGCACGGTTGCTTGGCCTATGCAATAATTAAAATCGATTTTCAGGCTCTGTGTCAATAGTCGAGTGGCGGCAGGAGCTTCTCTGGGGCCGCGCTGATTGTGCCAAAGGTAAAACCCTGATCCCGAAAATGTCAAAAGTAAGGATTCGACCACCGCAAATCCAGCGTGTGCGACTGTAATCTGGTTGGGGTCAAGCCAACGTTTGGCGCTTAGTTTGTCTCATGGCAAGACCTGAGAGCCTTTTAATGGGTGACACCATTTACATTGGAGCATGTCCTGAGCAGATTCCCACCCGTGATCAACCGCTTAGCCCTTCCTCGTTTTGGTATTCTGCAAAAAATTTATCCTGACCCAATTCCAGTTAAACATGAGGTGGATTGCAGCCAATGCTAAAAGGGCGATACCCCCGCCTACATGCATGTTCTCGAAAGCTTCCCGATGCGTCACCGAGTACAGGAAACCGGAAAAGGGTTGGTTCAGTACAAGGAGTGCCAAAATCGGGTTCACTATTTTCAGGGCAGTTTTTTTATCCATCGAGATCTTCTCCTAAGCAACTGACTCTTGAAAAACCGTTTTGTTCTGTACCTAACGGAAAATCCACTATAGATATAATATGTTTAACAGGTTTTGCTCGACTTGGCAAATAGGGTTACCCGTAAGGCATCAATCCCACAGGAAGATCTTCTGGCCTGAGGTTTCAGATCTTGAGGAATGCGGTAATGGTGAAGATTAATAAAAACCCGGCCAGGCACGAAACGAGTGAGACGGCCGGCGGGTTTTTCTCATGGGCTTCTGGCAACAGGTCGCTTGCACCCAGATAAAGAAATCCTCCGGCGAAAAATGGCAAAAGGAGAACGAGATAGTGCTCTGGTATTGTTATGAAGAGTGTAGCAGTTGCCCCTAATATAGGAGCTATGGCGTCTAGAAAAAGCATTCGTATCGAGGTTTTTAAAGAATTGCCGGCATGCAGCATAACAGTGACCGTGTTAATCCCATCGGAAAAGTCGTGGGAGATGACGGCGACTGCCACAACAACTCCCACATGAAAATCAACGTGAAAACCCAGCCCTATGGCGAAGCCATCCATAAAGCTATGAGTTGAGAGTTCAGCTGCGCCAAGGAGACCCCCTTTGGGATGACGCACATTCTTGCAGGTAGTGCCTTCGCAGACCCTGTGAACCGAGAAATAGCGCTCCAGAATATAGAGGAATATAAATCCTGAAGCCGTTGCGTACATTACCCGTTCTAAAGGCACGCGCATTTCGATGGCCAGTTTCAAGCTCTCTGGCAAGAGATCGAAGAGGGGCACGGCGATCAATACGCCGGCGGCAAAGGCGGCAATTATCCCAAATTTGTCTCTGTATTTGACAACGACGAGACCACCCAATAGCGTAGAGAGAAAAGCGGCTATACTCAAGAAAATCGCATGGAAATGCATATTTTACACCTCTATCTAGAGAAAAACTGGCTCTTTGTGGGGAAGGAGCGTAAAGGAAAGGATGATTTTCTGTCAAGGGGAAATGAGGGGCAGTTACTTTCTACCAAAGACCTCCTTGAGAAGATCCGTAACCCTGGCAGCAGGATTTTGCCGGATTTTTTTCTCTTCTTCCCCAAGCATAAGAAACAGACCATCTAAGGCCTTGTCGTTCACATATTTATCTAAGTCAAACCCCATGCTTCCTACAAAAGGTATACTGGCCATCTTCTCGTCTAGCTCCTGATATTTTTCAGTAACTCCAACTTCAGACATCGACTTGTGGACAACAGGTTTAAAAATATCGCTGAGTCGATTATATGTCCTATCCTTGAAATAGAGGGTGGCCTCGTTCTCTCGCCCTTCCAATATCTTGCGGGCATCTGAAAAACTCATCTGCTTTATAGCATCCCAAAAAATGCCTTTTGCCTCCGGGGCAGCCTTCTCTGCCGCTTGATTCATACTCGTTTCGAAGGCATCCAAATGGTTGCCCAATCCTGCAGCTCTGAGAAGCTTTTCCACCTTCTGCATTGACCCGGGAAGGGGAATTTTGATCTTAGGGTTATTATAGTATCCTCCCACCTGAGAGACTGCTTCAACGGCATTGCCGGTACCAATCTGGAGCGCCTCTTTGAGACCGTCTATGATTCTACTCTCAGATAGATCGCCTCCTAATCCGAGTGCTTTCTGGGCGCCTTTGAGAAGATCGCCGAACTGGGATTGAGCCTGCGTAAACTGGCCGATGACCAAGACCATAAGTATTGACATGAACAAAAGTCGAAAAGCTTTCACGGTAAGCTCCTTGAAAAGGTGAAGAGAGCAAGATTGCTTAACTCACCACAATAAAAAAGGCCCAACAAATACATCTTATTAACCTCGCTCTACATGAGCAAGTCTTCGGTGATATGGCCAAATCGGATATCACGAATATAGAAAACCCCAACATCACTACGCGTTAGTATACCGTAACCACAGAGGGGAGTCTATAAGCGGACAGACCTGGAGTTTCCTGGATTTTTCAGGAAACTCCAGCGGTAGGAAGGCTAGGTGGAAAATGGCAACTCCCGGAAGGAGAGAAGGCAGCCCTCAGGCCCACGATAGCCACCTTCCGGCTGTCTCGAAGATCTTCCTCCGATCCCCTGAGGTACCTTACTGGGTTGCGTTCGAAGAACTCCTTACAGCGAGCGGTGCAGAAATGGTATGTCTTACCGCGGAACTGAGAGCGATACTGTGCCTTCCCCTCCTCGACCCCCATGCCGCACACTGGATCTTTCGGCATAATTGCTTCCTCCTTTTCCTCAGGAATATTCATGGCCCTTAAGATTTATCCTGGTTAATATTGAGCCAATACCCCGGTTTGCAAGGAGCCACCTTCGGCCGCACCTGCTTAGCCCAGGAATGTGAGGGCCCTGCCCCTCCGGCGAAAGTATTTCTTAATTTCCTCGAATGCAAACAGCAACACCGTACCATGGAAAGCAAAGAGGTAAACCGGCCAGGGTACCGGCGCGAAGTAATAGATCCGGGCCAGGCCGGTGTAAAAGAAGAGAACGCAGAGTACCAGTTCGAAGGCGATGCCGATGTCGATCAGTGGGTTGGAAGTGAAATTCAGCAAAATGTAATGGCGTTCCAGAAAGCGGCTCACCGCCGCAGTACCAGGACGCAGCAGTGGCCGTTCAAGCACCAGCACCAGCCGGGAAAGGTATTGCAGCAAGACGCGGGCCGGAAAGGCGAGCCAGTGCAGGAATAAGGCCAGGTAGAGACGCGCCACCCCGGACACCGGCATCTCGCGGATGCTGTGATCGAACCGGACCAGCGGCCGATAATTTGATGGCCGCCAGGTGCGGATCCGTTCCAGGACTTCCTTCCGGTAGTGCGGATTCATGAATTCTGTTGAGAAGATCGACGTTTTCCAGGAGCGCTTGCACAGGACGTTGGCGATCTGCGTCGTCACCGTCGGAAAGAAATACGCGCTCAGAGACATGAGGTATTCCGGCGAGGCGAAACGCATGTCCAGCCCGGCGGGGGAGGCAGGCATTCCGGCCGGGGCGGTTCCGGGCAACCACCAGCCCATGTACCAGCCGGAGAAATAGTAGGTAGCATAACAGGCAAAGGCGAGGATGCTGCCCTGCACAAAATATGACCGCAGGATGAACTTCATGGACAGCAGTTTCTCATCTTTTCTCCGCGGCGGGCGCTCCATGATGCCTGTTTCCGGGCGTTCTACACCAAGCCCCATAGCCGGAATTAGGTCGGTGCCGACGTCAACGGCCAGTACCCCCATAACAGTCATGGCCAGCGGCATGCTAGGAAAGAGCATCCAGAAAATGTACGGGTACAGCTCCTGGGGGTTGCTGTTCAGGATGTAGCCAACGAAGCGTTTGATGTTCTCAAAGATGGCCCGGCCTTCCTCCACCGCCGCGACGATCGAGGAAAAATTGTCGTCACTGAGAATCATGTGGGCCGCCTCTTTGGCCACGTCCGTGCCACGCCGGCCCATAGCGATGCCGATGTCCGCGCGCCGCAGCGCCGGCCCGTCGTTGACGCCGTCTCCGGTCACGGCCACGATTTCGCCTAGTTCTTTCAAGAGAGAAACGATCCGCAGCTTCTGCTCGGGCGAAACACGCGCAAATATCGTTTCCCCGATTTTTAAGATGCCCTTAAGCTCTGCGTCTTCCATTTCCATGATTTCCGAGCCCGTGTACACAGCTGCTCCCGCCTGGTTGCGTTGACCGATCCCGACCTCACGGCCGATGCTCTCCGCGGTCAGCGGGTAGTCCCCCGTGATCATGATGACGCGGATGCCCGCATCGTGGCAGGCCCGCACGGCTTCCGGCACACCCGGGCGCACGGGGTCCGACATGGCGGCAAACCCGATGAAGATCAGGTCCCGCTCAGTTTTTTCGGCGCTGTAGTCCCCGATGTCCTGCATGGAGTCCTGGTCGCGGTAAGCGAACGCCATGATGCGCAGCCCTTGGCGGGCGAACCCGTCGCTGATTGCGAGAATTTCCCCGCGGTCCGCGTCCGTAAGGGGTCGTACGGTGCCGTTTCGCAGGATGCGGTTGCACAGCTCGAGGGTTTCCACGAGGGCCCCCTTGACATAGAGGATTTTTTCCGGGCTGGCTTCCAGCTTGATAAGCACGCTCATGCGCTTGCGGACCGACTCGAACGGGTTGACGTGAATCCGCTGGTGCGTACCACGTAGACCGGCTTTGCGTGCCAGCACGATCAGTGCCCCTTCCGTTGGGTCCCCGATAATCTGCCAATCGCCTTCCTTTTTTTCCAGGTGGGCGTTATTGCAGGCATAAGCGCACTCCAGAAGCTTTGCAGCGGAAGCCTCTTCTGTGAGCTGCACCCGGTCAACGGGTTCCCCGTCGCGGCTGAATTCTCCTTCGGGCAGGTAACCATTGCCTGTCACCTTGTATAGGTGACCGTCGGCCCAGAAACGGCTGGCCATGACAAGGTTCTGCGTAAGGGTGCCGGTTTTGTCGGAGCAGATGACCGTGGTGCAGCCCAGGGTTTCAACGGAAGCCAGGTGTTTCACGATGGCGTTGCGTTTCACCATCCGGGAGACTCCCATGCCCAGGGAGAGGGTGACCGTCGGCAGCAGGCCTTCGGGAACGTTGGCGACGAATATGCCGATAAAAAAAACAAACGCCTGAAGAAACCCGAGCCCAGCCACCAGCCAGCCCAGAAACAGAAAGGCCAACCCTAGACCGGCCGCCAGCACAGCGATGGCATAAACCGTTCCTCGCAACTGTTTCTGCAGGGGGCTCTCTTCGGCCTTGATAGCCTGCGTCAGACCAGCGATCTTGCCAATTTCCGAGTTCATGCCCGTACCGAAGACAACCGCCCGGGCCGTGCCGCGAACCAAAACGGAGCCGGCGAACACCACATTCGGCAGCTCGATCCAGAGAAATCTGCCGGGTAGGAGCACCGGTTTGTCCGACTTGTAGCGCTTGGTAGAGGTGGATTCCCCAGTGAGGGAGGAGTTGTCCACCTCAACCTCGTTGGCTTCAATGAGACGCGCGTCAGCGGGCACGATGTCGCCTTCTTCCAACAGCAGGAGATCTCCCGGTACGATCAGGGATGCATCGACTTCAGACACGCTGCCGTCCCGAACGATACGGCACTGCCGGGCGAAGAGCCGTTGCAGCGCTTCGACGGCTTTGTCCGAGCGGTACTCCTGGAGGAACGAAAAGAACCCGTTGACAAAAACGACGATCAGGATCGCCGTGCCCAGCTGAGGCATGTCCACTCCGGGAACGAAACACAGCAGGGTCGCCGCCCAGAGCAGGATGGCAAAGAAGCTGAAGAAGTTGCGCAGCAGTTTCAGGTACCAGGGGGTACCGCGAACCTTGCGGATCAGGTTCGGACCATGGAGGGCGAGTCGCCGCGTAACCTCTCGCCCCGAGAGGCCGGACGTCAGGTCTGTTCTGAGTTCAAAAGCGAGCTGCTCCTGCGTGAGGTTGAGAAAGGTCGGGCGGGCGGACTTCTCCTCGCCCCGCATGAGGATCGCCATGACTTCTCCGGCGTTCTTTGCCCGGATCAGCTGTTCTACGAGTTCGGGCAAAAGGGCGGTGAGCCGCTGGAGCAGTTTGAGGTGGCCCGCTGCGTCCTCTTCCGGCGAGGCCAGAAACAGAATGATACTAAAGGCCTTCCCATGGTGGCGGATACCGCTGGGTGATATACCCAGTGCTATCTCCGGGTGTTCCAGGCCCGCCTGGCGCAAGTGCGGCAGGGCGACGCGTTCGTCGGGTATCAGCATGGTAGCGCCCGGGGCTTGCAGGAACGGTTCCACGGCGGCCGGCGCCTCCGCGCCGGACGGTATCAACGCAATCAAGCGCCGCAGCGCCTGCTCGAAGCTGCCTCGCAGGTCGAGATGAATGTGTTCCGGACGGATGAGTTCGTGGATCATAGGTCACGCTTCGGTCGCCGGTCCCTGCCGGCCAGCTTGCCGCACAGATGCGCGGCGCAAGCAAATAGTGCGAGCGCAAGGATCGCTACCGGGGCCGGATCGGCTTGGCCGGAGGCCTTGAACAGGATGGCGAGGCAGGTAAGCAGCGCCAGGTGTTTGGATAGTTTTTCAAGCCAGGCCGCGGTCATGATTTTTTTCATGGGTCACCTTTAAAATTAACGGGCTCGTGAAGCCGCCGGCTGCACTGTTCCTGTGGCGGTAACCCCGGGCGGCAGCCCGGAAGACGCTCTCAGCCGGTTAATTCTACCATGTCATGAAGTTCCGGTAAATCACGCTCCATTGCACCATCATGCCGGTTCGGATCGTGTGCCGCCAGATGATGGCATCCCTTAATGTCACTTCAACCAGCTCAGTGCTGTAAGCCTTGTCAATAGCCGGTATCCTACCTTCATGGTATCGCGCTATTCAGCTGGCCTACTTGAGCTGGCCGGTTTTTAGACACGGTCCTCCTTCAGGTCTTCACTCACATCTTGATCAGGAGGGGAGAAAGAATAAGGGAGATCACAGACATCAGCTTGATGAGGATGTTCATCGTAGGCCCGGAGGTATCCTTAAAAGGATCGCCCACCGTATCGCCGATAACAGCCGCTTTATGAGCATTTGAGCCCTTTCCCCCAAGATTTCCCTGCTCAATGAATTTCTTGGCGTTGTCCCAGGCGCCCCCAGAGTTGGACATGAACAGGGCTAGAAGCACGCCCACGACATTGGCCCCCACCAGGAAGCCACCCAGGGCCTCCTTGCCAATGACGAACCCCACGGCTACGGGTGAAAGCACCCCGAACAGTCCAGGCACAATCATGTGCTTAAGCGCTGATCTCGTAGCGATGTCCACGCATGCTGCGGGGTCAGGCTCGGCATTACCCTCCAGGAGCCCCTTAATCTCGCGGAATTGACGGCGAATCTCCTCCACGATGCTGAAGGCCGCCTTCCCCACAGCGGTCAAGGTGAAGGCGGCGATCATGAAAGGCACGATGGCGCCCAGGAAAATCCCAATGACGGTATAGGGGTCGGTGATGTCAATTCGCTCAACCATGGCGGATTGGCGGTAGGCGACGAAAAGGCTGAGCGCCGTAAGAGCGGCGGAGCCGATGGCGAAACCCTTTCCGATGGCCGCGGTGGTGTTGCCCAGAGCGTCCAAAGAGTCAGTGATCTTGCGAGTCCCAGGCCCGAGGCCGCACATCTCTGAGATGCCGCCGGCGTTGTCAGCCGTTGGACCATAAGCGTCCACGGTCATAGTCACACCCACCGTCGCCAACATGCCAACGGCCGAGATCCCGATGCCGTACATCCCCGCGGATACATAGGCGGTGTACATGGCGAGGCAGATCCCGCAGACCGGAAGCGCCGTGCTCTTCAGGCCCACGGCCATCCCCGAGATGATCACTGTTGAGGCCCCAGTCTGGGAGGCATAGGCAATCTCCCGCACCGGCGGGCCCGAGGTATAGTACTCAGCCAGGAGCCCGATGAGTATACCTAGGATGAGGCCGCTCACCACGGCCCAGAAGACCCCCATGGGGAGGTGCAGGCTCTTATTGATGATCAGAGTGAGGATTATAAGCACAGCCCCGGCGATGAAGGTAGAGTACCTGAGGGCACTCTGGGGGCCGAAGACCTGGAGGATCTTGATCGAGGAGACTCCCAGGAGGGAGGAGATCAGCCCTGCCATAACCACCAGGATGGGCAGGGCCATGTACGTGTATTTGATGGCCCATTCGTTGGTCCCGGCTGGGAAGTGCTTGAGGATATCATCCCCAAGGGTCATTGTGGCCGCTATGGCTATGGTGGCGATGATGGCACCTACGTAGGACTCGAAGATATCAGCCCCCATTCCGGCGATGTCACCCACATTGTCCCCAACGAGGTCGGCGATGACACCTGGATTTCTCGGGTCATCCTCGGGGATTCCTGCCTCTACCTTTCCCACGAGGTCGGAGCCCACATCCGCGGCCTTGGTGAAGATTCCCCCGCCCATACGGGCGAACAGGGCGATGGAACTGGCGCCCATGGCGTAGCCGTTGATATACATGGCCGTCTCAGGATTTCCACCCCAGATCCAGAACCAGATTCCCACACCCAGGAGGCCCAGGCTTGCCACGGATAGACCCATGACCGAGCCGCTTAGGTAGGAGACGATGAGCGCCTTGCCCATGCCTTTTTGGTTTGCCGCCCAAGCTGTGCGTGAGTTTCCCTTTGTGGAGGCCCGCATACCCAAAAAACCCGCGAGCATGGAGGATAGGGCGCCAGTCACGAAGCAGAGGGCAGTATAAAAACTGATGCCAATTGTCAGCAGGGCGAAGACAGCGACTACGAAGATTCCGAGCGTCGAGTACTGCCGTTTCAGGAAGGCCATGGCCCCTGTATGGATGTAGCCTTCGATCTTCTTCATGAGCTCCGTACCGTCAGGTTGATTTGCTATCCACCTGTAAATGAACATCGCTACCAGTAGCCCCAGCATCCCAAAGAACGGTGACAAGTTAGTGATAGCCAGCATGCTCCCCTCACCTCCTAATTAAATGATCTCCCCTTCCATTCGATATGTTCCATTTTACAGATTAGAGCCGGTCGGTTCTATAACAATTTGTGGTTCGACGTTCCAAAAAGCAGGATGCCTCTTGAAAAATCGTACTCTTACGGGCTCACAGGGGGAGAAATCGTGATTTATGCTCTTTCCTAGGCCAGTGCAGCTTAGCTTACAGTGGGCACGAATGGATTTCAGTATGTTACAGTGAACTCCAAGGGTCGAAAATTCAAAAACAATGCCACTATCTGCAATCTTGAGAAAGTGTAGATTGAATCTTCAAATCAAAACCTCAACCGTTTTGTTCTTTCCCTATACCCGGCCCTAAGTTACATCAGGGTAAAGCTCTTTATATGAATCCCATTGCCCGCTTTAAAATCAGGATGCAAAGGTGCCAATCGCATACTATTGACAATACAGTTCACGGGATCTTGATTCATCTCCCGCCTATACGGACAAACGTAGAACCAAGGTCCTATTTTAACATGGTTAAGAACATCCCCGCCGCAATGGCTGTACCCATAACACCTGCCACATTTGGTCCCATGGCATGCATGAGAAGGTAGTTCTTCGGGTCATACTCTGACCCGACCTTCTGTGATACCCGTGCTGCCATAGGAACAGCAGAAACACCTGCTGAGCCGATAAGGGGGTTTATCTTCTCCTTGAGAAAGGGGTTCATAATCTTCACGAAGAGTACGCCGCCTGCTGTTGAGAAGGCAAAGGCTACAAGACCCAAAAAGAAAATGAAGATGGGCTGCGGTCTCAAGAAATTCTCTGCCTGCATGGTTGAGCCAACAGCTAAACCAAGAAAGATTGTAACAATGTTTAATAGGTCATCCTGTGAGGCTTTTAGAAGTCTTTCCACAGCCCCACATTCCTTAAAGAGATTTCCTATCATGAAAAGACCCATGAGAGGGGCTACGGGCGGTACGATCAGGCAAATAAGGGCCGTTGCTACGAAGGGGAACAGGATCCTTTCAAGCTTTGACACGCGTCTGAGCTGCTTCATTCGGATCTTTCTTTCTTTATCCGTGGTCAGGAGTCTCATGATGGGTGGCTGGATGAGCGGTACCATGGACATATACGAATAGGCAGCCACTGCATTGGAGCCGAGGAGATGCGGTGCGAGCAACTGGGTAAGGTAGATTGTCGTAGGGCCATCCGCTCCACCGATGATCCCGATCGTCGCTGCCTCCCGGATATCGAAACCCAATAGTATCGCACCGAAATATGCCACATAGACACCCAATTGGGCACTTGCCCCGAGGATGAGGGTCTTAGGGTTCGCAATCATCGGACCAAAATCGGTGAGGGCTCCTATCCCGAGGAATATGAGACAAGGAATCACCTCCCACTCAAGTCCGTAATGGTAGAAGAGATTAATGAGTTCACCTTTCCCCGTAAGTGGTGCAAGGGGCATATTCACCAGGAATATGCTGAAACCGATGGGAACAAGCAGCAACGGCTCAAAGCCCTTTCTGAGAGCAAGGTATATAAAGAAAAGACCGATAAACCACATGATCACGTGGCCTATCGTAAGATTGAAAAAACCCGTCTTTACGATTATCGACTGCAAGAATTCAAACGCGTGCATGGTCTGCCCCCCTTTCTTTGTTCTCCTTTTCCCCCAGTTTGCACAAGAGGCTCATAATCTTCACGCCCACTGTAAGCATCAATAAGCCTGCAAACACAACAGAAAGCCCGACTATAGCAACCCTAATTGCTTCTCCCCACATAGGTTAACCCTCCCCTGAATTATTTTCGGAATATCGTACCAAAGCATTGCACATCAGTACACTAATCTTAGTGATGCATGAAAAACCCATGATCCAAATCAGATGATGCTGGCCTATAAGCGGGCAGGCAGGGAAGGAAAACAACAGGTGCTTCGTCCAAGGATATTAGTTTGGCTCTTGACCTAAGGAACCAGGAAATGCTAGTCCAAACTTGTAGCCTGCCACAATCTTCAAATCGAAGAAAACTTCGATTTCGACTGCTGATCAAGACAGCAACCGCCCTTTCTTTATTGACTAAAACGGGCGGTGCTCTTCTCGCGCAGAGAGACGAAGCGCTTTCTTGAAAAGAGGAAACACAAGCAAGAAGTAACCGTTCAGGGGCGTCGTTTCCAGTTCTGAGCACTCAGGGTAGAGGTGATTGGGGCAGAAAGGAAAGGTTGTCTCCCTCGTTACTCTGTTGTCGCGGCAGTATATTTCCCTAATACCTGTTTGAATTCATTTGCGGCTGCAGGCACCTCTGTGTCGCTGTTGGTGAAGATATCAGTAGGTGTTATGCCTTCTTTGCCATAGAAGGCCACGTTGGATTTATGATCAATCTGCAAAGCGGCTCCTTCCAGGGCAACTCCGGCGAATAAGCCTCGGCTTCTCGAGTACGAGTAGATCTCTGCCTTGAGTTGCAAGTCGGTAGCTGCTTCGGCCTGACGACCCATCGCACCTGCTGCTATGGCTGCATCGACCCCGAGCGTAAACTTACCCGTAATGATTCCGTCTATACTCTTCCTGCTCTTGAATACCAGAATGACATCGGTTGACTGGACGCCGATCTGAAACCCAACGCTGCCGCCAGTAAGGGATACAAAGCATGGATTGCTCCATCCACCCTCTTTTTCGCGCACAACCAAGACGCCCCACCCGTATCGGCCTCCAACAACGAAGCTGGCCTTGACAACAGCCGGAATGGCAGCCACACCGTAAGCATTGTGTAACAGGGACGGCGCAATGCCCTTTTCCGGGATGGCCATGAGCTCTGTCATCACTTCGGTAGCCGCCTCCACTTTTGCCACTTCCCTGGTCCCCGCTTCAACTGAGTTCCATCCCAAACACACGAGAAGGAAGCCTGCCAGTATAATTACCATTGATCGTAGTTTCATTGCTGCTATCCTCCTTATCTCAAGGGTGTCCTTGATCAGTATTTCAATGCCTTGGCCCTGTCTACCCGGCGTCGCTGCGACGCGGGGCACGGATTAGGTGTCACGAGGGGAAATCAGAACAGGCCTAGCTTTATTTTAGCCGATTTTCTGCCATATTCAAAACGCAAATCATTACATATTCTGACTGCCAGATTTTGAAACCCAACAGAAACTTGCCTGATGATAACAAAACACACAAGTACAGAAGACAGGCGCTCCTTTATAGAGAGGCAGAGGGAATCCAGGGGCTTCATCAAATCGGGCGGACTCAAGAGGTCCAGATGTTTGGACATCTGCCAGCACCTTCAGGGTAAAGGGTGATTGCCAGAGTCCCTATCTGAACATCGCCTGATTTCACCAGGGATTACGGAATCAAATGTGAAATATCAAGCAGGTATGGGTTTCTGAAAGAAACTTCCATTCCTGAAAGCCTCCTTTCTTGGGCGGATCTTTCTGCTCTAGCCCGGATTATTCATGAGCCTAGGTTAAGTCCATGAACAGTCCGCCCTTCGGCAGGCTCAGAGTAAACCCTTCGGTGGACTCAGGATAAGCCCTTCGGCAGGCTCAGAGTAAACCCTTCGGGCTTCGATGCGGCCCTTGCAAGCCTCTGCTCAGGGCTCGCCTCGAGCTGGGGGCGAAAGCACCTTGTCGAAACCTGCAACAAAGATCCTCTTACTGTTGCAAGTGCTTATCCACGAAGCCTCAGGTTTCGTGGATAATGCAGGCTAGGGTTTGGGATAACGAGAGCATACCAGCAAGAAAAAGGGAAAATAATGAAATGTGAACATGATATTCAAACCTGTTTTGCAGGTCTTTGCCGGCAAAAAAGAAATGTACAAAGCAAGTTTTCTTAGAACCAACGCCTTTACTTTTATGGGATGTGCTTTCGGCAAGGCATGGGAATGGCTTTTCGAAAAACTGGCAATCCAAGACCCCTTCCAAAATCCTAAAAGGCATTAGAGAGATTAATCCGGACCTGTTTTGTCGGTTGAAAAACCTCAATTTGGCATTAAATTAGTATGTATAAATATTATAGAAGCTTTATACTAATCATGCAGGTGTCTCCATGGAACTCATAAAACCGGGAACAAATATTGATTTTGTCGGCAAGAGGAGAATTGCATACAGCCTTTCCCTTTCCATGATTGCTTTAACCGTTTTCACTCTTATATGGCGAGGCGGGCCTAACTATGGCATAGATTTCGCCGGTGGCTTGGTCATTCAGGTCAAACTTGAGGAAAAACAAGCCCCTTATTCGATCAGAGAAGCTCTCAAAAGTCTCCAGCTGGAGGATAGTATCGTTCAGGAGTTTGAGGGCAAATCGGAGTATCTGATAAGGATCACGAAGCCAGACATTGAGATGACGCAATTAGGTGAGAGGGTAAAACAGGCCCTGGTGGCTAAATTTGGAGAAGGTATTGACCTTAGGCGTGTGGAGATGGTAGGGCCTCAAGTCAGTGAAGATCTGAGGCAAAAGGCCCTTTTCGCCATCTATTACGCTATCCTTTTTATGGCCGTTTATATTTCAGGGCGATTTGAGATGAAATGGACCTTAAGCATCATAATGGCCTCAGCTCTTTGCGGCGTTACCTATGCGGCATCTACATTTGGCGTCAACGTTAGCTGGCTGATTATCATTGCTCTTCTGGTTACCCTTGGGTTGTGCTGGTTTCTGAAATTAAAATATGCTCTTGGTGCCATTATTGCACTGATCCATGATGTCATTGTCACTATCGGGAGTTTTGCATTGACTAACCGTGAAATTTCTCTTTCCACTGTAGCTGCCCTTCTCACGATTGTCGGATATTCCCTGAACGATACAATTATCATCTATGATAGAGTTAGAGAAAACATCCGTCACTCAGGGAAACAAAGCCTTGCAAGGCTCATCAATGATAGTGTCAACCAGACACTGAGCAGGACTATTCTTACAACGGGAACCACCTTGATTGTGGTTGTGGCATTGTTTTTACTAGGCGGCCCCGTAATTCATGATTTTGCTTTTGCTTTGCTGGTGGGCTTTGTCGTCGGAACCTACTCAAGCGTCTACGTGGCGAGCCCCATTTTATTGCTACTTGAGGAAAGGAAAGGGGGATAGCAGCTCCAAACCCTGACTCCCTGATTTTTTCAGTGAACAATACCCTTTAGATTGCTAAGATTCTTCATGCTACTTACGAGAACCCCTATCTGAACATCGCCTGATTTCACCAGGGATTACGGAATCAAATGTGAAATATCAAGCTGGTATCGATTTCCTAGCCCGGGCTATTCATGAACTTAGAGGAAGTTTTTGAATAATAAACCTTTCTGGCTTCGACTCCGGTCTTTGCAGGCCTCCGCTCAGGGCTGGCCTTGAGCTGGGTGTGAAAGCACCGTGTCGAAACCTGCAGCAGAGATTCTCTCATTCTTGCAGGTGCTTATTAACGAAGCCTCTGGCTTAGTGAATAATGCAGGTTAGAGAAACCTTCATTCGCGAAAGCCTTTTTCCTGGGCGTATCTTCCTGCTCTTGGGTTTGGGATAGCAGGACCATGCCATCAATGAAAAGGGAATTTGATGGAATGTGCTCTTGGCAGGGTATCTGAAATCTCTGGTTGATAAATTATAGTGTACTGAAGAAAATGATTGTTGGAGGAATGAAAGACATGGCGTAGTGCCACAGCAAGGTATTTATTTCATCAGCACCCCTCTCTCCATAGGCGACTATTCCGTTACACCATACATCTTGACGGCATACCTGAAAGTACCATAACATCCTGGGCCGTATTTGTCATTCATACACAACGGCAAATTCCCTATGTTTCGGCTCACAATAGGGGTCTTCTTATGGCCTCATCTCACCGAAAGCTTGATATTCTGCGCGCGCAGTTAAGGACCAATCAAAAATTGGGAGGCCTTTGCATGTTATCATGGAAACAGTTCCACAATGAGCCCCTGCCGGAGACCTTGCCCCGGAGTTCTTCCCGGTGCGTCCATTTTTCAGTCCCGAATTTCATCGTGATTGTAATAATCTTATCTGCCTTTAATCTTGCCGGACTGGCACGGGCAGATACCGATGAAAAGAAGTCCAAGTGTGCGCAGATAGAGGACGACCCATAGTACCGATGATAACGGGTAATGCCGGAGGAGGGAAGGGGTTGACAAACAGGTGTATCGAGGAGGTGAAACAAGTGCCGGACTCGGAGCCGGGAAAAGCATGGTCAACAAAACTGAATCGACTATCGGAGATAGCGAGGCAAGAGCCAAAGGTAAGGTTCACATCTCTAGCCCACCTAGTGGATGAGGGAATTCCTGAAGGAAAGCTACAGGGAGCTGAATCGCTATGCGGCGGTTGGAATTGATCGGGTCAGCTATGAAACATACGGCAAGAATCTGGATGATAACAGAGCGAATCTGGTTGAGCGACTCAAGAGCAAGCGATACAGAGCCCAAGACATTCGGCGGGTAAGGATACCCAAGCCGGAAGGAGGGCGGCGCCCGGTAGGGATCCTTGTGCTGGAAGACAAGATAGTCCAGAGAGGGGTAGCAAAGATACTGAGTGCTATCTATGAGCAGGACGTTCTTGATGTCTCCTATGGATTCCGTGAAAACCGCAGCGGGCATGATGCACTCCGGGCCTTAGAATTGATCATCATGAAAGCTGGGACAAACTACCTGCTGGACGTAGATAGCAAAGGATACTGTGATAATATCGATAACATATGGCTCAGGGAGATGCTGGAAGAGCGAATAGCGGATCGAAGCATGCTACGTTTGATAGGGAAGTGGCTCAGAGTAGGGGTAGTGGAAGAAGGGAAGAGGACCCGCAATGAAGGAGGCGTACCCCAAGGTGGGGTGATTTCTCCGTTGCTAGCGAATATATACCGTCATTACGTCCTGGACGTATGGATCACGAAGAAGGTTGCCAGAGAGATCGAAGGCAGGGTATCTCTGATCCGCTATGGTGATGATTTTGTCATTGGCTGTACAGACCAGGGAGATGCGGAGAAGGTATGGGAAATGGTGCCGGTCAGGCTAAAGAACTTTGGGCTGGAACTATCCCGGGAGAAAAGCCGCCTCATTCAATTTGGCAGGAAGGCTTACCAGAGGAACAAGGAAAGGGGAAGGAAGACAAGCACATTCGATTTTCTTGGGTTTACGCATTACCTAACCCGAAGCCGTCGAGCTGGAGTAAGGCTGGGTCGCAAGATGATTGGTAAGCGTATGAGGAGAAAACTGATCGAACTGAATGATAAACTCAGGAAGCTACGTAAGGCGCTCGCTTTTCGAGAACTCTATCAGTATGGGTGTCGAATGCTGAAAGGCTACGATAACGATTATGGCGGTGCGGGGAACTACGCACCCTTGAACAAATTCGCATATGCAATAGAGCGGATGTGGTTCAAATGGCTCAACCGGCGTAGCCAGAGAAAGAGCTTCAACTGGGGAGGATTCCGGGAGGTGCTCAAATGCCATCCCTTACCCCAACCCCGGATACTGAAGACTTACCGCTGGATCTCCTCGACTAATCAGTGAGCCTGTTTGAAGAGTCCCGCTTTAGCGGGGGAAACCGCCCGTCCGGTTCTGTGAGCGGCTGGGGCCAACGGGTGTATGGTTGAAAAATGGTGGCACCGCCGGGAAACCAGGCGGCAAACGGAGAAAACAAACCTCAACCTGCAGGATCGGAAGAAACCGGTCTACTCGACTCACTGATAGAATAAAACCGGCGATACCCGGCAACGTCAAAGCGGACCAGAGCACCGCCAAAGCGCCGATCACGACGATAGTGTAAACGATCAGGCCGACATCCGCGATCAGCCCTGCCATCAGGTAATACCCCGGCATGAAGGCAAAAACGAGCAGCGCACCGAGGAGAGCGGCTCGGACACCTTTCTCAACGGAGTCTTTTCCCAAGCTCGGACCGACGGTGCGCTCCTCGACAACTTTCACGGGTGCGGGCAACGACCCTGCTCTCAAGACAAGGGCAAGATCGTGGGCTTCTTCGGAAGTGAAATTTCCCGTGATCTGGGCTTTACCGCTTAAGATCGGTTCGTTGATGACCGGCGCGGAATGAAGTTTGCCGTCGAGAATGATGGCAAGCCGTCGGCCGACATAACGGGAGGTCACCTCTCCAAAGGTCTTGGCTCCCCGGCTGTCGAATTCGAGGTGCACCATGGCGTGTCCGTATCTGTCGAAACCCACCGAGGCATCCTTGAGATGGGCGCCGGTGAGCAGTGCCGTCTTCCCCACCAGCAGCGATTCCCGACTGGCCGAATCCGCGGGCTTTACATGTTCGTATCCTTCGGGAAGATGACCCTCACTTTACATTTCGGGACCTTCGGCCACAAGCTTGAACTCCAGATGGGCTGTTTTGGCGACGACGCTTAGGGCGCGCTGACGATCGGTTACGCCCGGCAGCTGAACCACCACCCGGTCTTTTCCCTGCCTGGAAATCATCGGCTCCCGCACGCCGAACTCATCGATTCGGTTCCGTATAATTTCGGTGACGCGGTCCACGAGATCGCCTCCGGAATCAGCAGAAACTTTTTCGGTTTCGACCTGGAGCACAAGCTGGATGCCGCCCTGCAAATCGAGCCCCAGAAGGAGCTTCTCGCTGGGCGGATAGGCTTGCCAGATCGCAACGGCCACGACCGCGATGACCGCAAGCGCCTTAAGTCTGTGTTGCCGATTCCCGGCCTAAAAATAGCAGAAATAGTGTTTCTGTCAATCCGTGACTTCGCAAAAGTACTTGCTTTGAAGCGCATGGGGTCTCTGTTCCACAGATGAACAAAAAACCCCTCCTCAGGGGGAGGGGTTTTTGTTCTTCGGTAGCAACCCGTGAGACTCAGAGCTACTCGGTTTTCGGAGTTTCCTCCTCGGCGGGAGCTTCAGTCGCGGCGGGAACTTCAGCCGCGGCGGGAACTTCAGCCGGTTTAATCGACTTCAGCGTTTTCCCACTCTTTTCGATGGTTACCTTCTCACCGAGGGTGATTCCAGCGAGCATTTGTGGTTCCGCCTTCAGCGTTAGATTCTTGCCGTTGATTTTGATTACAAGATTTCCCTTCTTGGCATCAAACTTGACGACTTCCCCGGTCAGCACCTCCACCTTGGCGGCCTTTTTTGCCGCCAGCGAAACACCGGCTGTGAAGGCAACCAACATCACTACCGACATCAGAATCGCAAGCTTTTTCATGTGTACTCACCTCCTTTCTTCTCATGAAATTTTACCAACCTTCGTACTCCTAATATGCGAAGCTGATGCCAGATAAGGGCAGTAGGAAAAATAAATCTTATCAACTAAAAAACGATTAATTTTCAATAAGTTACATTTCTGGTGTGATGGAGGGTATTCATCATCGAAAGAGGTGCCGGAGGTGTGGTTCAACGTTTTGGTTTATGGCTTTCACCATTTCGTTGATTGCCCTTGGGAATGCCGTATTTTTTTACCCGATACTCAACCGTCCGGTATGTTGTGTTGAGAAGTTTTGCAGCTCCGGCAATACAGCCTCCGGATCTTTCCAGTGCCTTGAAGATAACCTGCCTTTCAATCTCTTCAAGCGGAAAACCATCCGGAGGGAATTCAAAATTAAGGGTGCCGCCGGAAGCATTTGCTTGCGCTTTGGGGATATCTACGTCGGTGGGAGACAACACCTCACCGCGTGCTACCAGTACCGCTTTTTCAATGATGGCGTCCAGCTGCCGCACGTTGCCCGGCCAGGGGTAGTCCATCAGCATTTTCAGCGCTTCGCTGCTGATGCCCCGGATCGATCGGTTGAAAATAAGATTGTATTTCTCTATGAAGTATTCCGCCAGGAGGTAGACGTCTGATGACCGCTCCCGCAAAGGAGGCAATTCGATGACAAACCCTCTGAACCGGTAAAAAAGGTCTTCCCTGAAACGCCCTTTTTTTATCTCCTCGTCCAGCTTTTTGTTGGTGGCTGCGATCAGTCGGACATCGATGGGAATCTCTTCATTGCCACCGATCCGTCTTATCTTTTTGTCTTCCAAAAACCTTAAAAGCTTCGACTGGGGACCGACGGGAAGCTCCCCGATCTCATCCAGAAGCAGCGTCCCGCCATCGGAGCTCTCAATCAGCCCATGTCTCTGTGAGAATGCGCCGGTAAAGGCGCCTTTTTCGTAACCGAAAAGCTCGCTTTCAAGAAGGCTTTCGGGCATCGACGCGCAGTTAACGGCCTGAAAGGCTTTGTTTTTCCTGGGGCTGTAGGAGTGGATGGCCCGTGCAACCAGCTCCTTACCGGTCCCGGTTTCGCCGGTAATCAACACGGTCACGTTGAGCGGGCCGACTAATTTGATGAAATCCAGAACCTTAGACATTTTCGGATGCTTTCCGATGATACCCTCGATGACAAACGGCCGCAGAAGTTGTTTTTTAAGCTGCAGGTTTTCCCTGATGAGCGCAAGGCGTTCGCATGCCCGATGGGTCGTCAGAATGAGCTTTTCCCGCTCGACCGGTTTTGTAATGTAGTCGAAGGCACCCCTTTTGATGGCACTAACGGCTGACTCTATGGTTCCGTGGGCCGTGAAAATAATGAATTCGTGTTTGTGAGGACCGGATGTGTTGAGCCGTTCCATGATCTGGGTTCCTTCCATATCGGGCAGTTTTAAATCGCAAAGCACGACGTCCGGATTGAACCGGTGGTAAATTTCGATGGCTTGTTCCCCGTTCGCGGCACATGTCACGGCGAATCCCTCGGCTTCCAGGATAACCCTGAGAATCTCCCGCTGGTATGCCTCATCCTCTACAATGAGTATTTTCCACTTCTCCATTATTGTCTCCGGGGAGCAGGAGGAAGTGAAACCCTGACACAGGTTCCCCTTCCGGGCGTACTGCTGATATCAATGCTGCCCTTATGGGATTCGATAACCCGCTTCGCAATGGCCAGACCGAGCCCAATGCCCCTATTTTTTGTCGTAAAATACGGCGCGAATAGTTTTGGGAGGTTATCCGGCTGAATGCCTTCTCCGCTGTCCTCGAATGCCAGATTGACCGATCCGGCACTTTCCATGATGGATATCCGCAGGATTCCGCCGTTGGGCATAGCGTCCGCCGCGTTGGCAACCAGATTCTGGAAACACGATTTCATCTTGTCAATATCAATTTCAACGATCGGTACCGGATCGCAATAATCCCGTTCTACTGAAATGCCCAGATCCCTGAGACGTTGGCTGTTGAGCCCCAGAGCCTCCTCCACCGCAAGGTTGGCCTTCAGGAGCACCGGGTGGAGAACGAATTCCCGGCCAAGGTCGAGGAAATTCGTCACCATCTGGTTTACCCGCTGGATTTCGGCTTTTATTTTTCTGATGAGGTCCCCCGGTCCGCTTTCACCGTCGGCGGTTTCAAGGGATTTCAGATTGCTCAGGTGATCGACGGAAAGACTGATAAAATTCAGCGGATTGCGGATCTCATGGGCAATGCCGGAGGCGAGCTGGGCCAGAATCGCCTGGTGCTCGGATCGCTTGAGTTTTTCTTCTAATTTCTTTTGCGCGGCGAGCATTTTTGACATGGCGTTGAGCGAGTCGGAAAGGCCACTGATGTCGGCATGCAGATTCGTGGGAAGGCTGGGCAGATTTCCCTGGGAAATAGAATGGATCGCCCCAATCAACGCGGGGATTGGCTTTGTGTACCAGTACGATATGAGAATGCACAGTATCAGGCCGATTACAACAACCGGAACCGCCCAGACTATTCTTTCCAAGAGTATCTCGCGGCTCAGCCTTTCAAGATCCTCGAAGTACATGCTGATATGAATATAACCTTGCAGCTGTCCCCTCGATATGATCGGAACAAATGCGCTGTAACGTTTTTTAGGTTTTAGGTCCTCATCGTCGCCGATTTTTTGCTGGATGAGAAACTCATTTTTCGAAACACTCAGCCTGCTGCCGATCAGCCGGGGGTTTGAGCTTAGGATTACTTCCTGCTGCTTGCCTAAAATTGAGACTTCCTCGATTCCCCGCGTCTGCAGTTGGTCGATAAAATTTTTGAGCCGGGCTTCGTCGCTTGATCCTGGGGCGTGGATCTGCTCAATGCTGATTTCGATGGCTTTCATCATGCCGTTGATCTCGTCCTGGATCAGATCGAGCACTTTTTCCTCGGTGACTTGTTGAAGGTAGACAAAGCTTCCGGCAAACAGGACCATCATGGAAAGCATGACGATGATGAGCTGGGTGCGTAGCTTAAAACGGAGAAGATGCTTCAGCATTGTGATCGGGCTCTTTCAACTCACACCCCACGTTGGTGTGGTACGGCGTCAGGTACCTAACAATGAATAAAATATCGATTCTGAATATGAGAAGAATATGCACATTGCGATTAGATGTCAATATTGGAAGGGTCTAAGAGACAAAATAGGCTGTGAAATTACCGATGGTCTCGAAAATTTTAACGATACGGATCGGATGGCAGTTTGCAAAAAAATAGTTTCTTAATTCTCTATTAAAGGGTCCGTTTGAAAGTCAGAATTGCCGTGCTCATCATGATCACCGTAAAGGCGGACAGAAAGCGATGTCGCCTAAAATATCTCCCAAAGCGACCCCTTGAAAAGAACCGACTTTAATGCATGCACAGCGTGGGCCTCGGGGTTAATTTTGGCAAACATCTTTGGCCACAACGGAAAACTCGCGATGGGATACACCGCACCGCTGGGGAAAAAAGGATGACGTTCATAAAACTGCTGACGATGCCGACGACTCTCGGATGCCGCAGTCTGCCGAGGAGCACGAACATGAGGCTCAACAGGCTGGTGGTGCTCAGCAGCAAGATCACCAGCAGCGATGCGAAATGCATCAGCGTTCTTGAAAAGGAGATACCGGTGATAAGCATGCTTACGGAGAGAATCACGACGGCGATCAGCATGGTAATCGACAACCCGCTGATGACCAGGCCGGCGACAATATCCAATTTGGCAAGCGGGGTCAGCAGATAACTTTCATCAACCCCGAGAAACCGGTCCATAACCAAATTAAACGCTCCCGTCGTCAGAGTCCCTAAAAATATGGCCATAATAACAACACCGGGGACCAGGGATTGGTTATAGTCGACTTTCTGGTAAAGGCTGATGTCTCTGAGCAGGACTTCCCCCGTTTTTTCTCTCACGGGCACATACTCCAGCCGAGTTGCCTGAAGAGCCCCGAGTACTGTATTTCTGATCGTCTCTGAAGATATAACATGCTCCTGTCCAAAAGTAAAATCACTCAAGATCTCATCAACATGCTTTTATCCTGGCGCCATTCGGGCTTCAATGTTTTTTGTGGACCAAGAATTTATCCCAGGGAGGAAGATGCTATGGAAAACCCCGCTCGCTATACTTGTCTGCCTATATTTGTGGCGGATTATCCGTGCCTCCTTCTCACAAGAGCGGATGACCTACATCCGAGAGGAATCCAAAGTCATATACAAATCAAAGGACGGGAGGCAACAGAAGGCCTTTGATGCCCTAGAATGGCTGGCTGCTATGTCTTCTCATATACCTGATAAAGGAGAGCAGATGGTCCGCTCTTATGGCTACTACAGTAATGTCTGCCGTGGGAGACGGCAAAAGGAAGACCAGGATGGGTTGATACCTTTTATTATTGAACCGCAAGAGGATTCAAAACAATATCGGAAGAATTGGGCAAGGCTTATTCGGAAGATTCACCCTGTTAAATAATAACTTTCGGATAAGCTCCTTGTTTTGAGTCTGCTGGAAAACGCAAGTATTAACACAAATTGCATCGCTCTATTTAACAGGGTAAATGAGGTTGATCCTCTCACCTGCCCTCAGTGCCAGGGAACCGTGAAGCTTGTCAGCTTTATTGAGGATAAAGATGTAATAGAGAAGATTCTGAAACACTGAGGGATCTGGTTAGTCAAAAAGAAACCCTCTGCCAGGGCCAACGCTCCACCAGTACATATCTGCTTAGATTTCTCAGATTCTCAGATCCCACCTAGTGAGGATCACCTCTGTAAAGATCCTGATTATCCGATTGAGACTTATACCTGCTAATTTCAAAGACGGCCATGGGAGTCAACGGAGGCCTTTAACCAGATTGAGCCAAAAAAGACGCAACACCGAATAAATTCCATCGTTGAAGAGATATACCTCCCTGCCCTTGACAGCCCTCATAAGCCCTCCCGCCATGGCCTACCCCAATAACGGCATATGTTGTAAGCCCGTTGACATACAAGGCCACTCCACCTATACTTTCCCTCCAACAAAGGGAGTTCTTATCACTTATCACTCTTGCTGTGCCGCAGCACGGCGGGCAAGGCAACTACGGCCTTGGGCTGGTATACGCCCGCGAGCAATTGTATGAAAAAGCGATTGAGCAGTTCCAGGAAAGCATTCGCCTGAATCCTGATTTTATTTACGGCCGTGCGGATTTGGCCTATGCCTATGCGGATGCGGGACAAATGGATGCCGCCGTTGAGCAGCTGAAAATAATCGCCAAAACGGATCCGGCCCTGGCCGACACGGTCAGCCGGTACCTGTATCGCGCCGAGGCCCCCCGCATCGAATTTGCATCCACCTCCAGCACGTTTCCGCACTATTTTGGTCCGTACACGCCGTTGTCCGCCCTGGATACCTATTTATTGAATGCCAACACCTCCAAAACCTTTACGATGGTCTTTCAGTTCAGCAAGGAAATGGACCGGGCATCGGTGGGAAACCCCTTTCACTGGAACATCAGCCGCTCCACGCGCGGCGACCCCGGTCAAGCTTACAATTTCGGCCAGGATGTTCCGCAAACCGAAGTCACCCTGGAACCTTTCCCGGAATTGGGAATTTATGACGCCGAAAACTTCCGGGCAACGGTGACCTTCAGAATCCACCAAAATGCCGCCGCCAATGGGACCATCGTTCCCTCCCATTTGGTGTTCAAATTTTCCGGCATAGACAAATTCGGCAACCGCATGGACGTTGACGCCGATGAGTACTGTGATTTTATCGATATACATTAAGGCCGATGAATTCCCACCCCCCGGACAAGGCCCGATTTCCGCCGCGCACCGCCTGGACCTGCTTGACACTTATCCGACGCTTCTCTATAGTTAACAAGCTGAGTTCAAATGAACTCACGTGAATCGCTTCTTTGAATGGTTGTAAGCATAACTGCGCATGCGTGCATGCGTAACGTTCGTTCCGAAAGATACCGATCATGTCAGACTGGTTCGGACCCCAAAATATCGGTGATTGGCTTCGCCGAATATGTGCCCGGCGTCCGGTGGCGGTGGCCCTTTTGATCAGCACTGTGTTTATCCTGGAGCTGAGATTCGATTGGATCGAGCGGGCCGTCGGCGCATATCTGGTAACCACCAACGCGGTGCGACCGGAATCCGGGGCGATCTGGGAGCAGGGCAAGCAGACGGTGGCTGCGCGTCAAACCCTCGAGCAGATCGTCGCCGACCGCCAGGCCATCCAGCGGGAGGCTCGCGGTGCGACCACGTTTAATCAGATCGCCGCCAACGTGACGCCGGGGCAGGGCGTGATGCTTTCCGCCGATCACTTTCGCAATCTCTATCTGAATCTTCCCCCGGAAGCCGGCCGGGAAATTATCTCGGCCTATGAGCTTTTGCGACTCGCCAGCCAGGGGCACTGGCGCCGGAGCTATTTTGAAAAGGCCGGTGACGGATTGATGGTCTATCTGCTGGATGCCGGCAACCGGGTTTTACGGCAGCTGAAGATAACCTCCGACGTTCTCTTGAATCTCGAGCGCCAGCAGCTGGCACCGGTGGAAACCCTGGAAGGCCTTGCCTATTTTGAAAATCGGATTTATACGGCCGCGCATTTTTTTGAAGCACTGGAAGCATTCCCGGAAGAGGTGCGCCGCAATATGCTACCGAATCCGGAAAGTCTGCTGCAGGTACCGGGAGATATTGTCCGGGTGGGGATCTCGGATGAGGCCGTTTCCGGATTCATTGAGCTCGGATTTGAAATCGTTGACGGATCGCGGCGCAAGGTGATTCTGATCAAGGGCCACGAATGGGCCGTTTGGCGGCTGCGGACCTATTTGGAAGGCAAAAAACGAAACGCGGAAGCCCCGGCTGACCCGGCAAAGAAGTGGACGTCTCCATGACATTTGGCGCACGTTTCATTCGACGCCTGAGCAGTATTTTTTATCTGGCGTTGGTTCTGGCCGGCGGCGGAGCGCTGGCGGTCCTGGCGCTCTTTTTTATCGCCGTGCGGGAGCTGCCGCGGGTCCCGGAGCCGTTGAGTCGCATCATCGAAACGCCGCCCACTGAAATTTTTGCGGCAACCGGCGAACGGGTCATGGTCATCGGCGGACGGGAGGCGATCCCCTTAAGCCGGGTATCGCCGCATTTCATCCAGGCCGTTATGGCCACCGAAGATCACCGCTTTTGGGAACACCATGGAGTCGACAAACTGCGCACGCTCAAAGCCCTGTGGGTCACGCTGTTTACGCCGGGAGAGGTTCAGGGCGCCTCGACCATCACCCAGCAGCTTGCCAAAAATCTTTTCTTCAGCTATCAACGCACCTACATGCGGAAGTTTCGCGAATTGCTGGTGGCGCTGCAAATTGAAGCCCAATATGACAAGGGCGCAATTGTGGAAGCCTACGTCAATCAGATTCCTTTCGGAGTCGGCGCGCACGGCATTGAACAGGCCGCCCAATCGTTTTTCGGCAAATCCGCTGCCGCCCTGACACTGGCGGAAGCCTCCCTGCTGGCGGGTCTGCCCAAATCTCCGACGCGCTACAACCCCTATCTGCATTTTGACCGCGCCAAGAATCGGCAGCGGGTGGTTTTGGCGCGCATGGTCGCGGTGGGGGCCATCAGCGCCCGGGAGGCACAAGACGCCGCCGGCCAAGCGCTGCATCTGCAGCCGCGCGGAGCCGGTACTTGCACCGGCAGCTATTTCCTGGATGTGGTGCTCAAGGAGCTGGAAGAACGCTACGGCCCCGAAGTGGTTTACCACGGCGGCTTGAAGGTGATGACGACCCTGGATCCCCAGCTTCAGAGCTGGGCGGTGGAATCGGTCCAGAACGGATTAATCAAACTCGATGCGCTGCTGGGGGTGGCAGGCTCGGAAGGCGAACGCCTGGATAGCGTGGACACGCGCCCTCAGGTGGCCCTGGTGGCCGTGGAGACGAACTGCGGCGCCGTCAAGGCAATGGTGGGCGGGAGAGCCTACTCCGAGACCGAATACAATCGGGCCGTGCAGAACAACCGCTTGCCTGGTTCCGGATTCAAACCGTTTCTCTATTACGCCGTTTTTGAAAAACTCGCCGTTTCGCCGGCCACTGTGGCCGTGGACCAAAAGATTAAAATTCCGGTGGTGGGCGCCGCCGACTGGCAGCCCAAAAATTTTGAAGGAACCTATGACGGCCCCATGATTCTGAAGCGGGCGCTGATGGAAAGCGTCAATTCGGTGGCCGCTCAGCTCGTCGAGCGTGTCGGACCGGATGCCGTGATCGAGGTTGCCCGCCGCTGCGGCATCAAAAGCCCGCTGACACCGGTATATTCGGTGGCCCTGGGAACCTCCGGGGTAAGCCCGTTGGAAATGGCGTCCGCGTTTGCGACCTTTGCCACCGGCGGCATCCGGCACGAGCCGTTTTTTATCCGGCGGGTGGAGGATCCGCTGGGCAGAATTCTCGAAGAGCACATTGTCGGCGGCAAACGGGCGCTGGATGCCGGTGTGGCCTATCAGTTGGTGGATATGATGCAGGGGGTTGTCAACACCGGCACCGGTGCGATTGTCCGGCGCATGGGCTTTGATCTGCCGGCCGCCGGCAAGACCGGCACCTCCGACGACTATCATGACGCCTGGTTTACGGGGTTTACTCCGAACCTGTGTGCGTCGGTTTGGGTGGGCTATGACCGGGGCGTGGGCATGCGGGACACTGCCGACCGGGGGATCGGCGGCGCCCGCGGAGCGGCCCCCATCTGGGCCGAGTTTATGATCCACGCCACGGATGGAGAACCGCCGCGGGAATTTACAATTCCGAGCGATATCCGCTTTGAAAACGTCGATGCCGTCACCGGCCGGGCGGCCGGGCAATGGAGCCCGCAGGCGGTGCGGGTGGCGCTGCGGGAGGGACAGCAATTGAAAGGTGAGGGGGAGACCTTCTAAACCTAAATTCATGGCTAACTTAGGGTTGCGGTCAAATCCACGGTGAGGGATCTCGCACTGCGACGCTTAAGGACGCACTTTGCTCCCGCCGGAAGCGGGGGGGGGAGCTCATCTTAGACACGTTGCAAGACCATGCCCCAAGCACTTAAACATTTTGCCACGCGCATCTGGCTTTCAGCCGTCGTCGGCGGGCTCATCAGCCTCCGGGTGCTGCCGCACATTCAGTTTCGCATCGGGCTGGAGTGGGTGCTGCTGCCGGCGGGTGTCATTCTGGCTGTACTTTTCTGGGCCTTCGGCTGGGCTTTCAACCGCTGGGCCATCGGCACCGTAAAGCGGCTGGTTCGTGAAGCCGGCGGCTGCGAACGGGACGGCATGTATCCGGAAGCCGAAAATTTGTTTCGCAGTGCCGCGGCGGTATTTGACAGCTTTTTGATTTCTCCGCTGGCCAGACGCGGCAAATCCAGCGCTCTGGCCGCGCGCATGGCGCGGTTTTATCTCGCACGCACCGATACGCACCCCGAATCCGAGAGGTTTCTGCGCGCCTACCTGTACGATCATCCCGAGGATGAGGAGATCGCCGAAAGCTGGCTGGCTCAGATTGGGCGCCGGGGGGGACTCAAAGAACGGCACGAGGAATTGGCGCATCGGATTGGAAATGCACTGCCCGCAAATAAACCGATTCAATTTGCCCTGGCGCGCTTCTACCTGCTGTTCGAGCGCACCGATTTTTTTGCCCTGCAAACCTACCGGCGCGTCTTACATCAAAACGCTTCCGTGCCTGCCAAATTTGTCGAGGATCTGGCGCGCCTTTTTCTGACCGAGCGGCGTGTGGATGAACGGGCGCTTCAAGTTTACCTGCAGGCCATGGGCGGCAACCTGGATCGATCCGAACTGCTGCGCGGCATCGCCGCCTGCGTGCGCTGGACGCCGGCCGCCGAGCGGACGGGCCCCTTGCTGCAACGGGCGACGGCGTGCCTGGACGGTTTCGATGAGCTCCAATTGGAACGAATGAGCGCCGATTTTGAACCGCCGGCGCCGCCGCCGGCGGCTCCCAAAATCCGGCGCAAAATTGGCCTCGGCACCTATCTGGCAAACAGCGTCCGCGGCCTTGCCCTGCGCATTTCGCACGGCATGTCCGCTGCCGCCGGCCGGGTCATCCAAGGGGCGACAGCGCTGGCCGGCGTGCTGCAGGGCTCCCGCAGGGCCCGCCGCGCGTTAGGTGCGGCCATGCTGGCAGGATTGACCGCCGCTGTTGCTTATTTGTCGATCAATACCGTGAGTTATCTGATCAAAGCCGAACCGACAGCTCAGGAAGCGGCGCTGCCCCAAAAGGTGACGATGACGGACCCGTTCACGATCCAGGTGGCCGCCTACCTGAAATCGGATTACGCCTTCCGTTTCGTGGAGCAGCTCAAAGCGCAGGGGCTGGGTGCCTACTGGACGCAAGCCGTCGGCGGCGACAAACGCTGGTACCAGGTGCGCATCTCCCATTTTCCGGACAAACAATCGGCCCGGGAATACGGAGAGTCATTGAAAGCCAGGGGGATTGTCGAGGATTTTTACGTGGCCAACTATCAGAGACCGTAGGTCTCGTTTATCCATCAATGGTGGCTGGGGATGCCGAAAACAATTTATTTATCATATTTTTCCAGGGCCTTTTTAAAATACTGCAGCTTCATATGGTCCGACATTGCTTTTTTTGCCATGTTTATATCCTGGCACTCAATATAATTGAAAATTAGTTCGTGATTTTTCAAATCTTGTTCAAGAAAGGAAGGGTTGGAAGGACACCACTCGGTTTCATCAGATTCAGTGAAACCGTCTGAATCGGCTTTAGATTTCTTTTTAGAGTAGATTTTATATGCAGCTTTTCGTGCGTTTTCAAGCTGCTGATAAAGCTTTTCCATAATATCGATCATAACAGGGTTTTTTGATGCCTCTGTCACAGCTTTATGAAACTGCAACTCATTTTCGATATATTTTTTAGGATTATCCAAAGTGCATCGCATTTTCTCCAGCGCTTTTTTCATGACGGACAGGTGCTTTCTTTCTCTGCGCTCAGAAGCAAGCCCTGCAACTATTACCTCCAAAGCTTGCCTAGCTTCATAAATATGTAAAACATTACCTGATTCCAATGAAATTATTATAAATGGTTCAATCGGCCATTGTGCGGGTGAGCTTCTAAGAAATGTCCCTTTTCCGGGTTTATTTTCCAGGATGCCGAGCAAACTCAACGTTTTTAGCGCTTCGCGCAAGGGGGGTCGACTCACGTTCAGCATGCTGGACAGCTCTCTTTCGGTTGGTAATTTATCCCCGGTTGATATTTTTCCCATATCGATCAATGATTTTAATTCTTGGATTATTATCTCCGGAATCTTTTTCTTCTGTATTGGCTTGATCTCCAGCTCTTTTTTTTCCATTAGGCCTTCCCGAAATTCTTTTAACGATCCTTCGTCTGAATCAAATGAGATTTCCTGTCAGGGCCGGTAGGAAGGCTAGGTGGAAAATGGCAACTCCCGGAAGGAGAGAAGGCAGCCCTTCTCAGCCCGTTGACCCTCGGTTTGGCAATGTTTATACTGCATTATGGACGTAGGCCAAGAACACGCCTCTGAGAAAACTGAGGCTTCCAGGGACCAACTTAGGAGTGCTTTGCACCGAAGCATAACCTACGCAAAGCCCGAGGGCACAAGGAGGGGAACATGGAGGTAACGATCTACAAACCGGACTTTACAAAGAGGTATGGAAAACGGCTTACTCCTTCTACTGTTCTGGAGTACGTGAAGCAAGAATATCCCGTAGATGAGAACCTTACCGAGCGAGATATCGAAATCCATCATGAGGCGGATTATGCACGGGTCATAATCAAGAGGGACTGATGCCGGCTTGGATTTAGCAGCGCCACTAGTGGGTGATCGGTCAAAAGGGGCGGTAAGGCTAGGTGGCATTTGGCTCGGGAACTGGTTTGTTCTCCTTGAGAATAATCCTGGCGTCTGCCACGACGCATCTCCTCGAAGAACACAGAACCGGGTTCAGGTCAATGGATTCGATTGATCCCTCGATTTCCATAACCAGAGCGGAAAAGGTAACCACCATGCCTTTCAATTCCGTCAGATTGACAGGCTCAGATCCGCGGTACCCCTCGAGCAACTGGTGGGCCTTAAGATCCCTCAGCATAGACTCCACATCCTTTTCTTTCAAAGGAGCCATTCTCAAGGTCGTATCCCTGTAAATCTCCACTCCGATTCCGCCCATTCCCAGGAGAATCACGGGCCCGAATTGGTAATCAACCTTAGCTCCTACTATGAGTTCCACCCCTGAAACCATTTCCTCGACCAGCATACCTGCAAAGCCCTCGAGCCGGCTGAATCGACCAAAGCTCTCGCTCAGCTTCTCGTCACTGCCTATGCCCACAACCACACCACCGACGTCGGATTTGTGTAGCACGCGAGGAGAAACGACTTTAGCCACTACAGGGTAACCGATCTCTTGAGCGAACCGAACCGCTTCTTCAATCTCAGTTGCCCACATGAACTTGGGCACATCCAATCCAGCGAGGGAAAAGAGGCGCTTGGCTTCCGGTTCCAAGACCCAGCCCAGCTCACAGGAGGCCGAAAGGATATCCTTGATTTCATCTGTCAGCATGGCTTGCCTCTCCTCAGTGCCTCAGCCATGAGAACTGCGCCCTCGATGGAAGGCGACACAGGCATTCGGTTGAGTTCAAATCCCTCGATAATCATTCGATATCTCTCCACGTGAGGCACATAGGCGACCAAGGGCTTGTGTTCCTGTTGGTAGATCTGGCTTACCCTGGCTCCGATATCTGACGTTATACCGGGCAGGTAGGGAAGGAGCAACATTACGATACAATCGATCTCTGATCTCCTGCTCAGGTAACCGGTTGCAAAGACGAAGTCATCGTCCACAGCGCTGCCTGTCAGATCGATTGGGTTACCAAGCGAGGCAATCGATTGCACACTCGAAGATAGATTTTGCCTTATTTCGGTTTGGGCTAGTTCAGGGAGATACGGCACCGCAAGACCGTGGGCGGAACAGAAATCCACGGCCAGGGCTCCATGCCCGCCACTGCCTGTTATGATGCCTATGTTGCCCTCGATTGATCTTTGGTAGCAACTGAGCGATTCGCAGAAGGAGATCATTTCCAGTTGGTCCCTTGCCTCAACAACGCCGTACTGGGAAAGCACGGTCGAAAAGGTCTCATAATCGCCGGCAAGGGAAGCAGTGTGGCTGGAAACAGCTCGGCCTCCCCCGGGGCTCTTGCCGGCCTTTAACACGATCACGGGCTTTGGACATTGACTTGCCGCTAGAACGAACTCGCGGCCCTCGTTCTTTCCGAAACCCTCGACATAGAAACCGATGACCGCTGTCTCCGGGTCCTGGGCCAGGTAACTGAGGAGATCGAGCTCACCGATGAGGGCCTTGTTGCCGATGCTTATCGCCCTTGACAAACCAACTCCCTCCTCCGCGAACTTGACTATCTGGTCAACCAACACGCCTCCGCTCTGGCTTACCAGGGCCACGTTTCCGGGATTGGGCCTGACCATTCGCTCGGGCGGGAGGAAAAAGGTGTCCATATGGGAAGGGGAATAGATGCCCAGGCAGTTGGGCCCCACAAAGGGAAAGTCCGCCTCTCGGGCTATTGAGACTATGCGATCCTGCAGATCGAGCCTCCCGGTTTCCGCAAATCCCGCTGAAATGATTATTGCGGCATTCACCCCGGCCACAATGCAGTCGGACAAAATAGTGGGAACCTGCTCGGCACGAGCTGCGATCACCGCCAGATCAACCTTTTCCGGAATCTGTGAGATGTGAGTAAATACCTCTTGTCCTGCGAGAACCCCTCCCCGAGGGTTAACCGGGAAGACCTTAACCGGGTACCGGAGGTGATTTTTGGCATACACGACATTGGCCGGATGACGATCATTGGTCAAAGAAACGCCGATGACGGCCATGGTCTTGGGTTCAAACAGTGCCTGAAAGTTCACCACTCCCTCCTTTCTCAAGAGTAATGGGCTAACATCCAGAACCCTGCCAAACTAAGCAGCAAAAGTTCCCTTGCAACTGGCTGGACTGCCAAAACTACAAGCATTGTGACGGTCACACAGCCGTCTTTCCATGGGCTAAATGGTCTGGGCGAACTGGTGCTTCTTTGATGCCTCTGAAGGAACGTAGCTCTAATGCCTGCTTACTGCACCGTCACCTCGACATAGCCCGCATTCCCACTCCGGTGATCAAGGGCGAGCACCGCTATTCTCTGACCTGGCTTCACCGTGCTCATCATTCCGGAGAAGTCTTCCACGGTCTCAATCGGCCGGCCGTTGATTTCCAGGATCACATCTCCCACCTCAAAGCCGGCCTGCCCGAGGGGGCCCTTGGGATCTAGCCACGTGATGGCAACTCCCTGTTGCGGATCGAGGCCATACTTCTCTACCTCCTGGGGTGTCACGGGGCGGACTTCTGCCCCTAAGCGTTCTTTGATAGATGAGGACAGTATTTTTGTAGCATCCTCCAGGTTACCGATCTTAACCGTAATCTCCTCTTTCTTACCGTTGCGGAGAACGGTGACCTTCGCCTCTTGACCGATGGGGCCAATGGCCACCTCATTTCTGAGGGTACTGGCGCTGGTAATACCTTTCCCCTGATAGGCGATCACAATATCATCCTTTTTCACGCCGGCCTTCTCAGCGGGTCCTCCCTTAACAACTTCAGCAATCAGCGCACCCTTGGTGCCCTCAGCGCCGAATGATTTGGCAAGTTCTGGCGTAAGATCCTGCACGCTGACACCTAACCAGCCCCGCTCCACCTTGCCTCGGGCAATGAGTTGCTCGGCGATGTAAAGGGCCATGTTGCTCGGGATGGCAAAGCCAATCCCCTCATATCCACCCGATTCAGATACGATTGCGGCATTAACCCCGATCACCTCCCCCCGAAGGTTCAACAAGGGGCCGCCGCTGTTACCCGGGTTGATGGCAGCGTCGGTCTGCAGAAAGTCTTGATAGCTGCTGGGATCCATGATTCCTGTTCGATGCTTGGCACTGATGATCCCCTGGGTGACGGTCTGGTCTAATCCACGGGGATGGCCGATGGCCACTACCCACTGACCTACCTCTGCCTTGTCCGAATCCCCAAAGGTTACGTAAGGCAGCCCTTGCTTTGCCGGGATCTCGATGACCGCCAGATCCGTCTTGGGATCGGTGCCCACCACCTTTGCCGCATATCGGTCGCCGCTGTCCAGGAGCACCTCAATCTTGGTGGCACTTGCCACCACATGGTTATTAGTGAGGATGTGCCCCTTTGAATCCATGATCATCCCGGTACCCAGTCCCTTTAATTCCCGCTTGAACTTTCGAGGGGCCTCGGGAGCACCAAAGAAGCGTCGGAAGAAAGGATCGTTCTCAAAGGGCAACAGAGGACTGGTCACGGTCTGAGCTTGGGTCACCTCGATATGCACCACCGCCGGGATGGCCTGCTGTGCCACTTGCACGATGGCGGTGCTCAAGT